>NZ_JBHMIR010000053.1:0-23627 GCF_048060285.1 Micromonospora sp. LOL_025 | reverse complement strand
AAGGGTCACGCCTGCCACTGCCGGCTATCAGCTCACCACTCCCGAGCCGACCCCGCCATGCTCACAGTCAGCGGAGGGGGGCGCTGGCCGCCGGCTCCGGCGCGTCGGCCGCACGGGCGGGCACCGAGGCCACCGTCCGCACCTCGCCGGCGGTCAGCCGGTACGACATGCCGACCACCCCGCAGCGGCCGGCGGCCACCTCCGCGGCGAGCACGGCGGATCGGCCCAGCATCGCCTCGACGGTGTGCGCGATGTGGATGTCGACGATCCGGTCGATGTCGTCCACTCCCTCGGCGGCGGCCCGGCGCAGGCTCGGCACCACGGCGTCCACCACGGCGCACAGGTGCCCGACCGGCGGGGTGCCGGTGGCGTCCGCCGTACGCGCCGCCTGGACGGCCCCGCAGGAGTCGTGCCCGAGCACCACCACCAGCGGCGTGCCCAGGACCGTGACGGCGTACTCCACGCTGCCGAGCACCTCGGGGCCGATGGTGTGCCCGGCGGTGCGGACCACGAAGAGGTCACCGAGGCCACGGTCGAAGATGATCTCGGCCGCGAGCCGGGAGTCGGAACAGCCGACGATCACCGCGAAGGGGTGCTGCCCGTCGGCGACCGCGGCGCGGTGCCCGGCGTCCTGGTTGGGGTGGCGCGGCGCGCCGGTCACGAACCGCCGGTTGCCGGCGTGCAGCTCGGCGAGCGCCTGCTCGGGACTCGTGGGGACGGCGAACGGGGTGTCGACGTCGGTCGGTGCCCCGCCCGTGGTCGGCACCGGGAGCGTCCGCTCCGGGCCCGGTTGAGTTCCTGGCGATCCGGGACGACTCATCCCACACCTCGCTCCGCACGTGAACGGCCTGGTCACCCGGGCCGACGCTGGACGCGGGCTGCCACCACCGTCACACGCACTGCAAGATACGTCAAGGTATGCGTGATATGCATTTCATATGTTCGGCGGTCCCTGCGCGGCGGCGGTCGGGCCCGCCGTGCGTCCGCCCGCGCGAGGGCACGCAGGAAAACACGAAGCAGGGGCCATACGATGGCGGACATGGCGACGACAGGGGAGAACGGGAGCACCCGCAACTGGACCTTCCTCACCAACCACGGGCACGTGCTGCTCGCCATCGCCCGCAACCCCACCGCCCGGCTCCGCGACGTCGCCGACGAGGTGGGCGTCACCGAGCGGGCCGCGCAGGCGATCGTCGCCGACCTGGAGGCCGGCGGCTACCTGCACCGCACCCGGGTGGGCCGACGCAACGAGTACACCCTCAACCCCGCCGGGCGGTTCCGGCACCCCGCCGAGGCGGACCGGCAGGTCGGCGCCCTCCTCGCCCTCTTCGCCGACGAGCAGGAGCCGGCCGAGGCCACCGAGCGTTCCTGACGACGGGTCCGGGCGGCGGCACGCGCCCTCGGGCCGCGGCGGTAATCTCACCGCGTGCGCGAGAGTTTCCGACCGGGCGGGACCGGGCCGGCCCGCCGAGGCGGGCGCGGTGCCCGCGCGGTCCTCGGTGGAGCGGCTGCGGTCCTGCTCGGCACCGCCGTCGTCGCCCCGTCGCCCGCCGCGGCGGCGGCCCCCCGCTGCGGGCCCCCCGGCGTCGCCGCCCCCGCCGAGACGCCGTGGCCGCTGAAGAGACTCGAACCCTCCTCGGCCTGGCGGATCTCCCGGGGCGCCGGCGTCACGGTGGCGGTCATCGACTCCGGCGTCTCCGCCCTCCATCCCGCCCTCAAGGGTCAGGTCAAGGTGGGCCGGGACTTCAACGGCCTGCCGCAGCAGGAGGGCCGCTGCGACCTGGCCGGGCACGGCACCATCGTCGCCGGCATCATCGCCGGGAAGGAGGGCACCGGCGCGTCGTTCAGCGGCATCGCTCCGCAGGCCAGGATCCTCCCGGTACGCGTCCTGCCCGACACCAGGACCACCGCCGACGAGGGTCTGCCGGGGCAGATCGCCGAGGCGATCCGGTGGTCGGTGAGCAACGGCGCCGACGTGATCAACCTGTCGCTGGTGACCCTGGACCGGCAGGATCTCGCCGACGCCGTCCGCTACGCCCTCGACGAGGGGGTGGTCGTGGTGGCCGCCGCCGGCAACCGCCAGGAGAACCAGCAGGACAGGCCCGCGTTCCCGGCCGCCTACCCCGGGGTGATCGCGGTCGCCGGGGTGGACGAGGAGGGCGGTCACGTGGGCAGCTCGGTGAGCGGGGACTACGTCGACCTCGCGGCACCCGGGCTGAACATCCTCGGCCCGGCCCCCGGAGGCGAGGGCTTCCTCGCCGAGCCGCAGGGCGGCACCAGCTTCGCCGCCGCGTACGTCTCCGGGGTGGCCGCGCTGGTCCGGGCCGCCCACCCCGACCTCGACCCGGAGCAGGTCGCCGACCGGCTGATCCGGACGGCCGACAGCCCGCCCGAGGGGAAGAACGCCGAGATCGGTCACGGGGTGGTGAACCCGTACCGCGCGGTGGCGACCGTGCTCGGCACCCGCACCGACCCGCCGGCCGGCGCGATGCCCGCACCGCCCTCCACCGAGGATCCGCTCGCCTGGCAGGGCACCGTCGCGGTCTGGGTCGCCGCCGTCGGCGCGCTCGTCGCCGGGCTGCTGCTCTCCGTCAAGCCGATCCTGGTCCGCGGGCGACGCCGGGGCTGGCGCCCGGGCCGCCGCCCGTCGGCAACGGACGCCACGACCGGCTGACGCCCCTCCCCGGTCTGCCCGGGAAACGCCGAGCGCCGCCCACCGGTGCGGTGGACGGCGCTCGGCGCGACTCCGTCAGCGCAGAATGCCCGGCGTACCGCCGCCGTCCGCGCCCCAGACGTCCTCGTCCTCCTCCAGCCAGGTGTTGCGAGGGGCCTCCTCCTCGCCGTAGCCGGCACCCATACCGGCCATGCCACCGACGCCCCGTGCGCCCGCGCCGACGCCCTTGGCGCCCACGCCGGCGGCACCCGCGCGCCCGCCGCCACGGCCGACCCCACCGGCCGCGCCGCCCATCATCGGCGCCATGCCGCCCGCACCGAGCTTGCCACCAGCGCCCCGGCCGCCACCGCGGTTGGCGCCGGCCGCGCCGCCGCCCATCATCGGCCCCATGTTGGGGCTGACCGGCCGGCCGAGCGAGCCGCCGCCCGGGATGACGCCCCCGCCGCCGAGCCCGCCACCGGAGCCCAGGCCGCCACCGCCGCCGAGCCCGGAGGTGCCGGGCAGGCCGCCGCCGCCGAGCGCGGGAACCGTCGGGGCGCCGGCACCGGCCAGACCGCTGCCGTAGTCGTCGGCGAGGCTGCCGGTGCTCGGGTCGTAACCGCCGCTCGGGTCGTAGCCGCCGCTCGGGTCGTAGCCGCCACCGGTCAGGCCGGGGTGCGCGGTGGAGCCGATCCCGGTGGTCCCGGTCTCGGGCACGCCGGCCCCGCTGAGCGACGGCATGCCACCGCCCGGCATGCCACCGGTCGAGGGCATGCCGCCCATGCTGGGCGCGCCGCCGACGCTGCCGGCGCCGGGGCCGGCGCCGAGGTCGGGGGTCTGCACGTCCGGCGACTGGGTGGTGCCCGGCGTGGTCTGGCCGGGCGTGCCCGAGTCGATGGTCACGTAGTCGCCGCTGACCTGGTTGTAGACCTTGGCCGCCTCGTCGGACTTGTCGTTGAGCCAGTCGGCGAGCGAGGTGAGCGGGTCGAGCAGGCCCAGGAAGTCGGGCTTGACCTTCATCTCGAAGAGGCCCGTGTCGATCACGATGCGGCCGTTGCGCGCCTCGAGCACGTCGTTGACGCAGCTCGCGGGGATGGGGAACTCGGCCTGCGCGGCGCTCAGCTTGTCGGCGGCGGTCTTCAACGACTGGACGATGCCGTTGTGCTTCTCGGCGTCGTCGACGACCCGGCCCGTGTCCGTGGCGATCTGCTTGATGTGGGTCTTGAAGGACTCGTACGCCGGGCCCTTCCACACCTCACCGAGATCGGCGACGTTCGTCTCCAGGCTCTCCTTGACGGAGTTCAGGTTCTTCAGCAGCTGCTCCCAGCCCAGCGCGGCGCTGGTGACGTCGCCCGGCCTGCCCGCCACGACGATCTGCTGGCACATCTCTTCCCAGCTCGGCATCCTGTCACCCTTCCGATCAGCCGTTGGATCCGTTGGTGGCGGCTTGGCTGAAGGCGCGCTCCATCTCGGCGGCGGACATGGCGTTCGCCTTCTCCGCCGTCTCGTAGTTCTCCTTGACCTCGCGCAGCGCGTTGGCGGCCTGGTAGAGGTCCTCGGCGAGCTTGCGGACGCTCTGCTGCGTGGTGGTGAAGAGGCTGCCGTGCTTACGGGCCAGGTCGCCCGCCCGGTCGAAGGCGCCGAGCGGGCTCGTCGCCCCGCCGCCGACGCCGTTCAGGCCGCCCGACGCCGCCGCGCCGCCCATCCGGTCCTGGATCTCGACCATCGTGTACGACTGCTTGTTGAGAAACGAGGCGTGCGACTCCAGCCACTCGATGGCGCTGTCCAGGCTGGACGCGTCCCACTCCGTGTTGTCGCCGCTCTCGCCCGCCCCCGGCACCAGGCCGGAGGGGGTCTGCGCCCGGTTGACGTTGTCCATCGTGATGCCGCTGACGTGCACGGTGGGTGCCAGCGGGGTGATGGGCATGTATGGGGTGTCCACCCGGATCTCCTCCGGAGGGTCCGTCCTGTCGTCCGTCATCGGTTCCTCCCCGTCGCCGACTGACAATGTGGCTTACTGCTGGTGTCCGCCGAGGGCCGGCGGGGGTGGTGCCGTCGGCGCGGCGCCGGGCGGCTGCCAGGCACCGGCCTGGGGTGCCGGCGGCGCACCGTACGGGTGGGTCCCGCCGGTGGGCGTCGGGCCGTACCCGGGCGGGGGCCCCGCCTGGGGCGGTGCGGGCATGCCCGGTGCCCCGCCGGGTGGCGGATATCCGGGCGCGCCGAACTGCGGGTTGCCGTGCGACCCGACCGGTGCGCCGCCGGCCGGCGGATGACCGGGGGGCGGCGGGTAACCGGGCGGACCGGCCTGCGGGCCGCCGGCCGGTGGATAGCCCGGCGGCGGATAGCCGGGCGGGCCGCCGGGCGGCGGGTACCCGGGCGGGCCGGGCCGGACAGCGGTCGCCTTCCGCCGGGACCGACGCACCAGCACGATCACGAGGATCAGCAACGCGACGGGCACGAGCAGGCAGAGCGCCCCCCGGACCAGCGCGCCGGTGTCCTTCTTCATGCTGATCGACACCGCCGGCCCGTCGTCCTTCTGCGACTCTGCCGCGCCCGCGGAGGGGTCGGCGCCGTTCGCGGCACCGGCGAGCAACGGGTGCGCGTCCACCGCCGGCACCGAGCGGGTCAGCGCGGCGAGCGGGTCGATCGCGCCGAAGCCGTACTGGCTGTCGCGGCCGGCCGGGCCCTGGTCCCGGGCGGTGCGGATCAGCCGGTTCGCCACGTTGGCCGCGTCGAGGTCCGGGTACTTCGCGCGGACCAGCGCCGCCACCCCGGAGGTGATGGCGGCGGCGTCACTCGTGCCACTGCCGATGCCGTAACCGTTGGACGACACCGACGCCGACCGGGGAGAGATGATCTCCTGCATCGGCGCGGCGAGCACGGCCTCCCGACCGGTGGCGCTCTGCGCGAAGAACTCGCCGTTCTTCGCCAGCCCGGTCACCGCGATGACGCCGGGGATGTTCGCGGGGCTGGTGACGACGCGGTCGTTCTGTAGCCGGTTGCCGGCCGAGGCGATCAGCACGACGTCCTTGTCCAGGGCGTACCGGACGGCGGCGATCTCGTCGGGGGTCGCCGCCGTGCCCGTCCCGACGGACATGTTGATCACGTCGGCGCCGGCGTCGGCCGCCCAGCGGATGCCCTGCGAGAGGTCTGCCGAGTCGAAGGAGTCGCCCATCGCGACGGGCAGGATCTTCGCCTCCGGGGCGATGCCCAGGTGCCGCATCGCGCCACCGCCCCGGGACGCGATGATCCCGGCCATCGCCGAACCGTGGGCCTTCCTGGTGTCGTCGTCGCGGCGACCGTCGGCCGCCGTCCCGGAACCGATGCCCTTGCCCGGCAGGACCTGACCGCGCAGGTCCGGCAGGTTGGGGTTGACCCCGGTGTCGATGACCGCGACGGTGACGCCCCTGCCCTTGGTGAGCTTGTGGGCCTGCGGGATCTTCAGGGTGTCGAGGTACCACTGGAGGCCGCGTACCGTGTCGGCGCGTGCCGGGGCCGGCGCGGCCAGTGGACCGGAACCGGCGCCGACGACCAACGCCAGCACCGCGACGGCCAGCCGGAGCTTGGACCGCGAAGGCTTCCCCGCACGCATGATTCTCCCAGGACCTATCGACGCACAACGCGACGCGGCTCCGGCCCGGTCGAACCGGACCGGAGCCGCGTCGGCGATTGTGTCAGTTCCACGCCTTGGCGTTGCTCATCTCGGTGCTGACGTAGTTCTCGCGGGCGATGCCCACGGCGCCACCGATGTCGTTCAGGATCTTGTTGATGTCCCGGACGGCGGCGTCCCACTGCGCCTGGTGCTGCTCGTACGCGGCACGGTCCTCACCGTCCCACTGGAGCTTCGACAGCATCGAACGCAGCGTGTCCAGCTTCTCGTCGATGGTCCGCGAGATGGCCATCATCTGCTGGTTGCTGCTCTCGAGGACCGCGTAGTCAACCTTGATGCTCATGAGTTCCTCCCCTGCTCGTCTCGGCGGATCACGGGTTGAGTGCAGAGTGGAACTTGTCCAGCATCTGCTGCTGCTCTTCGTCGTTGACCTGGTGCGTCGTACCCGACTTGTCGAGCAGGTCGGCGATGTTGTCCATCGCCGTCAGCAGCTTGCCCGTGTCCTCGTTCCAGCGCTGCATGAGCGACTGGAAGCCGGTGGACGCCTGCCCCTTCCAGGCGATGGCCAGGTCGTCGACCACGTTCCACAGCTTCTTCAGCTCGCCGTCGACCTCGCTGCGCGTGGAGCGCACGTCACCCGCGGCGGTATGCAGAGTCGCTGCTTCGACCTCGAACGCCATGCTTCACACCCTTCCGTCTTCTTGTGGCGGCGCAGTCGCCGCGTCCTCCCCCGCCGCAAGGCAATCACCCCACCGACGGACACTCAGTCAAGACCGTAGCGGACGGTGTCCACCACGCGCAGCCCTGCCCCGCGCGGTACGCGGGTGCCCGCCGCAGTGCCCCGTCCGACTAGGAGGAACGGGAGTACGAGCGGACGTGCATCACCGCTCCGACCACGAAGACGAGGGCGAGCATCGATACGAGCGCCCACTGCACCGCGTCGTCGGCGAGGGTGCCGAGGGCCAGCCCGAACGCCGCCACCCCACTGAGCAGGACGAGTTCCATCGCCCTGCGGGCCACCCGCGACCGGGCGAACTGCGCGACCAACCCCAGGACGACGAAGACCGGGACGGTCGTCAGCGCGTACCCGAACAACATGCTCTGCCACACGGTGGCACCCCACCTCTCCGCCCGGTCGCTCAGGCCCGGTAGAAGCCCGAATCCTGCACCCAATCGATCTTGATGTCCTGGATGTCGGGGTCGGCGTCGCCGGTCGCCCAGCCCGGACGGGAGTCCGAGACGAAGTTGTACTGGCTGTTACCGCGGAACGCCGACGCCACCGTGGAGAACAGCGCGCCGATGTCCGTGAAGATGAGCCCGAGGATCGCCGCGGTGGCGGTGAGGCCGGCCACCCCGATCGCCTGCGCCAGCGGCGCGGTCGCCGGGAACGCCTGGAGGGCCACGGCCGCGATGACCGCGATGAGGATCGGCACCAACGCGCCGACCAGGGCGTCGATCGAGGCGTTGAAGTGGTCGCGGACGGCGGTCAGCGCGTCCTTGTTGGCGTTGAGCGCCTCCGCGAGCGCCCCGATCTCGGCGTTCAGCTTCTGCACGAAGGCGTCGAACGCGTCCCGGTCCTCGAAGTCCCACTCCTCGCTGGAGGGGATCACGCTCTCCAGCGCCGCGCCGAACTGGTCGCCGCCCAGGAAGCGGGCCGCGTCGCCCCACTCCTTGATGGACTGGTTGACCTCGTCGTTGTCGAACGTCTCGAGGTGGATGATGGCGGCGGTCAGGAACGCGGCGCCGACCAGCCACACCCAGTTGGCCCGAGCCGCCCCGGCCAGCGAGCGGACCGGCGCGGTCTGCGCGGCGACGCTGTGCGTCCCCACCACCGAGCCCGAGGAATTCGCGATCAGGATCTCCGGCATCGAACCCTCCCTGCGTCCCGCACCCGCGAGGTCACTTGACCACCCAGGGCTGGTCCGACTTCTCCCAGTTGAGCGCGCTCTGTTCGAGGTTGGCGGCGGCCCTCTCCAGGTGCTCGACGCCGGTGCGCAGGTTGTCGAGGTGACCGTCGACGGCATCGTTATGCGCGCTGACGGCGGACAGGCCGAGCAGCGTCATGGACATGCCCGACAGCTTGACGCCCTCCAGCGCCCGCTGCGCGTTGCGCAGGTAGGCCATCGGGCCGTCGGCGGCCGCGAGCTTCTGCCCGGCCTTGCGGATGGCGTCGACGTCGACGACGTTGGCCACTGGACCCTCTCCTCTCGTCAGCCGCGCAGCCGGCGCAGCGGGTCGTTGAGGTCCACCCCGAACTGCTGGAACCACTCCTCCGGGGTGACCTTGCCCGCCTCGGCCCGTCGGACCAGGTCCGCGCCGCCGAGCATCTCCTCCAGCAGCTCGCGCTGCCGCTCGGCGTGCGCCTCGTAGGCGGCGTCGATGGCGGCCTGGAGCGACTCGGCCAGGCTGAAGCTGTCCAGTCGCATCGCCCGGGCGTCGATCTGGACGTCGCCGACCTTCATGTCGCCGTCGACGGTGACCTGGACCAGGCCGTCCGGGCTCTCCCCGACGACCCGCAGCTCGGCGCGCTGCCGCTGGAAGTCCGCGAGCCGGCGCTGCTGCTCCTGCGCCTGGCGCAGGATGCCCTCGAGCCCGGCCCCGCCCATGCCGCCGGGCGTCCACGATGTGCTCAAAACGGTCCTCTCGTCGGCTGCGACGCTCGTGCCGCAGGTTACCGGATGCCGTCACACCGGGGCGGTCCCGCCGACCGCCGGCCTCGGCGGGGGGACCCTCAGGCCGGCTCCGACCAGGCGGTCTGGATGAGCTGCTGGCCGTCGCGGCGGCGCACCAGCGTGCCCCGGCCGGGCGGCTGCGGGCTCGGCCGCAGCGTGCCGAAGACCGCGCCCTCCTCCCGGTTGCCGGACATCAGCAGGCCGGGCTGGTCCAACTCGCGCAGGCGTTGCAGGACCGGCTCGTAGAGCGCCCGGGCCACGCCACCCACCCGCCGGGTGACGATCAGGTGCAGGCCGATGTCGCGGGCCTGGGGCAGCAGCTCGTGCAGGGCGCTGAGCGGGTTGTTCCCGCCCGAGGCGACCAGGTCGTAGTCGTCGACCAGGATGTAGAGGTCCGGCCCCTTCCACCAGCTGCGGTCGCGCAACTGCGCGGTGGTGACGTCCGGGCCGGGCAGCCGGTTGGACAGCGCGCTGCGGATCGAGGCGAGCCCCTGGGCGAACACCTGGTTCGACGGCGCGTAGTCGAGCAGGTGGTCCCCCTCGACCGCACCGAGCAGACCGCGCCGGTAGTCGGCGATGACCAGCCGGGCCTGCGCCGGGGTGTACCGCTCCGTGATGCCCCGCGCGATCAGCCGCAGCAGGTTGGTCTTGCCGCACTCGGCGTCGCCGAAGACCGTCAGGTGCGGCTCGTTGACGAGGTCGAGGTAGACCGGGGCCAGCGCCGACTCGTTGACGCCGATCGGCAGGCCCGGCGCCGACCGGTCGACGACCCGGGCCAGCTCGCTGAGGGGCAGCCTGCGCGGCAGCAGCCGTACCTTCGGCGCCGGCTGGCCCTTCCACGCCTCCGCGACGTGCCGGGACAGGGCGATGGACGCCTCGGTCAGGTCGTCGATGTCGCGCCGGCCGTCGATCCGGGAGATGGCGGTCAGGAAGTGCAGCTTGTCGCGGGTCAGACCGCGGCCGGGCGAGCCGGTCGGGACGTTCGCCGCCGCCCGCCGGTCGATCTCCGACTCGTTGGCGTCACCGAGACGCAGCTCCAGCTTCGTGCCGAGCAGGTCCCGCATGTTGATCCGGATCTCCGCCCACCGCACGGCGGTCAGCACCACGTGCACGCCGAAGCCCAGGCCACGGTTGGCCAGGGTGGTGATCGTCTGCTCCAGCTCCTCGTACTCCTGGCGCAGCGTGTTCCAGCCGTCGACGACGAGGAAGACGTCGCCGAACGGGTCGTCGGCGAACTCCCCGGCCGCCCGGCGCCGGCGGTAGCTCGCCACCGAGTCGATGCCGTGCTGGGCGAACCGGTTCTCCCGCTCGTCCAGGACGGCCACCACCTCGGCCACCGTACGGCGTACCGCCTCGGTGTCCCGCCGCCCGGCCACGCCGGCCGTGTGCGGCAGCCCGTCCAGGCTGCGCAGCGCGCCACCGCCGAAGTCCAGGCAGAAGAACTGCACCTCGCGCGGCGTGTGGGTGAGCGCGAGCGAGGCGAGCATGGAACGCAGCATCGTGCTCTTGCCGCTGAGCGAGGCGCCGACGATCACCACGTTGCCGCCCGCGCCGGCCAGGTCCACGAGCATCGGGTCACGGCGCTGCTCGTACGGCCGGTCCACGATGCCCACCGGAGCGGCCAGCCGCCCGCGACCACCCCACGAGGCGGTGCAGAGGCCGTACCTCGGGTCGACGCTCAGCGGCGGCAGCAGCTCGCCCAGGCCCGGTGGCTCCGCCAGCGGCGGCAGCCAGACCTGGTGCGCCGGGCGGCCCCGCCCCTTCAGCCGGTCGATCAGCACGTCCAGCATCGCCACGGCCTTGCCGTCGGCGGGCTGCTCCGGCTCGGGCGCCTCCGGCACCGGCAGGGTCGGGTTCTGCACGGGTACGAAGTCCACCCCGTACCGGACGATCCGGCGCTGCACCAGCGCCCGCGACGACGCGGCGGCCTGCCCCGGGGCCCGGTACGGCCCGGACACGTACGCGGCCCGGAACCGCAGCATGGTGCTGGTGTCGGTCTTCAGGTAGCCGTGGCCGGGGGCGTTGGGCAGCTCGTACGCGTCCGGCACGCCGAGCACGATCCGGCTCTCCACCGCCGAGAAGGTACGCAGACCGATCCGGTACGACAGGTGGGTGTCCAGGCCGCGCAGCTTGCCCTCCTCCAGCCGCTGGCTGGCCAGCAGCAGGTGCACGCCGAGCGACCGGCCCAGCCGGCCGATCATCACGAAGAGGTCGATGAAGTCGGGCTTCGCGGCGAGCAGCTCGCTGAACTCGTCGCAGATGATGAGCAGGCTGGGCATCGGGTCCAGCGGCTCGCCGGCCGCCCGGGCCTTCTCGTAGTCGTAGCGGGAGACGTAGTTGCCGGCGGCCCGCAGCACCTCCTGGCGGCGGGTCATCTCACCGGCCAGCGCGTCCTTCATGCGGTCGACCAGCGGCAGCTCGTCGGCCAGGTTGGTGATCACCGCGCTGGTGTGCGGCAGCGCGTCCAGCGAGGCGAAGGTGGCGCCGCCCTTGAAGTCGACCAGGACGAAGTTGAGCTCCTCGGAGGAGTGCGTCACCGCCAGCGCGCCGACGATCGTGCGCAGCAGCTCGCTCTTGCCGGAACCGGTCGCGCCGATGATCAGGCCGTGCGGGCCCATGCCCTCGTGCGCGGACTCCTTGAAGTCCAGCTCGACCACGTTGCCGTCCGGCCCGACGCCGAGCGGGATGCGCAGCCGGTCGCGGTGGCTGCGCGGGCGCCAGGTCTGCTGCACGTCGACCGCGGCGGCGTCGCCGACGCCGAGCAGGTCCGGCAGCTCCATGCTCTTCGCCAGCGGCTCCTCCGACGTGGTCTGCTGCTGCGACAGCCGGTACGGGGCGATCTGCCGGGCCAGCCCCTCGGCGGCGGCCTCGGTGAGCCGGTCCGGCCGGCCGAGCCGGGACGAGGAGGTGCCGCGGACCAGTTCGAGGGAGCTGCCGTCGCCCACGTCGAGGCAGAGCAACCAGCGGCCGGCGTCCCGCGGCACGGTGCCGGAGAGGTCGATGACGGTCGCGCCGAGCAGTCCCGGCCCCATGAGCTGGCAGGCGGCCGAGACCTCACCGCCGTCGATGACCACCACGAGGTGCGCCGCGGTGGTCAGCGGCTTCGCCTCCGGCGCGAACCGGGGCCGGCCGGCCAGCTCGCCGGCGAGCGCCTCCTCGGCCTCGGCGAGGCTCGCGAAGACCATCCGGCGGGCGCCCGCCGCGTCGGTCCGGGCGCTGTGGTGGTTGTGCGGCAGCCACTTCACCCAGTCCCAGGACGGCTGCCGGTCGGGCGCGGCGACGATCGCGACGACCATGTCGTCCGGGGCGTGGAAGGTGGCGAGCTGGCCGAGCGCGGCCCGCGTCAGGTCGAGCACCGGCTCCCGGTCGCCGCGCAGTACCACCCGGCTGAACGCCCGCACGGAGAGCGCGGTCGGCAGGTCCGGCACGCTCGAGTGGGCGCGGACGAAGCGACGCAGCGCGATGGCGCTCATCGGCTCCAGGTCCTCGACCGGCTTGGTCTCCGGCGGGACGATCTCCACGGCCAGGCGCTGCGGACCGGTGGCGATCCGGGTCTCGCCGAAGTCGTCCTCGGTGATCCGCCGCTCCCACAGCCGCCGGGAGGCGGCGATCGACCAGAGCGCGTCCGGCTCCGGGTGCCGCCAGGCCATCGCCGCCCGCTGCTGCTCGGCGGCGCGCCGGGTGCGCTTGCGCATCTGGGCCAGGTAGCGCATGTAGTCGCGCCGGTCGGCGTTGAGTTCGGCCTTGTCGTTGTTGCCGTTGCTCAGCGACCCGAGCGCCATGCCCAGCATCGAGACGCCGAAGAGGCCGCCGGCGATGTAGGTCATCGTGCCGCCGCCCCGGCCCGCGTAGAGGAACGCCATGGCGCCCACGCCGCAGACCATCGGCAGGATCATCAGCAGCTGCCCCATCCCGCGCGGGGTGGGCTCGGGCAGCTCCGGAGGCGACTCCAGCAGCACCTCGCCTCGCGGCAGCGCAGGCCCCGGCTGACGCGGGAGCCGGCGGAACACCACCGTGCTCACGGCTGTCTCCTCCCCAGAAGCGGCCCTGATGAAGTTCGGCGAGCGACCGGAGTCGTCGGGTGGGCATCGTACGTGCCCGCCATCGTAGGTAATCTCCCGTGGGCGTCAGGAACCCGTGCGTCGGCGTCGCCGGCCAGGGGTGATCGTAGAGAGCGCGAGGAGGCCACTGTGGCGACGAAGACGGCGACCGGCGGCCTGAGCCGGATCACCATCGTGGCGCCCCGCACCCGGATGGACCTCGCGCTGCCGTCGGACGTACCGCTCGCCGACCTGCTGCCGACCCTGCTCCGTTACGCGGGTGAGGACCTGGCCGACGAGGGGGTGCGGCACGGCGGCTGGAGCCTGGCCCGGCTGGGCGGCCAGCCGCTGGACGGCGGTCGGACCGCCACGCAGCTCGGCATCCGCGACGGCGAGGTGCTCTACTTCAACCCCCGGTCCGCCACCGCGCCGGAAATCGTCTTCGACGACGTGGTCGACGCCGTCGCCACCGCCACCAACCAGCGCCCGGGCGCCTGGCAGGTCGGCACCACCCGCTCCTTCGCGGTGCTCTTCGCCGCCGCGGCGCTGGCCGCCGGCGCGATGGCGGCGCTGTTCACCGGGCCGCCGCACCTGCCGGGCGCGCTGGCCGCGCTGGTCGTCGCGGTCGCCCTGGTGGTCGCCGCGGCCGTGTTGTCCCGGGCCGCCGCCGACAGCGCGACCGGGTCGGTGCTGGGGGTCGTCGGCCTGGCGTACGCGGGGGTCGGCGGCCTGCTGCTGCTCGCCGGCGACCGCCCGTTGACGGAGCTGGCCGCCCCCCACGTGCTCCTCGGCGCCACGGCCGTCGTGCTCTGCGCGGCGGTGGCCGCGCTGGCCGTCGGCGACCGGCTGCCGCTCTTCTTCGGCGCGGTCGCGGTCGGCGCCGTCACCGGCCTCGGCGCGGTGGTCAGCCTGGCCTTCGACACCGACGCGCCGGCCGCCGCCGCGGTGGTGGCCGCGATCGCGTTCGGCGCGGTGCCGGCGCTGCCGATGGCGGCGTACCGGCTGGCCCGGCTGCCGGTCCCGTCCATCCCGACCGGCCCCGACGACCTCAAGAGCGACACCGAGTCGGTGGACGGCCGGCAGGTCCTCCAGCTCAGCGAGCGGGCCGACGAGTTCCTGACCGGCCTGCTCTGGACGGTGTCGCTGCTGGTGCTCGGCGCCCAGGTCGTGCTCGCGCTGCACGGCAGCCTGCCGGCGGTGCTGCTCTGCCTCGTGCTGGCCCTGCTGTCGCTGCTGCGGGCCCGGCCGTTCCTGGGCCGCGCCCAGCGCACCCCGGTGCTGTTCGCCGGCACCGCCGGGCTCGGCCTGACCGCCGCCGCCACGTTCGGCAACGGCTCCACGGCGGTACGCCTCGGCGTGATCCTCGGCGGCCTGGTGCTCGCGGCCGTGGTGAGCCTGATCTACGGGCTCACCGTGGCCGGCAAGCGGATCTCCCCGGTCTGGGGCCGGCTGCTCGACATCGTGGAGATCATGCTGATCATCGCGCTGGTCCCGCTGGCCGTCTGGGTCGTCGGCCTCTACGGCTGGATCGTCAACCTCCGCCCCTGACCGGCTCTTTCGTCCCCCGCTCTCAGTCGGTCGGGTGCAGGGTCGTGACGCGGGTGGCCGCCGGGGCGGTGGCGTAGACGCCGGGGCCGTGCTGGCCGTCCACCGGGCGGGCCGGGGCGCCGGACCGGCAGACCACCTCCCGCACCGCCTTGACCAGCGCCTCCACGTGGTCGTCGAGCGCCGCCACCCGGAGCATCGGCGGGGCGACGCGTCCGCCCGGCAGCACCGCGACGGCCAGGGTGTGCGAGGGGGCGGACGTCGCCGTCACCGCGTCCACCAGCGGGCCGAACGGCGCGTCGGCCCGGGGCCGCAGGACCAGGCAACGCTGGGTCCAGCCGCCGCCGCGCAGCCCCGTCCAGGTCTCCGCCGGCGGCGCCGGCGCCAGGTCCAGCCCGGCCGCGGAGACCACCGCCGCGCGCAGCTCGTCGCGGCTGAGGGGGCGGTGGGCGAGCCCGGCCGCGGTCAACGCCTTGCCCAGCCGGCCGATGCCGGCGGAGAGCGTACGGTGCACGCCGGGCATGCCGCCGCCCCGGCTGACGGTCTCGACGCGGGCGTCCCGTACGGAGAGCCGCAGCGCCAGCCAGACCGTCCGGTGGGCCGCGGGCGGCGCTCCCGGCGCCGGGTACCAGACCAGGGTGTGCGAGACGACCTGGGAGCGGGTGACCGGGCCGGTGAAGTCGGCGAGCACCCGCAGTGCCCGGTCCATCACCGACGCCTCCACCGAGCCGGCGGGCGCCCCGGCGTGACCCTGCAACGCCACCGCCGCGAACCAGCCCTGTGCGTCCTGCCCGATGCCGAGGCGCGTGCCGCGGTCCGTGAGCTCGGTCACAGTCAGCTCCGGGGCCAGGGGCGCCAGCCTGGGGTCGGTCCCGCCGCCGGCCGCCACGGTGCTCCTGGCCGCCTCCCGCCGCCGCCGCAGCCGCCGGCGCAGCAGCAGGTCCTCGTACCACCAGCGGCCACCCCGACGGGCGAAGACCGCGCCCACCACCGCCAGCGACAGCACGCCGACGACGGCGGCGAGCCAGACCGGCCCGCCCAGCGCCGCCCAGACGGCCAGGGCGCAGAGTTCCAGCACCACGAGTTGCCCCACGGCCACGGGCCCGATCCGACCACGGTCGCGCCGGTCGGCCGGGACGACCGGCCGCTGCGCGACGCCGGACGGCTGCGGTGCCGGACGACCGGGTGGCGCCTGAACCTGCGTCATCGCTGACAGTCCTTTCTGGACGGCGGAGCGTCCGCCGGATCGGGTCGGGCGCTGGTCCCGGTGACCCGTCGACGGCCCCTTATCGTAGGGAAGCCCGCGACACCGACTCGGACCTGCTCGTCGCGGACCCACCCCCGCCGGAGGTAAGTCATGCGGACCCGCCGCGATCAGGTGCAGGCGTACCGCTTCGTCACCCGCCGGATCGTCTCGGCGCTGCTGTCGGGCGACCCGGAGACCAGCAACCTGCCGATGCGGCGGCTCGGCATGGCGGTCTTCGGCAGCGTCATCGCCGCGGCCGTGGTGCTCGGTGGCGTCGGCGCGTACGGGCAGTTCACCGGCAACACCGCGCCGCTGGAGCCGAACACCCTGGTGATCGAGCGGGAGACCGGGGCGACGTACGTCTTCGTCGACGGGCAACTGCACCCCACCCTCAACTACGCCTCGGCCCGACTGATCATCAACGAGCCGGCCCCGCAGGTGCGCACGATGTCCCAGGCGTCGATCCGGGACCGGCCCCGGGGCCGTACGGTCGGCATCGTCGGCGCCCCCGACGCGCTGCCGGACCGGAAGTCGCTGACGGGCCTGCCCTGGTCCGTCTGCGACGTACCGGACCCGGCCGATCCCCGCCGTTCCGGCACGCGGGTGGTGATCGACCGACCGCTGCCCGGTGGTGCGCCGCTCGGCGACCGGGCCGTGCTGGTGGAGACCGACGGCCAGCGGCACCTGCTCACCGGCGACACGCGGTTGCAGGTGACGGGCGGCGACTCCGCGCTCGCCGCGCTGCGGATGGCCAACGCGCCCCGCCTGCCCGTGGGGCAGCAGTTGCTCAACGCCGTGCCCGCCGGGCCGGTCCTGCGCAAGCCGGCGATCGCCGGCGAGGACGAGGCCAGCACCCTCACCGAGCGCCCGGCCAAGGTCGGTCAGGTCTTCCGGGCGGCGGGCCAGCACTACGTGCTCACCCGGGAGGGCCTCTCCGCGATCGGCGAGATCAGCGCGCTGCTGCTGCTGCGCGACGGCGGCCAGGTCACCGACATCACGCCGGCGCAGGCCGGCAAGCTGCTGACCGACCAGCGGGCGGAGGAGGCCGGCATGCCGCAGGCCCTGCCCGCGCTGCACCCGGTCACCGCGGGGCGGACGGCGGTCTGCGCGACCTACCGGGCGGGCGCCGACGGCGGGCCGCCCACCACCACGCTGGAGGTCTTCGACCGCGTGCCGGCGGAACTGGCCGCACCCGGCGGGGTGCCCGTGCGGCAGAGCGCGCGCGACGGCGTGCGTACCGCCGAGGGCGTGTTGCTGCCCGGCGGCAAGGGCGTGCTCGTGCAGGCCACGCCCGGGTCCGGCGAGAGCGGCACGGCCGCCCCCGGCGCGACCGTGCATCTGATCAGCGCCCAGGGCGTCCGCTACCCGCTCGGCGTCGGCGCCATGTCGGCGCTGGGCTACGAGGGGGTCACCCCGCTGGCCGTACCCGCGTCGCTGCTGGCCCTGGTGCCCACGGGGCCGACGCTCTCGCGGGACGACGCGCTCGCCCACTTCGCGCCCGGGCCCGCGACGTCGGCTCCGGCAGGCGGCCCGGCGAAGCCGACGGGCAGCCCCACCCCGGAGAAGTCCGGGGCGTCGGCGACACCCTCCGACGAGCCCGATTCCGGGTCGCCGGCCTCGTCCGGCGCGTCGTCGCCGAGCCCGGAGACGGACGGCTGAGTACGCACCCGGTGGATCGACACCGGTGGCGGGTCGCCCGCGTCGCACCCGTCGACTAACCTGAGCCCTGCCAACGGTTATCGACGATGACGTACGGGGATGCTGCCATGACCGGGCGCACGACAGTCGACCTGCTGTCCCTGGAAGACTTCCACCAGAAGTTGGCCCACCGGCTGACCGAGGCGGAGAAGGCGTTGCGGAAGCTGAGCACCGAGATGCAGTGCCGGCCCCCGGCGCTGGGCTCGTTCGCCGACGCCACCGAGAACTCCCGCCGCTACTCCGACATCCACCAGTCCTACGTGGACCAGGTCGACCGGCTGCGTGCGGCGGTGAAGGCGGCGCAGAGCGCCACCGCGACGATCCTGGCCAACTACCGCACCGCCGAGGAGCGCAACGCGGCCAACTCCGCCGACATCGCCGCCGCGCTGAACGGGGTGGACGACGCGTTGAAGCGGAAGGAGGATCCGCGTGTCTGAGTACACCCAGCGCTACCAGCACGTCAGCCACCAGCAGCTCTACGACGGCGTGATGGCCGGCCAGCCCGGCCAGATCGACGGCGTCGCGGCGCAGTGGACGGCGCTCAAGGGCATGCTCGACGGGCTGTCTCGCGAGCTCAGCGGCGACCTCGACAAGCTCGCCAACACCTGGACGGGCTCGGCCTCGCAGGAGTTCCAGCGGCGGTTGACGCTCGTCACCGACTACGCCGACAAGCTCGGCGAGGGCATGGCGGACGTGAGCCGGGGCCTGACCCTGATGGCCGGCGAGCTGCGCACCGCCCGCGAGCAGGCGGAGAGCCCGGCCGAGACCGACGACCACGACCAGGCGCTCTCCGGCGCGGCCAAGGGCGCCGTGTTCGGCGTGCCGGGCATCGTGGTCGGCGGGCTGCTGGGTCACCAGCAGGACAAGGCCGAGCAGGAGAAGGCGCACCAGCGCATGGTCAACGTGGTGGCCGAGCTGGCCGCCGGCTACGACCTCTCCGCCTACGGCCGGCTCGTCCCGCCGCCGCCACCGCACCCGGACACGCCCGGCACGACCAGCCGCGACTCCTCGACGACCCCGCGCAGCGGCCCGGGCGCCGGCACGCCGACGGCCGCACCGAAGACCTCCGGCCTCGCCGGGCAGCCGGGCGGCGCCACCGTCGCGGCCCCCGACCGGCCGAGCTCCGGACCGGGCGGCGGCGGAAACGGGACGCTCATCCCGGGCGCCGTCGGCGGCGGGCACCCGGGCGGCGGCGGCATCGGCGGCACGGTCGACGGCGCTCCCGGCGGCGTCACGGCCGGCACCTCTCTCGCCGGTGCCACGGTGCTGACCGGCACGCCCCCCACGACGGGTCCCGTAGGGCTGGGCGGCACCTCGACGGCCTCGGCCGGCACCGGGGCGGGCCTCCAGTTCGGCCCCCAGGGCGGCGTGCTCGGCACCGGAGCCCTCGCGGCGAGCGGTAACGCACCGGCCACGGCGGTCCGGTCCGCCGGCGGCACCCCGGTGGCGGACAACCGGTCCGCGACCGGGATGGGCCGGCGCTTCGACAACGGAGCACGACAGGGCGCCGCCGGCGACCGGGCGGTCAGCGGGACGGGGCGTGCGGGCGGCGCACGCGGCGGGGCGAACCGCCCCGGCGTCCTGGGCGGCGTTCAGGGCGCGCACGACGACGACACCGACGGCCGGCTGACCTGGCTGACGGAGGACGACATGGTCTGGGGGGACGGCGCCGCCGCCGCTCCGCCCGTGCTCGGCACCGACAGCTGACGCCCACCAGCACGACGACGGCCCACCCGGCAGGCGTACCACCGGGTGGGCCGTCGCACGTGCGGCGTCGATCCCGGCGGGCGCGGTCGCACCCGCCCGGCGATCCTTTTCGGACACCGTGGCGGCGGTCACCCGATCCCGGGTCGTCGGCGCGCTGCGGGAGCCGGGCCCGGGCGATAGGTTGGACGGGTGCCTTCCGCAGCGTCCGTCGACCCGTTCTGGTCGGTGACGCTGCGCTCCCTGCGTGAGCTGACCCGGCTGGCGATCGCCGCGCTGGTGCTCGCCGTGGGCCTCGGGGGCACGACCGTCGCACCGGCACCGTCCGCCGCCGTCACCGCCCCCGTTCCGGCCGCCGGTCTGACCGTCGCGAGCACCCGGCTCACCCCACCGCTGTCGCGCCGCGAGCCGGTGGCCGAGCAGGTCGACGGCTTCGCCGCCCCGCCGGCGGTCCGGCGCGACGACACGCCGGCCGACACCTCCGCTGTGGCGGTCGCCCGCCCGGACGGCCCCGCCCGCGACCCCGGCCGGGGCGTCCCCGCCCGGCGCGGTCCGCCCGCCGCCTGAGCCGTCGGCCACCGGCTCCGCATCCGGGACCGCCGGCCGCGACGGACCGCCGTCACGCGGCGTCCGTCCGCCCCGGCCTCCTGCTCTGGCCGCACGCACCGGCGTCCACCCGTCGGTCCGTCGCCGTCCGTCGCCGGAGCGGCCATTGCCGCGGTACGCCCCGCACACGCGCCCACGCTGCCCACCCGCCCGTACGTCGGGCACAGACCCTGTCGATTCCCTCGATCGACCGCGAGGTGCTGACCATGGAAAACGTGTTCTCCTCCGTCCTGCTCGACGTGCCCCGGGCCGCCGTGATCTGGCTGAGCCTGCTCGGCGTCGTCGCCGTCACCGTGGCCGGTCTGCTGCTGCGTCCCGGCCGGCTCCGCTTCGACGCCGACTCCCGCATCCGGCGCGCCGCCATGCCGAGCGAGCTGGAACGGGCCGAGGAGGAGCGCGAACGTTCCCGGTACGCCGAGGAGGTCTCGGTCGCCGCGGACCGGGCCGCCACCACCGCCGCCCGGCTGCGGGCCGAGTGGCTGACCGCGCAGGAGGAGGTCGAGGCGGCCTGGCAGGCGTACGAGGCCGCCGAGGCGGACGTCCGCCGGCTGGCGGTCGCCGAGGCGATGCCCCTTCCGCGTACCGTCCGGACGCCCGCCGAGTACGCCGAGCGCGAGCGCTTCCTGCACCGGGCCGCCCTCGACGCGTACTGGCGCAAGGAGCTGTCGGTGGAGCAGCTCAGCGACGTCTTCGCGCACCGCGACGGCTGGGACCCCCGGCTGCACCCGGTCGAGCAGGAGCTGGTGCTGCGCCGGGCGGTACGGGACAACCTGCTCGCCCGGCAGCGGGCGGCCAGGGAGCGGGAGCAGGCCGCGTGGCGGGCCGCGGAGACCGCCGCCGAGGCGGCGCGCAGCCTGCGGGACGAGGCGTTCGCCGCGGTCAACCGCCGACCCGAGGAGTCGCAGTCGCTGCTGCCGCTGGTCGAGGGCGCCGGGGTGGCGGAGCAGACCCGGGAGTTCCCGGCGGTGACCGGCCGCGAGGTGCCGTCGGTGGCCCGGGGCCGGGCGGCGGTTCCCGCGTACTGACCGGCAGAACCGGGCGGAACCGGTCCCGCTGGGCTAGCGTGACGGCATGTCCAGGGAGGCGTGGGTCGTCGTCGGCGTCGTCGTGGCGGTCGCCACGTTGGTCGGCGCGGTGGTGCTGGCCGTCCGCGTGATCCGCACCCGCCGCCTGCTCGGCACGCTCGGGGTGAACGGCAAGCTCGCCTTCTACGGCGCGCTGCTCTACACCGTCCTGCCGGTCGACCTGATTCCCGACCCCATCTACCTGGACGACATGGCGGTGCTGACCGGCGCGCTGCTCTACCTCGGCCGGCTGGTCCGGCAGCGCCGCGCCGCGAAGGCACCGCTGCCGGGGGCCGCCGACGCGCCGTCCGACCCCGACCGGGCGCACCGTCGCGTGCCATGATCGGTACCGCGCCGCGAGACGGGGACGGACATGCCCGGTGACCATCGGTTGGCACCCCACGACGAGCGGGTCGTGGCGTTCTGCCGGGAACGGCACCTGGCCACGTTGACCACCCTGCGCCCGGACGGCACCCCGCACGTCGTACCGGTGGGTGTCACCTTCGACGCCTCGACCGGCCTGGCCCGCGTGATCACCGGCGGCGCGTCCCGCAAGGCGCGGCACGTGGCCGCCGCCGGCCCCGGGGGCGCCCCGGTGGCCGTCTGCCACGTCGACGGGCGACGCTGGCTCACCATCGAGGGGCGGGCCGTCGTGCGCGCCGACCGGACGGCCGTCGCCGAGGCCGAGCGCCGGTACGCCGAGCGCTACCGGACGCCCCGCCCGAATCCCGACCGGGTGGTCATCGAGATCGCGGTTACCCGCCTGCTGGGCAGCCTGTGACCGGATGACCGGTTCCTCCCGCCACGCGCCTCAAGCGCACGCCTGACCGGCCCGCACCCTCCTGCGTGACGCACCGGCGCGGGGACCCGGCGGGGGTGTGACGCGGGGCATCCGTACGTCGGAATCCTGCCGCCCGTGGCCCGGTTGAACCTCGACGTGCGGCCGGTACGCCCCGGCCGAGGGCAGGAATGCCCGCCGGAGCAGCGCCGTTGCATCCCTGAGTACGCCCGTGGGCCGACCGCTCCGGGCCGTCGAATTCCCCGAGCCGAGCGCCTTTCCCGGTGCTGTACGCCCCGGTCCCCCCGGAGGCGTCGACCCCCGATTGGAGCCCGACCATGAATCCGATCGTCCAGAAGAGCGGCCTCTCCGTCGCCGGCCTGCTGGTGGCCGGCGGGTGCCTCGTGGGCCCGGCGGTGTCCGCCCAGGCGGCGCCGGCGGCGAGCACCCCGGTCGGTGCGGTGCACGCGGACGACCGCGCCGCCAGGGACGGCCGCGCCGACCGGCGTGCCGAGCGCACCGTGCGCATCGAGTACCAGGCGCAGCCCAACTTCTACTACTGCGGCCCGGCCGCGACCCGGATCGCCCTGTCGGCGCTGGGCAAGGCGCTCTCCCAGGACGAGGTCGCGAAGAAGCTGGGCACCACCGAGGCGGGCACCGACTCGGCCCTGGACACCACCCGCGTGCTCAACGAGCTGACCGGCGGTGGGTACCGGACCACCGAGATCCCGGGTCCGGTGGCCAAGCCGGAGCAGGTCGACCGGCTGCGGTCCGACGTCGTCGGGGCCCTGGACAAGGGCCGGCCGGTGGTGGCCAACATCAAGGGCACCGCGGTCGACACCGTCGGCAATCCGCACTCGTACGAGGGCGGGCACTACCTGACCCTGGTGGGCTACCGCGACGGCGGCGACCTGATCCGGATCGCCGACCCGGCCGCCCCCGAGGGCGAGTACTGGATGACCCTGGAGAAGGTCGCCAACTGGATCGCCGAGCGCGGCTACTCGTCCTGATCCGACCCCTGAGGGCCGGCCCCCGCGCGGGGGCCGGCCCTCGGCTCTCTCCGCGGGCGCCCGTCGGGCCCGTGCTGGTCGGCGACGGATCGATGGCCGGTGGGTTCGGTCGACGGTTCCCGGGTACCTGCTCGACAGCCGACCGTTCCGCAACCGGTAAGGGGCAGACATGACCAACCCACAGGACACCAGGAGTCAGGACGTGGTGGACGTCCTGACGGCCGACCACCGTGAGGTCGAGGCACTCTTCGTGCAGCTGGAGAGCCGGCAGGGCACCCCCGAGCACCGCCGGCAGCTGGCCGACGTGATGATCGCCGAGCTGGTCCGGCACGCCGTCGCCGAGGAGATGCACGTCTATCCGACCGCCCGCAAGGCGCTGCCGGACGGCGACCAGATCGCCGAGCACGAGATCTCCGAGCACGCCGACGCCGAGCGGACCATGAAGGAGCTGGAGTCGGTCGACCCGTCCGACCCGCGCTTCGACGAGCTGCTGGCGCACCTGACGAGCACGATCCGGCACCACGTCAAGGACGAGGAGTCGGACCTCTTCCCCCGCCTGCGCGCCGCGGTCGCCGCCGAGGAGATGGTCGAGCTGGCCGGGAAGGTGGAGGCGACCAAGAAGACCGCCCCGACCCGACCGCACCCGGCCGCACCCGACCGGCCGCCGGCGAACCGGCTGCTCAACCCCGGCGCCGGTCTGGTGGACCGGATGCGGGACGCGCTGAGCGGCCGCACCACGTCGACGGCGGAGCTGGGCCAGAACCAGCGCTGACCGCAACCGCTCATGGTGGCCACGCCCGGCCCGGGGCGTGGCCACCGGCGTCCCACCAACCGGCCGCAGCGCTCCGGCCCCTGGGCGCCAAGCCGCCCCCAGCGCTCCGGCTCCTGGCGGCCGGGGCGGCTCAGGGCTCCGGCCGCTGGCCGCCGGGACGGCTCAGGGCTCCGGCCGCTGGCCGCCGGGACGGCTCAGGGCTCCGGCCGCTGGCCGCCGGGACGGCTCA
>NZ_JBHMIR010000052.1:0-28078 GCF_048060285.1 Micromonospora sp. LOL_025 | reverse complement strand
CCGGGTCTGCGGGCCCCGCAGTCGCGAGCTGAGGTGGCGCCCGTGAGCGCGAGGAGTGAGCCGGGTCTGCGAGCCCCGCAGTCGCGAGCTGAGGTGGCGCCCGTGAGCGCGAGGAGTGAGCCGGGTCTGCGGGCCCCGCAGTCGCGGACGAGGTTCGTCCCGTGAGCCGGGGTCACGACGTGACCGGGCCGTGGCGAGGGCCGGTGCTGGTCACCGGCACCGACACCGACGTCGGCAAGACGGTGGTCACGGCGGCGATCGCGGCGGCAGCGCAGGCGGCCGGCCTGCGGGTCGCGGTGGTCAAACCCGCCCAGACGGGTACGGCCGGCGGCGAGCCGGGCGACGTCGACGCGGTCAACCGGCTGGCCGCCCCGCTGACCGGCCGGACCCTGGCCAGCTTCCCCGACCCGCTCGCCCCGCTGGCGGCGGCCCGGGTCGCCCAGCTGGAGCCGCTGGAGCTGCACACCGCCGTCGACGCGGTCCGCGAGGAGGCCGACAAGCACGACCTGGTGCTCGTCGAGGGCGCGGGCGGCCTGCTCGTACCGATGGGGCTGCGGCCGGAGGGCGGGTCCTGGACGGTGGCGGACCTGGCGGTGGCGCTGGGTTGCCGCGCCGTGGTGGTGACCCGGGCCGGTCTGGGCACCCTGAACCACACCGCGCTGACGCTGGAGGCGCTGGCGCGCCGGGCGGTGCCGGCCGGCGTGGTGGTCGGCGCGTGGCCGGCCGCCCCGGAGCTGGTGCACTGGGCCAACCTGACCGACCTGGTGCCGAACCTGCTGGGCGCCCTGCCTGCCGGGACCGGGGCGATGGATCCGGGGGTCTTCCGCCGGTCCGCGCCCGGCTGGCTCACCCCGGCCCTGTACGGGGTGCTCGACGACTGGCGCGCGTGGGCCGAGGAGATCAGCTGAGCACCTGACTTTCGTCGGTGTCGGCGCAGGTCGGGCGTGGGTAGCCTGGCCGCCGTGAAGAGCTGGTGGTCCGTCGGGGCGGGCGGGGATGGGTGGTCCCGGGCGGAGGTCCGGCGGCGGAGCGCCGATCTGCTCCTGTGGGTGACCACCGCCGCCCCGATCGGGTACGCGGGCATCACCCCGCCGCACTCGGCGTACGCCTCCGCCCTGACGGCCGGCGCGCTGCTGCTGCTCGCCGCGGCGGTCGTGGCCAGCCGCCGGTGGCCGGTGGCCGCCCTGGTCGTCGTGGTGCTCGGGTCGCTGCTGGACGGCAACTTCCTCTTCGCGATCCCGGTGTTCGCCTACCTGACCGGTCGCCGCAGCGCCACCGCCGTCCCGGCCGCCGTCGCCTTCGCCGTGCTCGCGGCCGGCGGCACCGTGCTCAACCTGGGGCTGCTCGGCACCGGCGCGGCCACCTGGTTCCTGCTCGCCTCCGTGCTGCTCTTCGCCGGGGTGTTCCCGTGGCTCGTCGGGCGGTACCGGCGCCAGCAGGCCGTGCTCGCCGACGCCGGCCGCCGGCACGTCGAGGCGCGGGACCGGGAGCGGCGGGGCGCCGCCGAGCGGATCCGGCTGCGGGAGCGGGCCCGCATCGCCCAGGAGATGCACGACTCGCTCGGGCACGACCTGAGCCTGATCGCCCTGCGCGCCGGTGCGCTGGAGGTCGCCGCCGACCTCGCGCCCCGGCACCGCGCCGCCGCCGGGGAGCTGCGGGCCAGCGTCGCCGCCGCCACCGAGCGGCTGCACGGGATCATCGGGGTGCTCCGGGAGCCGGACGGCGCGGCGACCACCCGGCCGGCCGGCGAGAGCGTCGCCGAGCTGGTCGACGGGGCGCGGGAGGCGGGCATGGCGGTGCGCCTGGATGGCGCGGACGCCCTGGCGCAGCTGCCCCCGATGGCCGCGCACGCCGCGCACCGGGTGGTCCGCGAGGCGCTGACCAACGCCGCCCGGTACGCCCCCGGCGCGGCGGTCACCGTCGTGCTGGGCCGCGACGGCGACCAGGTCGAGGTGGCAGTCGTCAACGCGGCGCCACCGGCCGGTCCGCTGCCGGGCCCGCCGTCCACCGGTTCCGGCCTGCTCGCCCTCGCCGAGCGGGTACGGCTCGCCGACGGCACCCTGGCGAGCGGTCCGCGCGACGGCGGCGGCTTCGCCGTCCGCGCCCGGCTGCCGGTCGCCGAGCCGGGCGGCGCCGACGCCCACCCGTCGCGCGCGGGCGATCCCGACCCCGCCGGCAGGTGGACGGCGGGCGGGCGGCCGGCGGGCGGGGCGGACGAGCCTGGGTCTCCGGTCGCCCCGGCGGCGGGCGCGGACGCGTCGGACGGCGGGTCGCCGGGGGAGGCCGAGCGGCGGCTGCGCGACGCCCGCCGACGGGTCCGGCTCAGCCTGCTGACGGCGCTCGGCGCCCCGGCGGGTCTCGCGCTGGTCCTCTCCCTGGTCTACTACCCGGTCGCCACCGCCGGGACGGTCCTCGACGACGGGGCCTTCGCGCGGATGCCCGTCGGCGCGCAGCGCGCCGAGCTGACCGGGCTGCCCCGACGGCAACTGGCCCCGCCCGCCGGGACGGCACGCCCCGGTTGCGAGCACTACACCGACGGCAACTTCCCCCTGGCCCAGCCGACGTGGCGGCTCTGCTTCGTCGAGGGCCGGCTGGTCAGCAAGGAGCGGATCGACGGATGAACACCGGAACGAGCGGCCCGGTGCGGGTCGTCCTCGCCGACGACGAGGCGATGATCCGGGCCGGCGTCCGGGCCATCCTGGCCACCGATCCGGGCATCGAGGTGGTGGCCGAGGCCGGCAACGGCCGGGCCGCGGTGGAACTCGTCCGGGCACACCGGCCCCGGGTGGCGCTGCTGGACATCCGGATGCCGAGGCTGGACGGGCTCACCGCCGCCGCCGAGATCCGCCGGCTCGTGCCGGGGACGGCGACGCTCATGCTGACCACGTTCGGCGAGGACGACCACGTCGCCCGGGCGCTCGGGCACGGGGCGAGCGGATTCCTGCTCAAGGCCGGCGACCCGCGTGAGCTGATCGCCGGGGTGCACGCCGTCGCCGACGGCGGCGCGTACCTGTCGCCGCGGGTGGCCCGCCGGGTCATCGAGCTGGGCGGTGACCGGGTGGCCCGCCGGCCGGTGGCCCGGGACCGGCTGGCCGGGCTGACCGACCGGGAGCGGGAGGTCCTCGCACTGGTCGGGGCCGGGCTGTCCAACGCCGAGATCGCCCGCCGGCTGCACCTGGTCGAGGGGACCGTGAAGAGCTACCTGACGAGCATCTTCACCCGGCTCGAGGTGCGCAACCGGGTGCAGGCGGCGATCCTCGCGTACGAGGCGGGGCTGGTCGAGCCGACCGGCTGACCCGCCCCGCCCCGCCATCGCACGCGCCCCCGGTGCCTCAGGCGTCCCGGCGGCGCATCGCCGCCCGGCCCAGCAGCAGTGCCGCGCCGGCCCAGCCGGCGAGCAGGAGCAACCCGACGGGCGCCGGATACGGGCCGGTGTCGCCGGCCAGGAAATGCCCGCCGGCGACCCCGGGGAAGGCGTCGGCGATCCGGTTGAGCACGGCGATGTCCGGCTCCTGCAACGACAGCGGGACGATCATCAGCGTGGCGACGAGCACGATGAGGGTGAGCACCGCGCTGCGCAGGGCCGCGCCGAGCCCGAGGGCCAGCACGCCGACCAGCGCCAGGTAGGTCGCCACGGCCAGCACGTCACCGACGGTGCCGCCCGCCGGCGCGGCGCCCCAGCGGCCGAGCACCGGGCGGGCCACGAGCGCGCCGACCGTGCCCAGCAGCAGCCCGAGCGCGAACGTCACCGCCCCGGTCACGGCGGCCTTGGCCAGCAGCACCCGGCCGCGCGACGGCGTGCACTGCAGGGTGGTACGGATCGTGCCGCTGGTGAACTCGCCGGTGACCACGAGCAGGCCCAGCGCCAGCACGGCGTACTGGGTCAGCTCGACCGAGCCGATCACGACGCTGCCGACGGTGACGATCCCGGCGTCGTCGGCCGGGTCGTCGTTGGTGTTCGCGTTGGCGGCGTAGATGGCCAGCTGACCGGCGGTGGCGGCCATCAGCAGCACCCCGGCCAGCAGCGACCACCAGGTGGAACGCACGGACCACAACTTGGTCCACTCGGCGGAGATCGTGTTCATCGTGCCTCGTTCCGGGTCGGGGTGCCGGCGTACTCGACGCTGTCGGCGGTCAGTTCCATGAAGGCCTGTTCCAGGGACGCCCCGTGCGGGCTGAGCCCGTGCAACCGCACCCCCAGCTCGTACGCCAGGTCGCCGATCCGCTCGACGGTGGCGCCGGTGACGGTCAGCTCGTCCGGGCCGATCCGCTCGACGGTGGCCCCGGCGGCGGTGAGGCGCTCGCCGAGCGCGGCGAGGCCGGCCGGCTGCGGGCTGCGTACCCGCACGGCCACCGCGCTGCCGGCGATCACCTCGTCGATCGGGGCGTCGGCGAGCAGGCGACCACGGCCGATCACCACGAGCCGGTCGGCGGTGAGCTGCATCTCGGTCATCAGGTGGCTGGAGACGAAGACCGTCCGGCCCTCGTCGGCCAGCGACCGCATCAGTTGCCGCACCCAGCGCACCCCGTCCGGGTCGAGGCCGTTGACCGGCTCGTCGAACATCAGCACCGGCGGGTCGCCGAGCAGCGCACCGGCGATGCCGAGCCGCTGGCCCATGCCGAGGGAGAGGGTGCGGCCGGGCTTGGCCGCGGCGCGGGCGTCCAGCCCCACGGTGGCGAGCACCTCATCCACCCGGCGGCCCGGTATCCCGTTGCTGCGGGCCATCGCGAGCAGGTGCGCCCGACCTGAGCGGGCGGGATGCACGGCCCGGGCGTCGAGCAGCGCGCCGACCTCGCGCAGCGGGCGCCGCAGCTCCCGGTACGTCCGCCCGCCCACGAGCGCCTGTCCGGCGGTGGGCCGGTCCAGCCCGAGGATCATCCGCATGGTGGTGGACTTGCCCGCGCCGTTCGGGCCGAGGAACCCGGTGACCCGGCCCGGTCCGATGTCGACGGTCAGGGCGTCGACGGCGGTCGTGTCCCCGAACCGCTTGGTCAACCCACGTAATGTGATCATGCGTTGACGCTAGGTCCGGCACCCCCGCCCCGACCGCGCCCGAACGGCACCACCGTCCACTGACTTTCGTCGAGTCCCTCCCACCGTCACCCCTCCCGCCGGGCGCGCACCCACGGCGGATCTGCCACGGCGCGCGCACCGCGGCGGGCGTGCCGGTTCAGCGCCTGCGGACGACGAAGGCGTCGGGCATCCGGAAGGTCAGGTTGTCCGGGCACCACGGCTCGCGGAGCACGGTCACCCCGTCCAGCAGCGGGGCGGTCTCCGCGACCACCACCGCCGCCTCCATCCGGGCCAGTTGGTCGCCGACGCAGCGGTGCGGGCCCGCCCCGAAGGCCAGGTGCCGGCGGGAGCCACGCTGCCCGGGCCGGAACTCGTCCGGCGCGTCGACGGTGGCCGGGTCCCGGCCGGCGCGGGCCAGCCAGAGCACGATGCTGGTGCCCGCCGGCACCGCCGTCCCGCCCAGCGTGGTGTCCACCGCCGCCACCCGTCGCCAGGTCACGATCGGCGGCTCCAGCCGCAACCCCTCCTCGACCACGTCGGCGACGCCGACGGTGCCGTCGCGCAGGCCGGCCAGCACGGTCGGCTCGCCGGTCAGCCGGTGCAGCAGCAGGGTGAGGAACTGCGAGGTCGTCTCCTGGCCGGCCACCAGCAGGAAGAACAGCGCGCCGACCACCACGTCGGGCGGGTGCCCGGCGGCCCGCAGCGACCCGGCCAGGCCGCCCCCGGTCGCGGCGAACTCCCGCAGCACCCGGTGGAAGGAGCCCACCTCGGCGGCGAGGGCCTGCTGCCGTTCGGCGTCCAGCGGCGCCCAGAACAGCTCCAACGCGGCGCGGGCGAACTCCTTCACGGCGCCGACCGGTGCGTCCGGCAGCTCGACCAGCCGCGCCAGCACCAGCAGCGGCAGGTCGGCGGCGAGTTCGGCGTACAGGTCCACCGACCCGCCGGCGTCCAGGGTGGCGGCGATCCCGTCGACGCGCTCCCGGACCAGCCCGGTCAGCCAGGGCCGCTGGGCGGCGACCCGCGTCGGGTGCAGGGCGTCGGCGACGATCGCCCGGATCGCCGGGTGGCTGGCGCCACCGTTGTTCGCCAGGGTCGGCGGCAGCCGGAACCGGTGCCCGGCCAGCACCCGCAGCGCGGTCACCGGGATCGGGGTCACCGCGTCCAGCGCGTTGTCCGGCCGGTACGTCGCCGGATCGGTGAGCACCTGGCGGACCAGGGCGTGCCGGGTCACGACCAGGTGTGCGACCCCCACGTGGTCCGACACCCGGGCCACGTCCGGCCAGTGCGCGTCGGCGGTCTGCGCCCAGCTCCGGAACAGCACGCCGACACGCTAGCGGCCCGCCCCCGGCAGCCCCGCCCGCAACTGCCACACCGTGGTGCGCTTCACCCGTACGCTCTCCAGCGTCTCGGGCACCGGCACGTCGTAGACGGCCAGTTCGTCGAAGCGGTCGTGGGGCAGGAAGGCCCGGCCGGGGTCGCCGACCAGCACCGTCGCCCCGGCGCGGGCGGCCCGGAGCAGGAAGCGCAGCACCCGGTTGGCCATCGCCTGGCTGTAGAACACGTCCCCGGCGAGCACCACCTCGGCCCCACCGGCGTCGCCGTCGAGGACGTCGCCGAGTTCGGCGTCGACGCGTACCCCGTTGGCCTCGGCGTTGACCGCGACGGCCGCGACGGCCAGCTCGTCGATCTCCACCGCGCGCACGGCGGCGGCGCCGACCCGCGCGGCGGCGATGGCGACCAGCCCGGAGCCGGCGGCGAGGTCCAGCACCCGGCGGCCGGCGACCAGCTCCGGGTGGTCGGTGACGTACCGGGCCAGCGCCTGCCCGCCGGCCCAGGCGAAGGCCCAGAACGGCGGCGGCTGCGCGCTGCGGAACTCGCCCTCCGTCAACTCCCACAGCCCGATGGCGTCGTCCGCCTGGTGCAGCCGCACCTCGGGAACGAAGGCGACCGGGGAGAGGCTGGCGTGCAGCCGGACGAAGGCGGCGGAGAGGTCGGACACGCCGGCGATTGTCCCCCGCCGCCCGAACCCGTCGCCCGGCGCCACCCCGGGTCGCCCCCGACGGCCGCCCGTCGCGCGGTCGTCGGGACCGGGCGTGTCGCGGGGGAGGGGTGACCGGTTCACCACCGTAGGTGAGATCGGCCCCCGCGCTTGGCGATCGGTGCGAACACGCCCGTCTACCGGACGGCCGGCGGCGCTGGCAGCGTTGCGGGTTGGCGGCGGCCGACGGGAGGTGGGAACGGTGGCGACCGTGTGGCGGTACGCGCTACGGGCCGGGGTGGTGCTCGGCTGCCTGACCGGGGCGGGTCTGCCCGTGCCCGCGCAGGCGGCCTTCGCCACCGAGCTGAGCGGCCTGCCGGACGAGTTCACCGCCGGGGACCGGGTGGAGACCGTCTCCGCCGTGGTCTCCCGCGACGACGGCGGCTGCGTCAAGGTCCGCTGGTCGATGGTGCTGCGGGTACGCGGTATCCGGCTCGACCAGGTCAGGATGGACCGGGTCGAGGAGACCGGCTCGTTCCCGTTGGACATCCGCGCCGACGGGGACGTGGCCCGGCTGACCGACCGCCGGCTCGACCCGGGCACGCTCTGCCCCGGGCGGACGGTCACCGCCCGCTACCGGTTGGCCTTCGCCGAAGACGTCACCCGGGGGCGGATCACCCTGGCGGCGGAGGCGTACGACGCGAACCTGCGGCTGCTGTCCCGGCAGACGGCGACGCGGTCGGTGGTCGGGCCGGCCGCCCGGACGGTCGCGCCCGAGGAGCCGGCGCCCCGCGCCACCCCGGTCGATCCGACCGGGCCGGCCGGGACGACCGGGGAGGCGACGGAGCCCGGGGAGGCGCCCGCCGACGAGCCGGTGACCGGCGAACCCGTCACCGACGCGCCCGTGGCCGCCGGGGCGCCGCCGGCGGCCGGCGCGGGGCGGCCGGTGGCGGGCTCCGGCGGTTTCGGGGCCGTGCAGGCCGCGTTCCTGCTCGGCGGGCTGCTGCTCTCCCTCGGCCTCGGCCTGCTGCTGCGGCTGCGCCACCTGACCCGGGCGGCCGGCGCGGACGACGACGCCGGGCCGGACCGGCGCTGGGAACGGCCCGCCGTGCCCGGGCGGTGGCGGGCCGCCCGCCGCTGACCGGGGGCCGCCACCGGGACCGGTCACCGGAGGTGGACCGTCGGGGCCGGCGCGCCGGCCCCGACGGTCGGTCACTTCGAGAACGCCTGGAACTCGGCGATGCGCACCTGCGTACGCGCCGGGCTGGCCGTCGCGCAGTCGGTGGTGGTCGCCGGGTCGTCGTCCTGCTCACCGGCGTAGGCGGGACCGCCGGTGCACTGGCTGGCCAGCACCTCCAACCGCAGGTGCGTGGCCAGCGTGGTCGGCACCGCGAACTCGCGCAGGTTGACGTCGCGCACGTACGCCCGGTACGCCCCGCCGGGGAACGCGTCGGGCGCGCTGGTGTGGATCCGCCGCCAGTTCGCCGGATCCGCGCAGTCGGTCGTCTTCGCGTTGCACGCCGACACCGCGAACGAGCGCAGCGCGCTGAGCGCGTTCTGGCTGCCCGGGTCGGCGTCGCCGGCGATCGCCGGGCGCAGCATGGCGCTGACGTTCACCCGCTTCACGACCTGCGGCGCGTCCCCGGGCAGCGCCACGGTCACCTGCCGGCCGGCCACCCCGTCCAGGGATGCCCAGTTGGTGGCCTCGGTGTCGTCGGCGATGCGCTCCAGGTTGACCCCGTCACCGGTGACCGTCGCGCCGGACGCGGTGGACGCCAGGTTCCGGCTCAGCCGCAGGTCGACGTACCCCTGCTTGCCGGCCCTGGCGACCACGGTCAGCCGCTGGTGGCCGAAGCCGGGCGCGACGGCGAGCAGCTGGTACGTGCCGGGCACCAGCTCGACGGTGTCCGGCAGGGCGGTGGCCGGGTCGGTGTCGGCCACCGGCACCGCCCGCGCCTCGTACGCCCCGACGTACACCCGGACGGGCGCGTCGGCGCTGTCGCCCTTCGGCCGGAGGGTGAGCACCGCGTTGTCGGCGTCGGGGGCGGCGAAGCTCGGCGGCGGGTCCGTGTCGGCGGCGCCGTTGGTGGCGGCGTCGCGGCCCATTCCGGAGCGGGCGAACTCGGCCCAGAGCAGGTCCTGGTTGGCGCCGCCGAAGCGGAGCAGGTCGGCGGTGAGCATGTTGTCCCGCATGTCGAGCATGCTCACCTGACTGGCGGCCTGGAGCAGGAACGAGTCGAAGACCAGCTGCGACCAGCGCCGATTGCCCGGGCACTGCTCCACCGCCACCTTGCCGCGCGCGCAGTCGAGCTGCCGCTGGGGGGTGCCGACGCCGTACCGCTTCATCAGTGCGGCGCGCACCCGGAAGTTGGTGGCGCTCCAGATCTCGCCGTCGGCGTGCACGGCGGGCCCGCCGGTGTTGTAGCCGACGTCGGAGTAGTTCAGCGGGCTGCGGCTGAAGTCGTGGTTGCGGATGCCGCTGACCAGGTTGCCGGTGACGTAGCCGCCGGTGACGTAGGGGGTCTCGCCGGGGGCGCGCAGCCCGTGCTGGAACAGGTACTCGGCGGCGAGCAGGTCGCTCCACGACTCGCCCATCGAGCCGCCCTGGTGCCCGCTGATGCCGCTGTCCGGGCCGGCGATCATGCGGTTGGTGATGGCGTGGGTGTACTCGTGCCCGATCACCGTCATGTCGTAGTCGCCGTCGACGCAGGGCGGGTACGGCCCACCGGCCTGCGGCTGCCACAGGTACATGTTGGTGGTGGGCGGCAGGCCGTCGCGCGGCGTGCCCTGGTTGGCGTTGTTCCGGTTGCCGCTGAGCGCGCCCTGCTGGGCGCGGCCCTGCTCGGCGTCGCCACCCAGGCCCTGCGGGGTCAGGTTGACCGCCTGGAGGTTCCAGGTCGCCTCGGTGAAGCCGAGGTGCCAGGCCCAGTCGTGCATCCGGTTGTGCATGGCGAACAGGTTGCCGATCGCGGCGTCGCCGTCGTTGCGCTGCGCCGAGGTGAACACCTCCGGGTTGCAGCGGGCCTGGTGCCACTGGTCGGTGAACGGGTACTCGTAGCGGCGCTCCGGGCTGGGCGTGGCCGGCACGGCCGGCGTGCCGCCGCCCCAGGAGAGCACGGTGTTGGCGGAGTTGCCCCGGGCGGTGCCGGTCGGCGTGCCGGTGGCCGCGTCGACGTCCCACGGCTGGCCGGTGGCCGGGTCGCGGAAGGCCGCCTGGCAGCCCGGCGCGGGGTCGCCGCACCAGCGCACCCGGGGATCCTGCCCGGGGCCGAGGTCGCGCGGCGGGGTGGCCGGGAAGACCGCCCAGGTCGGGTTGTCCGAGTCGAAGTCGACGAGGTCCTCGCGGACCAGCACCTGACCGGTGATCCCGTCGACGTAGGTGGTGAACGCCTCCGGGTGGTCGGTGTCGGCGCCGATCAGGGTCACCTCGTAGGCGGCCCGGGGGCCGTCGAGCGGGGTGGGCACGGCGACGGCGCGGACGCTGTGGCTGCGTACCGCCTCGGCGGTCAGTCCGGCGTCGGCGCGCGCCGCGGCGTACGCCTGCTCGTCGGTGAGGGTGGCCGGCGCCGGCGCGGCGGTGTCCCGCGACAGCGAGGAGCTGACCGCGAGGACCTTGCCGCCGGCGACCGCGACGGTGACCAGGCCGTCGTGCCCGGCCGGCAGGTCGCCGAAGCGCTGCCGGAGGGTGACGACGGCCCCGGCCCCGATCGGGCGGACCAGGACCCGGTCCATCGCGTCGACCGCCCCGGCGTCCAGGCCGAAGAGGTCGTGGTGGCCGGTGAGGTACGCGCGGGCGGCCGCCTCCGGCTCGGCGGGGAGACCGGTGGCGAGGGGCGCGCGGCCGGGGCCGAGCGCGTGCGGGGTGCCGAGCCGGTTCCAGCGGGCGTCCGGGTCCGCCCTGCGCGCCAGGCCCCGCTGCCGCGCGTCGGGGGCGGCGGTGCCGGGGCGGTTGTCGACGTCGGCGTGCTGGTGCTGCCCCTCGGCGAACGGGCCGGAGCGCCGCTCGGCGGAGGCGCCACCGGTGGGGGCGGCTGCGGTGGGGCCGGTGGGCAGCAGCGCGGCCGCCACCGCGGTCGCCGCCAGGACGGGGACGAGCCGGCGTCGCCGCCGGCTCATCCAGGGTGTCCACTCCGGTTGTGCCACGGGTCCTCCTCATGGGAGCGGGGTGGCCGGCCCTCCGCCGGCCCGCGCAGCGCGGTACGCATGCGCATCTGTGGATATCAGCCCGCCTGGGCGGGAACAAGGGTCGCGCCTACTCAAGGCGGCCCGGCGTGTGGCGGGATGCCGTGGCGGGCCGGCTCCCCGCGCTAATTTCGACAAAAACAGTCCCTTGTACACGGACGTGACGGCTGTCACAGTCGAGAAAGGACCGCGAGAGAGCGGAGGCCGCCATGGCCCTCGACCCCACCGCGCACGCCACCGCCGCCGGATGGCGGGACGCCCGCCGGCCGTTCTGGCCGCTGGCGTTGCTCGTCCCGGCGCTGCCGTTCGTCGGCTGGGCGACCTGGCGGGCCACCGGCGACGCGTGGGCCTGGTGGCTCACCCCCGCCGCCGTGTTCGTCCTGATCCCCGTGGTCGACCTGCTGGTCGGCGAGGACCGGCGCAACCCGCCCGACGAGGCGGTGCCCCGGCTGGCCGCCGACGGCTACTACCGCTGGCTGACCTACCTCTACCTGCCCGCCCAGTACGCCGCCCTGGTGCTCTGCTGCGCGGTCTGGGCCCGGGGCGGCCTGACGGTGGCCGGCGCGGCCGGCCTGGTCGCCACGATCGGGGTGGTCGACGGCATCGCCATCAACACCGCCCACGAGCTGGGCCACAAGCGGGAGAGGCTGGAGCGCTGGCTGTCCAAGGTGGCCCTCGCGCCGGCCGCGTACGGGCACTTCCACGTCGAGCACAACCGGGGCCACCACACCCGCGTCGCCACACCCGAGGACCCGGCCAGCGCCCGGCTGGGGGAGAGCTTCTGGGCGTTCTGGCCGCGTACCGTCTCAGGCAGCCTGCGCTCGGCGTGGCGACTGGAGACCGGCCGGTTCCGCCTGCGGGGCCGCAGCCCGTGGACGTGGCGCAACGACGTGCTCAACGCGTTCGCGATGACCCTCGCGCTCTACGCGGCGCTGGCCGTCGCGTTCGGCCCGGGCGTGCTGCCGTTCCTGGGGCTCCAGGCGGTGGTCGGGTTCTCCCTGCTCGAGGTGGTCAACTACCTGGAGCACTACGGGTTGGCGCGGCAACGCACCCCTGCCGGGCGCTACGAGAAGGTCGACCCCCGGCACAGCTGGAACAGCGACCGCAGCGTGACCAACATCTTCCTCTTCCAGCTCCAGCGGCACAGCGACCACCACGCCAACCCGCTGCGCCGCTACCAGACGCTGCGCACCTTCGAGTCCGCCCCGCAGTTGCCCGCCGGCTACGCCACGATGGTGGTGGCCGCGCTGGTGCCGCCGGTGTGGCGCCGGCTGATGGACCACCGGGTGCTCGCCCACTACGGCGGGGACCTGACGCTGGCCAACGTGCACCCGCCGGCCCTGCGCCGGCTGCGGGAGCGCCGGGGACGCGGCCCGGTTGCCGCCTGACGGCCGGGTCGCTTCGCGGCGGGCGGCCCGGGCCGGCTTCCGCCGGGTCGCGTCCCGGCGTCCGTCCGGGAGGGCGCTCACGGCGACCGGTCGGGGGCCCTCACGGCGCCCAGTCGGGGTCGCGGCCGAAGGCGGCGACGAGGCGGTCCTGCTCGTCCGCCCGTGCCGGCACGTCGACCTCCGGCCGGATGAGCCGGCCCCGCTGGTAGTCGCCGATCCGGCGACCGAACCACCGCGCGCACGCGGCGACCGCGTCGGGGTCCAGCCGGGGATCCGCGCCGATCGCCACGGCGAGGTCCCAGCCGTGGATCAGGTGCTCCGCCGTCAGCTGGTGCAGGTACTCGTCGGCGGGGGTCTCGCCGGAGGAGAGCCCGACGGTGCGCTCCAGCGCCCCCGGGTGGGTGAAGGCGAGCTCGGCCTGCCCCGCCGCCTCCCGGGCCGCATCGGCCGGGTCCGGCCCGAGCAGGTCGCCGTCGTAGCGCTCGCCGACCTGCTCGATCGTCCGCCCGGCGAGCAGCGCGACGCTCCACCGGTCCTCACCCACCACGTGGTTGACCAGCGCCCGGACGTCCCAGTCGGGGCACGGGGTCGGGTCCGACCACTGGTCGGGGCCGACCTGCGCCACCCGGTCGGTGAACTCGGCCAGGCTGCGGCGGTACGTCTCCAGCGGGTCCATGCCGACGATTGTTCCGGCTGCCTCGTGGGGCCGAGCGGTTTTGCCGGCTTCGCGGGCGGGCGGAGCGCCGGTCGCGCCCGCTGCTCCTCGGCACGGAGCGCCGGTCGCGCCCGGGCGGCTTCCCTGCCCGGCTCAGTCCAGCTGCGCCGGGTCGATCCCCAGCTCGCGGGCGGTGAGCAGGCGCACCCACTCGGCGAACTGCCGGCGGGAGATCACCCGGTCGTGCACCGCGAGCTGCACCGCCAGCCCGTCCATCACCGCGCTGATCCGCCACGCCGCCCCGGCCGGGTCGGCGCAGTCGAAGGTGCCCTCGCGGACCCCGTCGGAGATGACCGACGCCAGGTCCTCCCGCCAGCGCAGGTCGAGCCGGCGGGAGACCTTCTCCAATTCCGGGGTACGCAGCGATTCCGCCCAGCCGTCGATCCACATGGACCAGGAGGTCGCCCGGCCCGCAGGCGTGTAGAGCCGCACGATCCGGCGGAGCTTGGTCAGGGGCGGGGCGCTGGAGCGCATCACCGCGTCCAGGCGGGCCAGGTCCTGCTCCACCGCGTACGCGAACGCCTGCGCGAGCAGCCGGTCCTTCGTGGCGAAGTGGTAGAAGACCAGCGCCTGGCTCACCCCGGCGGCCTGTGCCACGTCGGCCGTGCGGGTGTTGGCCAGACCGCGTTCCACGATCACGTCACAGGCCGTGCGCAGCAGGGCATCCAGGCGGATCTCGGCCGCACGTCTCGTCACGCCGTTACCGTAGCCCATCCAACCGAACACGGGCAGTTACGGATCACGGCCCGTTCGGCCGACTACAGTCGGAAGCCGGACAGTTCCCGGGGCGGATCCCGGCCATGGACCGCGCCGGTCGCTGTCGGCGAGACCGGTCTGGCCCATCCTCCTAGGAAGCTCAGGGGGCGGGCGGACCGTCACGATCCCGTCGCAGGTGGCGGCGTCGGGATCCCACCCGACTCGCCGGGAGCCACCCCGATTTGGCAACCGCTCGCCGGCTCGGCTAAAGTTCTCACCCGTCACCGGTTAACGCCGGAGACACGCGGACGTAGCGCAGCTGGTAGCGCATCACCTTGCCAAGGTGAGGGTCGCGGGTTCGAATCCCGTCGTCCGCTCGGAGCTGCCGCCACGCATGACGGGGGCAACCTCGGTGGGGTGGCCGAGAGGCGAGGCAACGGCCTGCAAAGCCGTGTACGCGGGTTCAAATCCCGTCCCCACCTCGGTAACAAGCGAGGGCGATTGGCGCAGTGGGAGCGCGCTTCCTTGACACGGAAGAGGTCACTGGTTCAAACCCAGTATCGCCCACCAGAACGAAGGCCCGTCACCATCCGGTGACGGGCCTTCGCCGTTCGTCCGCCCACGCCGCGCCTCCGCGACGGCACCCGCGGAGGCGCGGACCGGCTCGTGACGAAGGCGGAGTCCACGGCGGGACGGCGCGCGGCCACCGGCGGCGAAGGTCCGCCGGGCGTATCGACGGCGACCGCCCCGCCCACGCCTGACGGCCGCGGGCGGGGCGGTCGCACCTCCCCCCGGAGTGACCGGTCGGACGTGCTTCCCCGTGCCGCGCGTCCGGACGCGGGCCGGTGGGCGGCCGGCGGTCCCGTACCGGCTGCACCACCACGGTAGGAAGCTCCTGCGGGCGAAGGCGAGGACCGATCCGCACAGCGAGGGTGTCGGGGGTGCCGGCCTGCACAGCGACCTCCGCCCCGCCGCCCCAGTCCGGCCGGGAGCGAGGGCCCTTTGCCCGGCCGGTGGCGGGGACCCTCAGTCCGGCCGGGAGTCGATGATCCGCAGTCCGCGCCGTCCCCGGGCTCCCCGTTACCGAGTGCGACGAGGTGGACGGTGGGTGCCCCGTCGCCGCCCCGCACGGCCGCCGGGGTGCCGCGCGCGTGCAGGTCGGGTACGGCGCGGGCGGCGGCGGTCAGCACGGCCGGGGCGAGCGGGTGCCGACCCGCCCGGACGCTCAGGACCGTGCCGTCGACGCCGATCAGGGCGACCGTGGCGGCGGACCGGCGCGCCAGCTCGCCGAGGACGGCCCGTACGGGGTCGGGGCCGGCGGCGAGCCGGGTCATCGCGACGACGGCCTCGGCGCGCTCGGGGCGGGGGCGCGACGGTGGCCGTCCGCGCGCCCGCGACCTGTCCGGCTCCGTCCGCATGGCAGCAGACGCTATTACCCGGTGGCGCCGGTCGCCAGCGAGCCCGATCGCGGCAGCTACCCCGGCACCGCCGCGCAGCGGACACCGGGGCTGGTCGCACGGCTACCGGGACGCGACGTGCCGGCCACCCTGCTCAGGGTGACCGGCACGACGACGGTGCGTTTGCGCGACCGTTCAGCTCCGGCGGCCGCGTGGACCCGCGTCAGAGCGGCGGGGCGACGTCCCGGCGCTCCTCGACCCGCCGGTACTCGACCGGCTCGGTCGTGCTGACCACCTGGCGGCGGCGTCCCCAGATGAGCGTGGTCATGATGAGGCCGAGCACGCCGGCCGCCATCAGGATCCACCCGACGACGTCGAGGTTGATGCCGCCGAGGCTCGCGTCGAGCGCGAAGGTGAGGATCGCGCCGAGCGCGATCAGGAAGATGCTGGTGCCGATACCCACGACAGCCTCCTTGGTCAGGGGATGTGGTGTGCTGTCGATGGACCTCAGTACCCCGTGGTTGACCAGCGCAATCATCGCCTGGTCCGGCCGTCGGCGGGGCGGCGTGCCAGGCGATCTTGCCGTCGGGTAGAGTTTCCCCCGTCGCCGACGAACACCGGCGGCACGCGGACGTAGCGCAGCTGGTAGCGCATCACCTTGCCAAGGTGAGGGTCGCGGGTTCGAATCCCGTCGTCCGCTCGCGATCCGCCCCTCGTGGTCCGGCCTACCGGATCGGGCGGTCACCCCCGGGCGATTGGCGCAGTGGGAGCGCGCTTCCTTGACACGGAAGAGGTCACTGGTTCAAACCCAGTATCGCCCACCAGAAGATTGCCGTTAAGCGAGCGACGTCTCCTGTTGAGCCGCCTGATTTCCGCCCACCCCCAGTCCGGCGGGCGCAGTGGCGTGCACGTTCGTGTCGAACACATTGTTGGCGCGCGCAGCTCGCGGCCGAGTTCGTCGCGCCGGGCGGTGTTCAGCTGCCGACGCAGCACACGCTCACGCTCCGTGGGCTGGTCGAGAACGGCAGGGACAGGCCAGGATGCATCAACTATGCGATGGCCCTGGGCGGGCACGCACCGAGCCGCATAACTCGGCCTGCGAACTGCCTGGTCGCCGCGTCGCGGACCTAAACTCGCCCCATGGGACTTCTGACCTTCAATATCAACGTCACCCTGGACGGGTGCGTCGACCATGAGGAGGGAATCGCCGACGACGAGACACACGCCTTCTTCACCCGCCTCATGGACGAGGCCGGGGCGATGCTGTGGGGCCGCGTCACCTACGAGATGATGGAAAGCGCCTGGCCGGCGGTCGCCCGCGGCGATGTGGAGGCGCCGCCGGCGATGCGCGAGTGGGCGGTCAAGCTGGAGGCCAAGCCGAAATACGTGGTGTCGTCCACGCGGAAGGACTTCCCGTGGACCAACAGCCACCACATCGCCGACCTGCGCACGGGCGTGCAGAAGCTCAAGGACGCGACCCCGGCCGGCGTGCTCCTCTGTAGCGGCAAGCTCGCGACCGAGCTGGACCGGTTGGACCTGATCGACGAGTACAAGTTCCTCGTCCACCCCAGGATCGCCGGCCACGGCCCGACCCTGTACGAGAGCGGGCTGCCCAGCACGCGACGGCTCGAGCTGGTCTCGGCGAAGCCGCTCCGCAACGGCGCGGTCGCCGTGCACTACCGGCGCGCGCGCTGACGCAGAGCAGTCCCTTCGCGCCACGCTCGCGCGCCGCGCGTCGTCGGGAGCCTTCTCGCCGCGCACACGGGTTTCCCCCTCGTCATCGAGCGTGCCCGACCCCAGCGCGTCGAGCGAGCGCCCGCACGGGGGTTCTGCCGTGGGCAGATCCGCTGACCGTGAACACGGGATCATGTCGCCGCCCACGGCATGCACAGTGGAGCGATGAGGCTGCTGGTGCTGGGCGGGACGGGTTTCGTGGGCGGCGCGACGGTCGCCGAGGGGGTGCGGCGGGGCTGGACGGTGACCGTGTTCAACCGGGGGCTGCACGGCGCGACGCCGGAGGGCGTACGCCGGCTGCGGGGTGACCGGGCCGCGCCCGACGGCCTGGCGGCGCTCGCGGACGGCGAGTGGGACCTGGTGGTCGACACCTGGGACGGCGCGCCCCGCGCGGCGCGGGACGCCGCCCGCGCGCTGGTCGACCGGGTCGACCGGTACGTCTACGTCTCCAGCGGCTCGGTCTACGCGCCGCCCGTCGCCCCCGGCGTGGGCGAGGACGCTCCGGTGGTGGACGCGGAGCCGGACGCCGACGACGGCGACTACGCGGCCAACAAGGCCGGCGCGGAGCGGGCCGTGCGGGAGGCGTTCGGCGAGCGCGCCCTGATCGCCCGGGCCGGTCTGATCCTCGGGCCGGGGGAGGACATCGGCCGGCTGCCCTGGTGGCTGACGCGGATCGCGCGGGGCGGGGACGTGCTGGCGCCGGGCCCGGTCGACCTGCCGGTGCAGTACGTCGACGTGCGCGACCTGGCGGGCTGGATGCTGGACCGGGGCGCGGCACGGTCGGGCGGGACGTTCAACGTGGTGAGCCGCCCCGGGCACGCGACCATGGGGGAGCTGCTCGACGCCTGCGTCGCGGCCACCGGCGCCGACGCCCGGCTGCGCTGGACCGACCCGGAGCCGATCCTGGCCGCCGGCGTGGAGCCGTGGAACGACCTGCCGATCTGGATCCCGGCGGGGCACGAGTACCGCTGGTTGCAGGAGCGCGGCGTCGAGCGCGCGTACGCGGCCGGGCTGACCTGCCGCCCGGTGACCGAGACGGTCGCCGACACCTGGAAGTGGCTTCAAGAGGTCGGCACCGTCCCGCCCCGGGCGGGCCGACCGCAGCGCGCCCCCGTCGGGCTGGACCCCGACCGGGAGGCGGCGCTGTTGTCCGTGAGAGGCGCCTGATCCCGCTCGGACAGGAGGTGCCGGCCCGCTGCCGGTCAGGACCGGACGACCGGCAGGTCCAGTACCTCGTCCACGTCGCGGCGGGGGGTCGGCCAGCCCGGCTGGCCGTAGCCGACGCGCAGCACCATCTGCGGCGTGCCGAACCGCCCCAGCGAGAGCCGCAGCTGATCGCGCGCCGACGGCACCTCGATCGGCTGGGACAGCAGCGACGCCGCCAGCCCCGAGTCCGTCGCGGTCAGCAGCACCCGCTGCAACGCCTGCCCGGCGACGAACTGGTCGACGGCCGTGTTGCCGGGCGAGCCGAGCACCGCCACGAGCGGCTCCGGTTCGAAGTCCCGCCCCGGGGCCCGGTCCAGGCCGCCGAAGCCCCGGGAGGGCAGCAGGTCCTGCGGCTCGCCCTGCGGGCCCCCGGACGCGGCCGGAATCCCGTCCCGGGCGGGCGCGGTGCGTACCCACTCCTGGCGCTCGGCCCGGTACTCCGGGCTGCGCTCCAGCACCCGGTGGGCGCTGCGGGCGATCTCGCCGAACGCGTTCACCGCGCTGACGCCGACCACCAGTTCCAGCCAGCACTGCTCGGCGCGGGCGGCCTCGGTGAGGCGCCAGCGGGCGTCGGCGGGCACCGGGTCGGGCCAGAACGGCGCGCGGTTGCTGAACCGGCGGGGGATGGCCGCGTGCAGGGCCTGTTCGGCGGGGGCGGGGCGGCGCGGCACGTCCGGCACCAGCCGGGCCACCACGTCCGGCTCGGCCGGGTGGGGGCGCAGCCGCACCGTCGCCGGGGTGCCGGCCACGGCCAGGGCGAGCCGCAGGTTGAACAGCGCCGCCCCGCAGGCGATCCGCACGCCCCAGCCGGTGGGGTCGGTGGCCGGCAGCCGCCGGTCCGGGTCGACCAGCACCTCGATGCCGCCGTCGCGGAGTCGGAACCGCCACGGCTGGGTGTTGTGCAGCGACGGCGCGCGTACGGCGTCGACGGCGGCGGCCCGTAGCTGCTCGACGGTGAAGCCGGTCTCCATGGTCGTGCTCCTTCCGTGGCAGTCGTGCGCCGGCGAGTGGTACCTGTCCACGGTGCGTCACCGGAGCGTGGCCCGGGCAGGGCCGGACGTCCCGTCCCGCCGGGCCCGACCGACCCGCCGCCGGCCGGGGGCGTCGGCGTGGTGGGCGTAAGGCGGGGCAGGTGATGCCGGTTCGGGACCTTCGACCCGTGCGGGAAGGGGCCGGCAGCGGGTAGAAACGAGGGATGATCCGCGTGTTCCTGCTCGACGACCACGAGGTCGTCCGCCGTGGCCTGGCCGACCTGCTGGAGAGCAGCGGGGACATCGAGGTGGTCGGCGAGTCCGGCCTCGCCCAGGAGGCGGCCCGGCGTATCCCGGCCCTGCGGCCGGACGTGGCGATCCTCGACGCGCGGCTGCCCGACGGCAACGGCATCGACGTGTGCCGCGACGTGCGGGCCGTGGACTCCTCGATCAAGGGTCTGATCCTGACCTCGTACGAGGACGACGAGGCGCTCTTCGCGGCGATCATGGCCGGGGCGTCCGGTTACGTGCTGAAGCAGATCCGCGGCACCGACCTCGTCGACGCGGTGCGGCGGGTGGCGGCCGGGCAGTCGCTGCTCGACCCGGCGATCACCACCCGGGTGCTGGAACGCATCCGCAGCGGCGTCGAGCAGCCCCACGAGCTGAAGTCACTCACCGAGCAGGAGCGGCGGATCCTGGAGTACGTGGCCGAGGGCCTCACCAACCGGGAGATCGCCGGGAAGATGTTCCTGGCCGAGAAGACCGTGAAGAACTACGTGTCCAGCGTGCTGGCCAAGCTGGGCCTGGAGCGGCGCACCCAGGCGGCCGTCCTCGCCACGCGACTGCTCGGCAAGTCCCACTGACGCCCGCGGGCTCAGTCGCGTAGCGGCACCGACCAGCACACCTCGGTGCCCCGGGGCTCCGCCCGGCGTACCTCGAACTCGCCGCCGTGGCGCTCGGCGCGCTCGCGCAGGTTGACCAGGCCGCCCCGCGCGGCGGCCGGGTCGCAACCCACCCCGTCGTCGGTGACGGTCACGGTCACCCGGCCCGCGTCGACCCGCACCGCCACCGCCACGCGGTCGGCCCGCGCGTGCCGTACGGCGTTGGAGAGCGCCTCCCGCAGCACGGCGGTGAGGTCGGGGCGGACCGCGTCGGGGACGGCGCTGTCGATCGGCCCGGTCAGCTCCAGGCGGGGCCGGTGGCCGAGCGACTCGGCGGCCACCTCGACCGCCTCCCGGATCTCGGTGCGCAGCGCCGCGCTCATCGGGGTGCGCAGCTCGAAGATGGTGCGGCGGATGTCCTTGATCGTGGCGTCCAGGTCGTCGACCGCCGCGTTGATCCGGCGGGCGACCTCCGACTTCGTCGTCATCGGGGCGGCGCTCTGCAACTGCAGGCCGGTGGCGAAGAGGCGCTGGATGACCACGTCGTGCAGGTCCCGGGCGATGCGCTCGCGGTCCTCCAGGACCACCAGCAGCTCCCGTTCCTCCTGCCCGCGGGCCCGCTCCATGGCCAGCGCGGCCTGGCCGGCGAAGCTGCCCAGCAGGGCCATGTCGTCGTCGTTGGCGACGGGCGCCCGGTCGGCCCGGTGCGCGATCACCAGCACCCCGTGCAGGGTGTCGGCGGTGGCCAGCGGCGCGACCACCGCCGGGCCGGTGCGCAGCAGCGCCGGCCAGGGCGCGGCGTGGGCCAGGTCCGCCACGTGGTCGTGCCGGCCCTCGACGACGGCGGCGGCGAAGCTCGTCTCGGCCGCCGGCAGCGCGGTGCCGACGAGGGCACCGGCCTGCTCGTCGGCCCCGTCCACCACCTCGACGGTGAACTTCTCGGCGTCGGGGTCGTAGAGCAGCACGAGGGCGACCTCCGCCTCGGCGACCTCGCGGGCGCGCCGCGCCACGAGCGTCAGGGCGTCGGTGCGGCGCACCTCGCCCAGGAGCACGGTGGTGATCTCGGCGGTCGCCGCGAGCCAGCGTTCGCGGCGGTGGGCCAGCGCGTAGAGGCGGGCGTTCTCGATCGCGACGCCGGCGGCGGCGGCGAGCGCGACGACGATCTCCTCGTCGTCCTCGGTGAACTGCGCGCCGCCCTGCTTCTCGGCCAGGTAGAGGTTGCCGAAGACATGGTCGCGGATGCGCACGGGAACGCCGAGGAAGCTGTGCATCGGCGGGTGGTGCGGCGGGAACCCGTAGGACTTCGGATGCCGGGTGATGTCGGGCATCCGCAGCGGGCGGGGGTCGTCGATGAGCAGGCCGAGCACGCCCCGCCCGTGGGGCAGGTCACCGATCCTGGCGTGCAGTTCCGCGTCGATGCCGTAGGTGATGAAGTCGTGCAGCAGGCGGTCGTGGCCGATCACGCCGAGCGCGCCGTAGCGGGCGCCGACCAGCTCGCAGGCCGACTCCACGATGCGTTGCAGGGTGCTGCGCAGGTCCAGATCGGTGCCGATGCCGACCACCGCGTCGAGCAGGGCACGCAGCCGCTCCCGGCTGGTCACCACCTCGCCGACCCGGTCCAGCATCTCCTGGAGCAGCTCGTCGAGCCGTACCCGGGACAGCGGGCTGAGCCCCAGCGAGGGGGTCACGTGCGGTTCGGGGCGGGGGTTCGGTTCGCTGGCGGACACCGGGCGATGGTAGCCGCCCGGTGGCCGTGTCCCGGCTGCCCTACACGTCGGCGGAACGCACCGCCGAGGTGTCGACCACCTGCGCGGCCTCCAGGCGCGGGGTGTGCGGCGGGCCGGCGTGTGCCGGGTCCGCGAGCCCCAGCCGGATCACGAGGTACGGGTAGCCGAGGCCGGCCAGCAGACCGCGCAGCGTCTGCCGGGTGCCCGCGACCTCCACCACCCCGCTCAGCGGCACCACGGAGATCCCGAGTCGGGTCGCGGTCAGCCAGGCCGCCGAGAGCGCCTCGCCGGCGCGCAGCCAGCTGTCCGGCTCGTCCTCGTCGCCGTAGAGCACCCCGTACACGGCGGCCCGGTCGTGCCCGGACCCGACCGGCAGGGTGCCGGGGCGGCCGAAGTCGCGCGCCGGCACGGTGGTCTGCGGCGCCTCCGCGGGCAGCACCTCCGGCGGCAGGCCGGTGCCGGTGCCGCGGCGGCTGGTCCAGTACTCCAGCTCCTCGCGCAGCTGCGAGTCCTCCGCCTCGACCGAGGCGGCGCGGCTGGCGACAGCGGCAAGCTCCAGGACGTTGTCGCGGTCGAGGAACTGGAGCTGGCAGCCCTCGGCGGCGACCGCCGAGGCGATCTCCCCGAGAGCGGCGGTCGGCACCGGCTCGTCGCTGACCGGACGCCGGTCGGTGTGCCGCACCTGCATGCACTGCACCAGACGCATGGCCTCCGGGTCGGCCTCCGCGCGGGCCATTCCGGTCAGCCGGGCCAGCAGGTCCTCCTCGGCCGGGTCGGGCATCCGCTCCACCACGGCCGTCCAGCCCTCCGCGGTCAGCGCGACCCGCGCGTGGTGCAGCGCCGCCCCGCAGCTGTACGCCAGCAGCCGGCCCTCCGGGTCGGTGGCCGTGAGCCGGGGATCGCGGACCACCCGCAGCTCCAACGCGTCCGGCAGCACCCGCCACCGCCACGGTTGGCTGTTGTGCACCGACGGGGCGTGCCCGGCCGTGGCGGCGGCCTCCGCGAGTGCGGTGGTCAGCGGACGGCCCGTCGCCGGCGTCTCGTGGCTCATCGTTACGACCTTTCCGTTGCTCCCCATCGTGCCCCGCCCGCCGGTGCCCCGGGCGGGGGTTCGCCGCTCCATCCTGCGCCATGCCCCGTGCCGACGCACGGTACGCAGGCCCAGGCGCGGCCGGGCACTTCGCCCCTCGCCGGTCCACCCGGAACGCCGGCGTTCGGCTCACCGTTCCCGGACCACCGCCACCGGGCACCGGGCGTGCTGGATGAGCTGCTGGCTGACCGAACCGAGCAGCATCCCCTTCAGGCCACCCCGGCCGCGGGTGCCGACCACCACCAGGCACGCGTCGCGGCTGCCGTCGACCAGCAGGGACGCCGGGCGGCCCTCCGCCACCTCCACGGTGACCGGCACGTCGGGAAACGTCGCGCCCCACCGGGCCAGCGGCTCGTCCAGCTCGGCCCGGTCGGCCGCCGTGGCCTCCCGCGCGTCGGGACCCGCCGGCAGGCGCTGGCCGGTCGGCGGGTGCCAGGCCCGCACCACGTGCAGGGGTACCCGCCGGGCGGCGGCCTGCTCGAACGCGAAGCCCAGCGCCAGCAGCGAACACTCGGACCCGTCCACGCCGACCGCCACGCGCCCGGTGCGCCCACCGGCGGCGGTCTCGCCCCGGACGACCACGACCGGGCAGTGCGCGTGGGCGGTGACCGCGACAGCGGTCGAACCGACGAGCAACCCGCCGAACCCGCCGTGCCCCCGGGTGCCCAGCACCAGCAGGTCCGCCTGCGCCGAGCGTTCCTGGAGCACCAGCGCGGGCGGCCCGTCGAACACCTCACCCGTGACGGTCAGCTCCGGGTGCGCGGCGGAAGCGTCCGCCGCCGCCTTGCGAACCAGCTCCTCGACCTGCCGGCGGGCCGTGTCGTCCGGCCAGATGCCGGGAGCGACGCCCGGACCGATCCAGCCGGTCACGGTGAGCCATTCGAAGACGTACGCCAACCGCACCGGCCGCCCGCTACGACCGGCCTCCTCCAGCGCCCACTCCAGCGCGGCGGAGGCGTCGGCGGAGCCGTCGTAGCCGACCAGGATCTCGTTGCCGCTCATCGGGTCCACCTCTCGTTCACGACCGCCGGACAGCCGAACTCGCTCCTCGCGCTCACTGGTCACCCCGGAGTCCCGGGTCCGTCTCGCGGACCCAGCGCCACTCCGCGACCCGGGGGTCGTCCTCGCCGTGTTCGCGGGTGTAGTCACGGCAGGACTGGCGCGCGTCGACCATCTCCTGCCGCAGGTGGGCGGCCCGGTCGGCCAGCCCCGGCACCCGGTCGATCACGTCGACGACCAGGTGGAAGCGGTCCAGGTCGTTGAGCATCACCATGTCGAACGGCGTGGTGGTGGTGCCCTCCTCCTTGTAGCCGCGCACGTGCAGGTTGGCGTGGTTGGTGCGGCGGTAGGTGAGCCGGTGGATCAGCCACGGATAGCCGTGGTACGCGAAGATGACCTGCTTGTCCCGCGTGAAGATGGTGTCGAACTCCTTGTCCGACAGCCCGTGCGGGTGCTCCGTCGGCGGCTGGAGCCGCATCAGGTCGACCACGTTGACGACCCGCACCTTCAGCTCCGGCAGATGCCGGTGCAGCAGGTCCGCCGCGGCCAGCGTCTCCAGGGTCGGCACGTCCCCGGCACACGCGAGCACCACGTCCGGCTCGCTGCCGGCGTCCGTGCTGGCCCAGTCCCAGATCCCGATGCCGCGCCGGCAGTGCTGGACGGCGTCGTCCATCGACAGCCAGTTCGGGGCGGGCTGCTTGCCGGCCACCACCACGTTGATGTAGTGCCGGCTGCGCAGGCAGTGGTCCATGGTGGAGAGCAGGGTGTTGGCGTCCGGCGGCAGGTAGACGCGTACCACCTCGGCCTTCTTGTTCATTACGTGGTCGATGAAGCCCGGGTCCTGGTGGGAGAAGCCGTTGTGGTCCTGCCGCCACACGTGACTGGAGAGCAGGTAGTTCAGCGAGGCCACCGGCTTGCGCCACGGAATGCCCCGGGTCACCTTCAGCCACTTGGCATGCTGGTTGAGCATGGAGTCGACGATGTGGATGAACGCCTCGTAGCTGGTGAAGATGCCGTGCCGGCCGGTCAGCAGGTAGCCCTCCAGCCAGCCCTGGCAGAGGTGCTCGGAGAGGACCTCCATCACCCGCCCGTCGGGGGAGAGATGGTCGTCGCCGGGCACGGTGCCGGCCATCCAGGCCCGGCCGGTGACCTCGAACGCCGCGCCGAGCCGGTTCGAGGCGACCTCGTCCGGGCCGAAGAGGCGGAACGTCTGCGGGTTGGCGGTGATCACGTCGCGTACCCACGGACCGAGGGCGCCGGTCGCCCCGGCCACGGTCTCGCCGGGCCGCTGCACGTCGACGGCGTACTCGCGGAAGTCCGGCAGCGCCAGGTCACGCAGCACCAGCCCGCCGTTGGTGACCGGGTTGGCGCTCATCCGCCGCTCGCCGCGGGGCGGCAGCTCGGCCAGCTCGGCGACCGGGGCGCCGGTGGCGTCGAAGAGCTCCTCCGGCCGGTAGCTGCGCAGCCAGCGCTCCAGCTCGGCCAGGTGCTCCGGGTTCTTGCGTACCTCCGACAGCGGCACCTGGTGCGCGCGGTAGGTGCCCTCGACCTGCTTGCCGTCGACGTCGCGCGGCCCGGTCCAGCCCTTCGGCGTACGCAGGACGATCATCGGCCAGCGGGGGCGCTCGACGGCACCGCCCGAGCGGGCCCGCCGCTGGATGGCGGCGATCTCGTCCAGCGCCCGGTCCAGCGTGCCGGCGAGGGCCTGGTGCACCGTCGCCGGGTCGTCGCCGGCGACCACGTACGGCTCGTAGCCGAAGCCGCGCATCATGGCGAGGAGGTCGTCCTCGCCGATCCGGTCCAGCACCGTCGGATTGGCGATCTTGTAGCCGTTGAGGTGCAGGATCGGCAGCACCGCCCCGTCCCGGGCCGGATTCAGGAAGACGTTGGAGAGCCAGCTGCCGGCCAGCGGTCCGGTCTCCGCCTCCCCGTCGCCGATGACGCAGGCCACCAGCAGGTCGGGGTTGTCGAACGCCGCGCCGTAGGCGTGGCTGAGCGCGTACCCCAGCTCGCCGCCCTCGTGGATCGAACCCGGCACCTCCGCCGCCACGTGGCTGGGGATGCCGCCGGGGAAGGAGAACTGGCGGAACAGCCGCGCCATGCCGGCCTCGTCGCGGCCGATGTGGTGGTACACCTCGCTCCAGGTGCCCTCCAGCCAGGTGTTGGCGACGATCGCCGGGCCGCCGTGGCCGGGGCCGGTGACGAACAGGGCCGACAGGTCACGGGCGACGATGACCCGGTTGAGGTGGGCGTAGAGCAGGTTCAGGCCGGGGCTGGTGCCCCAGTGGCCGAGCAGGCGCGGCTTGACGTGCTCGGGGGCCAGCGGCTCGCGCAGCAGCGGGTTGTCCAGCAGGTAGATCTGCCCGACGGTCAGGTAGTTAGCCGCCCGCCAGTAGGCGTCCAGCCGGCGCAGCTCGTCTTCGGTCAGGGGGCTGTGCAGGTCGAGAGCGGTGTCCATACTGCATGAGCCTCTCGCGGGTAGGGGAATCCTGCATCCTCAGCGCGCGGATTCGTCCGGGCCGGCCTCAGCATCGCCGGTCGACGACGGTGTGGATCAGGGCCGTTGGTCCTGTGGACGCTGGGCGTTGCGCCCGTCCTCCGGAATCCCCGTCAGCCCGCGCACGACGATCAGCGGTGCGGGGGAGTGGTAGAGCAGCGCCTGACTCACCGCGCCGAGCATGCCCCGCCACGGCTCGTCGCCCCGGGCGGCGACCAGCGCCACCTGCGCCGAGCGGGACTGCTCCACCAGGACGGTGCCCGGGTCGCCCCGGATCGTGTGGCACTCCGTGGCCACCGACGGGAACCGGCGCGCCGACTGCGCCACCAACCCGGCGAGCAGTTCGGGATCCTCCCCGCCCTCCTCCGACTCGACGACGCGGACCGCCAACAGCCGCGCCTCCCGCCGGGCCGCGCACTCGAACGCCCACTCCAGCGCGGTCCGCGAGCTGTCGGAGCCGTCCACCCCGACCAGCACCGGCCCCTGCGGTGGCGGCTCCCTGCGGGCCACCAGCACCGGGCAGCCGGCGCGGGCGGCGAGCTGCACCGCGGGCGCGTCGACCGATACGCACTCGCCGCTGGTCGCCATGCCGCCGTCCCCCACGGCGAGCAGGAAGGCCTGCTCCGACCGGCGGACCAGGGTGGCGACGAGGGCGCCCTCGACGATCTCGCCGCTGACCGGCAGCGCCGGCTCGACCTCGTGGGCGATCTCGGTGGCCCGGGAGATCAGCTCCTCGGCGTCCGCGCGCGGCCCCGCGATCGACGGCGCCTCCAGCGCGGCCGCCCAGTTGAACGCGTGCAACAGACACAGGGGACGGCCGTGCGCGGCGGCCTCCTGCGCGGCAAGCCTGACCATCGGCAGGTTGCGCTCCGTGCCGAGCCCGACCAACACCGCCGCGTCGGTGGCTGCGCCCATCCGAATCACCTCCGCAGGCGTCGCGCCCGGCCCTCCTGTCGAGGCTAGTCCCGCGGGTACCGCGGCGGGGCGGGATCGCTGGCGACGGTGGGCTCTGCTGGGTGTCCGCGGAGGCCCGACCGGTGCTCGGGTGTGTGGCGTCGGGGGTCGGGGCGTCGGATGGTTGCGTGGTTCGGGGTTGTGCGCTTCGGGGTCGGTGCCAGCCGTGGGGTGAGTGGGTGGCGTGGGGTGAGCGGGTGGTGTGGGGGTGGGTGGTTCGCCGCGTGGGGTGTGTCGCGCTGCCTCGTTGGTGGGGGTGTGGGCCCGCCGTGCCCGGCTCCGGGCGGTCAGGCTTGATCCCTACGCCGGGCACGGCGGGCCACACCCCCGTCGGTGCCCACTCTCGCGTCCGCCCGCTGCGGAACCCGGCACGGCGCGGTGCCCGCTTCTCGCGTCCACCGGTGGCTCTCGACGTGCCTGCCGGTCACCGGGTCGATCATGCAGTTGTGGTGGGTGTCGTGCCCTGAATCGCACCTTATGCGGGGCACCACAACTGCATGATCGACGCCCGCCTGCCTGGGCCGGTCGGTCGGGCGGGTGGTGGTGGCTGATCGCCCCTCGATGGCGTAATGAGGCGAGGTGTCCGGTTCGGGGGTGTGATCGGGGGCATCGTGGGGGCGGAATCGTGGCGGGGGTGGGGTCGTTACAC
>NZ_JBHMIR010000051.1:0-29888 GCF_048060285.1 Micromonospora sp. LOL_025 | reverse complement strand
GAACCCCGCACCACCGCCAGGACCCGACGCCCGTCGCGCCGCGCGTCCGACAACCGCTGCACCACCAGCACGCCCACGCCCTCGGACCAGCCGGTGCCGTCCGCGGCATCCGAGAACGACTTGCAGCGGCCGTCGGCGGACAGGCCGCCCTGGATCGAGAACTCGGCGAACGTGGCCGGTGAGGCCATGACGGTGACGCCGCCGGCCAGGGCGAGGTCGCACTCGCCCGACCGCAACGCCTGCACCGCCAGGTGCAACGCCACCAACGACGACGAACACGCCGTGTCCACCGTCACCGCCGGCCCCTCGAAACCGAACGAGTACGCCACCCGACCCGAGGCGATGCTGCCCGCGTTGCCGAGACCCAGGTAGTCCTCCACGCCCGCCGGCGGGGTCTCCGGCGGGTGGGCGTATCCGCTGTGGGTCATGCCGGCGAAGACCCCGACACGGGCGCCCTTCAGGCTGGTCGGGTCGATGCCCGCCGACTCGACGGCCTCCCACGACGTCTCCAGCAGCAGCCGCTGCTGCGGGTCCATCGCGAGGGCCTCCCGAGGCGAGACCCCGAACAGCCGGGGGTCGAACTCGGCGGCGTCGGGCACGAATCCGCCCTCGCGGACCGAGGAGGTGCCCGGCCGGGACCGCTCGGGGTCGTAGAGCGTGTCCAGGTCCCAGCCGCGGTCGGTGGGGAAGGAGGCGATGGCGTCGCCGCCGGCCGCGACGAGGTCCCACAGCTCCTCGGCCGTCCGTACCCCGCCCGGGAACCGGCAGCCGGTGCCGACGATCGCGATCGGCTGCTGCGCCTCGGCCTCGACGTCCCGGAGCCGTTGCCGGGTCCGCCGCAGGTCGGCGGTGACTCTCTTCAGGTACTCCCGCAGCTTGTCTTCGGTGTCCATCAACCCAGCCCATCGCGATTCACGGCGGAGACTCGACGTAAGCGACGGTACGAATGCGCAGAAGTCTCAGGCGACACCTGTATCTGTCGTTCGGCTCGCTCGGCCGAGAGCCACGCAGATCCCCATCTGCGGGGAGAAGCTATTGGGTGTGCGTGAGCGCGGACAACCCCTAACCAGGCAACGGGCCAGCTAGGGGTGTCCGGTCCCCACCCGTCGCACTAGCGTCGCCTCGACCGGGTCTGTGTCGATCCGGTCGGGAACCGCAGCCGCCGGAAGGACCGCCAAGGATGACCACGCCAGATACCGACAACGGCTTGTGGGTGCGACGCTTCCACCCGGCTCCGGGTGGCGCCAGGCGGTTGGTGTGCCTGCCCCACGCCGGCGGGTCGGCCAGCTTCTACTTCCCCGTCTCCCGCAGCCTCTCCCCCGCCGTCGAGGTGCTCTCGATCCAGTACCCGGGCCGGCAGGACCGGCGCCACGAAAAGTGCATCGGTGACATCCACCAGCTCGCGCGGGAGGTCCACACCGTGCTGCGGCCGTGGCTGGACGAGCCGGTGGCCATCTTCGGGCACAGCATGGGGGCCAGCGTCGGTTTCGAACTCGCCCGGCTGATCGAGCAGGACGGCGGTACGGCGGCGCACCTGTTCGCGTCCGGACGCCGGGCGCCGTCCCAGGCGCGGCACGAGACGGTGCACCTGCTCGACGACGAGGGCCTGCTGGCCGACGTCCGGAAGCTGAGCGGCACCAACTCCGCCGTCCTCGGGGACCCGGAGATGCTGCGGGCCGCGCTGCCAGCGATCCGCAGCGACTACCGGGCCGCCGAGACCTACACCTACCGACCGGGTCCGCCGCTGAGCTGCCCGATCACCGTCTTCACCGGCGACGACGACCCGAAGACGACGGTCGAGGAGGCCCGGGCCTGGTCGACCCACACCAGCGGGCCGTTCGACCTCAAGGTCTACCCGGGCGGGCACTTCTTCCTGGCCGAGCACCAGCCGGCGGTCCTGCGGGCCATCTCGACGGCCCTGACCGGGGCGCCGGCCGTCTGATCTCCACCGGCCGAGGGGCCCGTCCACCGGTGTCACGACCGGTCGGCGGGCCCCTCGTCGGTGCGGGGCGTCACCTCTTGTGGCCGACCGCGATCACGTAGTCGAGCTGCGCCATCTCGCGCTTCATGAGGTCCTGGTTCTTCCAGTGCGCGGCCATGCTCTTGCGCACGGCGGGCTTCACGACGGCGCGGAACTCGGGGTCGTCGGTCCGGCCCGCCATGTACGCCCGCCAGCCCTCCCAGGTGCGGTCCTTGATGGAGTGCACCTCCGGGTTGGCGAAACCGGCCTCGACCAGCTCCTGCCGGTACGTGTCCCGGTCGTGCCAGTTCTCCTTCGGGATGCTGAACTTGACGAAGCTCAGCGGGCCGGACTGGATGGCCGCCCGCACGACGTCCCCGCTGACCGGGATGATGTCAGCCGTGGCCAGCACGCCACCCGGGCGGAGCACCCGCAACGCCTCGGCGAAGAACGCGCTGCGCGGGTAGAAGTGGAAGGCCGACTCCAGGGCGACGACCCGGTCGAAGGTGTTGTCCTCGAAGGGCAGTTCGGTGGCGCTGCCCAGCCGGAAGTCGGTCCGGTCCGCGAGCCCCTCCTCCTGCGCCCGACGCTGCGCCGCCTCGACGTGGTGCGGGGTGATGTTCAGGCCGTACACCTTGGCGACCTGGCGCTCGCGCAGCCACTTGAAGTCCTGGTCGGCGTAGCCGAAGCCCACGTCGAGCACGGTGTCGTCGGGCTTGAGCCCGGCGGCGTCGGCCAGCTTGTCGGCCAGCGCCTCGGCGGCCGTGTCGAGGTCGGTGACCCCGTCGGACCAGTAGCCCACGTTCATGTAGTGGGTACGGCGGGCCGCGAACTCCACGTCGGGCGACTGGATCTCGTAGAAGCGCCGGACCCGGGTGATGGGGTCGGCGGTGAAGACCGTGCGGATCGCCCGGCCGGCGATCTTCAGGTTCTCGAACATGTGGGTTCCTTCCGGTGGATGGATGCCGATCAGCCGCGCCGGACCTGCTGGCGCAGGTCCTCGACGAGCGCGGGCACACCGGCCGGGTCGGCGGCCGTGCCGAAGACGTAGAAGTCGGGCCGGACGAGCACCGCCACCGCGTCGTACCGCTTGAGGTGGGGCAGGTACACGTCGTCGAGGTCGAAGACGGTCGGCGCGGCGCCGGGCCCGGGGGCGGGTGCGCCGGCGGGGAGGACCCGGACGACCCGGGCGTCGAGCGAGTCCAGGAAGGCCCGGGCCTCCGCGTCGAGCAGGTCGTCGGGGTCCTCGGCGCAGACCAGGACGAAGCCGGTGCCGACGACCTCGTCGAAGAGCCCGGCGCGACCGTCGACCTCGACGCGCCCCTGCGGCATCGGCACGCCCGCGCCGGCGGCGGGGGCGTCGGCCGTACGGCCGTGCAGGACCCCGCCGGCCAGGGGTTCCAGCAGGGAACGGGTGCGCGGCCGGGAGGTGCGCCGGCGCAGTTCGGCGAGCATGACGGCGTCCCGGCCGGCCGCGGCGGTGCGGTCGGTCTCGCAGATCACCGTGCCCGAGTCCATCGACATCCGGATGGCGTGCTGCACGTGCGCGCAGCGCTCCTCCTGGTAGGTGTCCAGCAGCGCCGCGTCGGCCAGGCCGCGGTGCACCAGGTCGAGCTTCCAGGCGAGGTTGAGGGCGTCCCGGAAACCGGAGCTCATGCCCTGACCCATGAACGGCGGCATCACGTGCGCCGCGTCGCCGGCGATCAGGATCCGGCCGGAGCGCCATCGGTCGGCCGAGCACGCCTGGGTGGTGTAGACGCCGTACCGCTCCAGGGTCGCGTTGTCGGGCGTGATGTCGAAGAGGCCGAGCAGCCGCCACACGCTCTCGACGGTCTCGAACTCCTCCCGGCTCTCCCCCGGCACCCGCATGAACTCCCAGCGCCGGTGCCCCGGGCCGGCCGACACGGCCGTGCGGGGGCGCGCCGGGTCGCAGACCTGGAGGTTGTTCGGCTTGAACTCGCGGGCCTCGTGCGGCACCACGTCGCAGACCAGCCAGTCGTACGTGAAGCCGAGGTCGGTGACGTCGCTGCCCAGGTGCTCCCGGACGAAGCTGTTGGCCCCGTCGCAGCCGACGACCCAGCGGGCCGCGCGGACCTCCTCGCCCTCCGGCCCGGCGATGGTGACCTCGACCCGGTCGTCGTGCTCCACCAGGCCGGTCACCTGGTACGGGCGCAACACCGTCACGCCCGGCAGCTCCGCTCCCCGCTCGGCGAGCAGCGCCTCCAGCCCGGGCTGGTAGAAGGAGACCGAGTCGGGCCAGCCCATCGGGCCGTCGCCGGTCACCTTGACGTGCAGCAGGGTCCGGCCGAAGCCGTTCTTGAAGGTGTACTCGCCCGACGACTCCACCACCGGGCCGAGCCGGTCGGCGACGCCGGCGGCGGCCAGGATGCGGCTCGCCTCCCCGTCGTACGAGACCGCGCGGGGGAAGTTGTACGGGGTGGCCCAGCGCTCGACCGCCGTGACGGTGAGCCCTCGCTGCGCCAGCAGGATCGTGAGCATCTCACCGACGGGGCCGTAGCCCACGATCAGGACGTCGGTCATCAGCATCGGTATCGGTTCCTCGGGGGTCGGTCGGACACGGTGTCGGAGGGGACGGCTCGCGCCGTGCGTGGCGGCCGGAGGGCCATCAGAGACCGAGTTCGGAGTCGATGAGGTCGAAGAGGTCGTCGTCGCTGGCCAGTTCGAGGTCGAGGTCGGGATCGCCGCCCGAGCCGGCGCGCATCGTCCGCCACTTGGCGATGAGCACCTCCAACCGGGACCCGATCTGGGCGTGCAGCTCCGCCTCGACGCTGGCCTCGGTCAGCGACCGTTCCAGGTTCTCCAGGTCCACGAGGACCGGCGGGTCCGCCGGGCCGGTGTCCGGCGCCAGCTGCGACACCAGGAACGTCGCCAGCTCGTTCGGGTCCGGGTAGTCGAAGATCAGCGTGGCCGGCAGGCGCAGGCCGGTCGCCGTGGTCAGCCGGTTGCGCAGCTCGACGGCGGTCAACGAGTCGAAGCCGATCTGGCTGAACGCCCGGCCGGGGGCGACGGCCGCCCGGCTGCCGTGCCCGAGCACGCTCGCCGCCTGCTCGCGTACCAGGTCGACCACCAGGCCGTGGCGGTCGGGCCCGGCCAGCGTCGCCAGTTCGTCGGCGAGGGTGCGCCCGCCGCCGGTCGGGGCGCTCGACCGGGCGCTCGGCCGTTCCCGTCGCATCAGCCCGCGCAGCAGGGCCGGGGGCCGCTCGACCCGTTCGCCGAGCGCGGCGACGTCGATCCTGGTCGGCACCAGCACCGGCTCGGCCAGCCGCAGGCCCGCGTCGAACAGGGCCATCCCGAGGTCGGACGGGATCGCGAGCTGCCCGTCCCGGGCGGTGATCCGGGGGTCGGACCGGTCCAGCTTGGCGGTCATCTCGCTGGCCTGCTCCCACAGTCCCCAGGCGAACGACCGGCCCGGCAGGCCCTCGGCCCGGCGCGCGAGGGCGAGCGCGTCGAGGAACGCGTTGGCCGCCGCGTAGTTCGCCTGACCGGGTACGCCGAAGACGCCCGCGCCGGAGGAGAACAGCACGAACCCGGCCAGGTCGAGGTGGCGGGTGAGCTCGTGCAGGTGCCACGCGGCGTCGAGCTTCGGCGCGAACACCGTGTCGACGCGCTGCGGGGTGAGGGCGGTGACGATCCCGTCGTCGAGCACCCCGGCGAGGTGCACGACCGCGGTCAACGGGTGCCGTGCCGGTACCGCGTCCAGGACCCGGGCCAGGCTGTCCCGGTCGGCCACGTCGGCCGCCACCACCGTGGCCTCGGCGCCCAGGGCGCGCAGCTCGGCGACCGTCTCGGCCGCGCCGGGTGCCGACTCGCCGCGGCGGCTGACCAGCAGCAGCCGCCGTACGCCGTGCGTCTCGACCAGTCGCCGGGCTACCAGCCCGCCCAGGGTCCCGGTCCCGCCGGTCAGCAGCACGGTGCCGTCGGGGTCCCACGCCCGGGGCATGGTGAGCACCACCTTGCCGACGTGCCGGGCCTGGCTGACGTGCCGGAACGCCTCCGGCGCCTGGCGGACGTCCCACACCTGGGTGGACAGCGGGGTGAGCGCTCCCCGTTCGAAGAGCCCCAGCAGCACGACGAGCATGCGCTGCACCTCGTCGGGGTCCTCCAGGGTCAGGTCGAAGGCGGTGTAGGCCACCCCGGGGTGGTCGGCGGCGACCCGGGCGGCGTCGCGGATGTCCGTCTTGCCCATCTCGACGAACCGCCCGCCGCGCGGCAGCAGCCGCAGCGAGGCGTCGACGAACTCGCGGGCCAGCGAGTCCAGCACCACGTCGACGCCCCGTCCGCCGGTGGCCTCGGCGAACCGGGTCTCGAAGTCGAGGGTCCGGGACGAGGCGAGGCGGTCCCCGTCGATGCCCATCGCCCGCAGGGCGTCCCACTTGGCGGGGCTGGCGGTGGCGTACACCTCGGCGCCGAGGTGCCGGGCGAGCTGCACGGCGGCCATGCCGACGCCGCCGGCCGCCGCGTGCACCAGCACCGACTCGCCCCGGCTGAGCCCGGCCAGGTTGACCAGGCCGTGGTACGCGGTCAGGAAGACCACCGGCACGGAGGCGGCCTCGACGTACGACCAGCCGGCCGGCATCGGGGCCAGCAGCCGGCGGTCGGTGACCGCGACGGGCCCGAAGCAGCCCACGAACACGCCGAACACCCGGTCGCCGGGCCGCAGATCGGTCACCTCGGCGCCCACCTCGACGACCTCGCCGGCGCCCTCGCCGCCGAGCGGTCCCGCGTCGCCGGGGTAGAGGCCGAGCGCGTTGAGCACGTCGCGGAAGTTCAGGCCGGCGGCGCGGACGCGTACCCGCACGTCGCGGGGGCCGAGAACGGCGTCGGCGGCGTCGGTCGGGCTCAGGGTGAGGTTCTCCAGGCTCCCCCGCACCGGCGCGTCCAGGCGCCACGCGGCGGCGGGCGGTGCGGCGAGTTCGCCCGCCGACCCGGCCCGCGCCAGCCGTGGCACGTACGCGGTGCCGCCCCGCAGCGCCGCCTGCGGCTCGGCCGCCGCCAGCAGGGCGGCGACCTGGTCGGGGCCGATCCCGTCGCGGTCGACGTCGACGATGACGACCTGGTCCGGGTTCTCCGACTGGGCGGAGCGGACCAGCCCCCACGCCGTCGCGGCGGCCGGGTCGGTCACCTCGCCGGCGTGGTGCACGGCCACCGCGCCCCGGGTCACCAGCAGCAGCCGCGACGCCGCCCAGCGGGGCTCGGTGAGCCAGCGCCGGACCAGGTCGAGGGCGCGGACGGCGGCGTGGCGCGCCGCGCGGGGGGTGGGCTGTGCGGGTTCCGCGTCGAGCGGCACGAGCACGGCCCCGGGCAGGGCCAGTCCCGCGTCGACGGCGTCGGCGAGCCCGTCCAGCCCGGGGTGCAGCGGGAACCCGTCCAGGCCGGGGGCGACGGCCACGGCGTCGACGGGGGCGGCCGCGTCGACCGGCGGCAGGGGCGTCCAGTCGAGCCGGAACAGGGCGTCGCGGGTGGCGCGGTCGTCGGTGACGGCCAGTTCCGCGGCGGAGATGGGCCGCATGGTCAGGGCGGTCACCTCGGCGACCGGGGCGCCGGTCGGGTCGGCGGCGGTCAGCGCGATGGCGTACGGCCCGACCTGGGTGAGCCGTACCCGCAGGGCGGTCGCGCCGGTGGCGTGCAGGGTGACGCCGTTCCAGGCGAACGGCAGCAGCAGCCGGCCGGCGCCGGCCTCGGCGAGACCGCCGAAGTGCGCGGCGTGCAGGGCGGCGTCGAGCAGGGCCGGGTGCAGGCCGTACCGGTCGGCGTCGACCCGCTGGGCCGCCGGCAGCTCCACCTCGGCGTAGACCTCGTCGCCGCTGGTCCACACCGCGCGCAGCCCCTGGAACGCCGGCCCGTACGTGTAGCCGTCGGCGGCCAGGCCGGCGTAGAAGCCGGTCAGGTCGACGGGGCGGGCGTCGCGCGGCGGCCACGTGGTGGGCTGCGGCGACGCGGCGGGCTGGTCGGCGCAGAGGGTGGCGCTGGCGTGCCGGGTCCACGGGCCGGCGGCCGGGCCGTCGGCGGGCCGGGAGTGCACGGTCACCGGGCGGCGTCCGTCGTCGACGCCCGCGCCGACCGTCACCTGCACCTGGGTCGCGCCGTCCGCGGGCAGGGTCAGCGGGGCCTCGATGACCAGTTCGTCGAGGAGCGGCAGGCCGATCTCGTCGCCGGCGCGGAGGCAGAGTTCCACCAGGCCGGTGCCGGGCACCAGCACGCTGTCGGTGACCCGGTGGTCGGCCAGCCACGGCTGCGCGTCGGTCGACAGCCGCCCGGTGAACAGGTGGCCCCTCGCCTCGGCCAGCGCGACCGACGCCCCGAGCAGCGGATGCCCGGCGGCGTCCAGGCCGGCGGCGCCGACGTCGCCGGGGCCGGAGACGGGCCGGGGCCAGTAGCGGCGGTGGGCGAACGCGTACGTGGGCAGGTCGACCCGCCGGCCGCCGGCCAGCGCGGGCCGCCAGTCCACCGCGACCCCGCACACGTGCAACTGGGCCAGGGAGAGCAGGAACCGTGCCCGGTCGCCCTGGTCGCGTTGCACCGAGCCGACCACCACGCTCTCGCCGTCGTGGCCGGCGAGGGTCTCCTCGATGCCCACGGTGAGCACCGGGTGCGGGCTGCACTCGACGTACGTGTCGTGGCCCTGGGCGGCCAGCGAGCGGATCGCCTGTTCCAGCTCGACCGGCTGCCGCAGGTTGCGGTACCAGTAGTCCGGCCCCATCTCCTCGCCGTCGAGCCAGCGCAGGTCGGTGGTGGAGAAGAGCGGCACGGCCGCCGGGCCGGGGGCGATGCCCGCCAGCACCTCGGCCAACTCGTCGCGGATGCCCTCCACCTGGGCGGAGTGCGAGGCGTAGTCGACGGCGATCCGCCGGACCCGGGCCTGCCCGCCGGCCAGTTCGGCGAGGAGTTCCTCCACCGCCGCCGGCTCGCCGGACACCACGACGGCGGCCGGGCCGTTCACGGCGGCGACCGAGATCCGGTCGCCGAACCGGGCGATCCGGTCGCGGACCGTGTCGGCGGGGAGCGCGACGGAGGCCATCGCCCCGTGCCCGGCCAGGGCCCGCAGCGCCCGGCTGCGCAGCGCCACCACCCGGGCGGCGTCGGGCAGGGAGAGCACCCCGGCGACGCAGGCGGCGGCGATCTCGCCCTGCGAGTGGCCGACCACGGCGGCCGGCTGCACGCCGTGGGAGCGCCACAGCTCGGCCAGCGACACCATCATCGCGAACAGGGCGGGCTGCACCACGTCGACCTCGTCGAGGCCGGGCGCGCCGGGCGCCTGGCGCAGCACGTCCAGCAGCGACCAGTCCAGGTACGGCCGCAGCGCCGCGTCGCAGGCCGCCATCCGCTCCGCGAACACGGGGGCCTGGTCGAGCAGGTCCAGCCCCATGCCGAGCCACTGGGAGCCCTGCCCGGGGAAGACGAAGACGCACCGGCCGACGGGCCGGGCCTCGCCCCGCGTCACCGCCGGGTCGGGCCGGCCCTCGGCGAGGGCGTCGAGGGCGGCAGCGACCCGGTCCGGCGACGCGCCGACCAGCACCGCCCGGGAGTCGAAGGTGCTCCGGCTGGTGGCCAGCGACCAGGCCACGTCGAGGGGCCGCTGGTCGGGCCGCCCGGCGAGGTGCTCCCGCAGCCGGCGGGCCTGACCGACGAGCGCCTCCGGGGTACGCGCGGAGAGCAGCCACGGCAGCGCGTACGCCTCCGGCGGCGTGGCTCCGGCGTCGGCGTCCGGGGTCGGCGTCGCTTCGGCGACCGCCTCGACGATGACGTGGGCGTTGGTGCCGCTGATGCCGAACGACGAGACACCGGCCCGCGCCGGCCGGTCCGCCACGGGCCACGGGCGGGCCTCGGTGAGCAGTTCCAGCGATCCCGAGTCCCAGTCGACGCGCGAGCTGCGGCGCTCGGCGTGCAGGGTGCGGGGCAGCCGGCCGTGCCGCATGGCGAGGACCATCTTGAGCACGCCTGCCACGCCGGCCGCGGCCTGGGTGTGGCCGAGGTTGGACTTGACCGAGCCGAGCAGCACCGGCGGGGCGTCGGCCGGGCGCTGCCCGTAGGTGGCGAGGATCGCCTCCGCCTCGATGGGGTCGCCGAGCGACGTGCCGGTGCCGTGCGCCTCCACCACGTCCACCTCGGCGGCGCTCAGCCCGGCGGCGCCCAGCGCGGCGCGGATGACCCGTTCCTGCGACGGCCCGTTCGGGGCGGTGAGCCCGTTGGAGGCGCCGTCCTGGTTGACCGCCGAGCCGCGGACCACGGCGAGGACCGGGTGGCCCCGGCGGCGGGCGTCGGAGAGGCGCTCCACCACCAGCATCCCGACGCCCTCGGACATGCCGAAGCCGTCGGCGTCCTCGGCGAACGCCTTGCACCGCCCGTCGGCGGCGAGACCGCGCTGACGGCTGAAGCCGGTCAGCCCGGCGGGGGTGGACATCACCGACACGCCGCCGGCCAGGGCCAGGTCGCAGTCGCCCTGACGCAGCGCCTGGACCGCCAGGTGCAGCGCCACGAGGGACGCCGAGCAGGCGGTGTCGACGGTAACCGCCGGCCCCTCCAGCCCGAGCGCGTACGCGACGCGGCCGGAGAGGACGCTGCCGGCCGTACCGGTGAGCAGGTGTCCCTCGTCGGCGGTGACCTCGCCGTCGTCGGAGACGACGCCGGGGGCGACCTGGTCGCCGTAGTCCTGCCCGTGGGTGCCGGCGAAGACGCCGGTGCGGCTGCCCCGCAGCGTGACCGGGTCGATGCCGCCGCGTTCCAGCGCCTCCCAGGAGGTCTCCAGCAGCAGCCGGTGCTGCGGGTCCATGGCGAGGGCCTCGCGGGGGCTGATGCCGAAGAACGCGGCGTCGAAGTCGGCGATCCCGGTGAGGAACCCGCCGGCCCGCACGTACGTCCGGCCGGGCGTGCCGGGCACCGGGTCGTAGAGGTCGGCCAGCGGCCAGCCGCGGTCGTCGGGCAGGTCGCCGATGACGTCGGCGCCCGCGTCGAGCAGCCGCCACAGCTCCTCCGGGGAGCCGACGCCGCCGGGGAACCGGCAGGCCATCGCGACGATGGCGACCGGCTCGTCCAGGGCGACGGTGCTCGCGTCGGTGACCTCGGTGGCGGCGGTGCCGAGCAGCCGGGCGTGCAGGTGCGCGGCGAGCAGTTCGGGGGTGGGGTGGTTGAACACGGCGTGCGGGGCGAGCCGGACGCCGGTGACGGCGGTGAGCCGGTTGCTCAGCTCCACGGCCATCAGCGAGTCGAAGCCGAGTTCCTTGAACGGGCGGCGCGGCTCGACGTCGTCGGAGCCGGTGTGCCCGACCACGGTGGCGCACCGGGTGCGTACGAGGTCCAGCAGCAGGGCGGCGCGGTCGGGTTCGGCCAACTCGGCCAGCCGGTCGGCGAAGCCCTTGGCGGAGGCGGGCGCGGCGTCGGCGTTGACGGCCCGGCGGGGCGGCGGGGGCAGCAGCGCCCGCAGCAGGGCGGGCACCTCGCCGGAGGTCCGCACGGCGGCCAGGTCGAGCCCGATCGGCACCAGCGTCGGCCGGTCGACGTGCAGGGCGGCGTCGAACAGCGCCAGCCCGGCGGCGGTGTCGAGGGGGCGGGTGCCGCCCCGGGCGAGCCGGGCCAGGTCCGCCGGGGTGAGCCGGCCGGCCATCCCGTCCTGCGCGGCCCACAGCCCCCAGGCGAGGGCGGCCGCCGGGAGCCCCCGGGCGCGGCGGTGTGCGGCGAGCGCGTCGAGGAACGCGTTGCCGGCCGCGTAGTTGCCCTGGCCGGGGCTGCCGAAGGTGGCGGCCGCCGAGGAGAAGAGCACGAACGCGGCCAGGTCGAGGCCGGCGGTGAGCTCGTGCAGGTGCCACGCACCGTGCACCTTGGACCGCAGGGCCCGCCCCCAGCGGGCCGGGTCGAGGTCGGTGAGCAGGGCGTCGTCGGTGGCCCCGGCGGCGTGCACGACGGCGACCAGCCGGTCGGCCAGCGGGGCGACGATCTCGGCGAGCGCCGCCCGGTCGGCGACGTCGGCCGCGACCACCCGGACGGTGACGCCGGCGTCGGTCAGCGCGGTCGTCCAGTCGCCGGCCCGGCCGGTGCGGCTGACCAGGACCAGCTCGGCGACGCCGTGCACGGTGGCGAGGTGGGTGGCGACCTGCCGGCCGATCCCGCCGGTGCCGCCGGTCACCAGCACGGTGCCGCCGGCCAGTGCCGCAAGCGGCGTACCGGCCGGGGGCTGGTCGACCGGGCGGAGCCGGGGCAGCAGGACACGGCCGTCGCGGACGGCGACCTCGGGCTCGTCCCCGGCGACGGCCAGCGCCGCCCGGACGGTCGCGTCGTCGGTGGCGTCGAGGTTGAGCAGCAGGAACCGGTCGGGCTGCTCGGCCTGGGCGACCCGGACCAGCCCGGCCACCGGCGCGTGCACCGGGTCGCCGTCGCGCACGGCGAGGGCCAGGCGGGTGGTCTCCGCGCGGGGGTCGACCAGCCAGCTCTGGAGCACGCCGAGCACGGCGAGGCCGACGGCGTGCGCCCGGTCGGGCACCGACCGGCCCGGCTCGCCGTCGCCGACCCGCAGCACCAGCAGCGGCGGCAGCGGTCCGTCCGGGAGCGTGCCGTCGGCGAGCGTCCAGGAGGGCGCGGGCGTCGCCGGGAACGCCGCGGGCAACCAGTCGACGGCGTACAGCCCGGCGGGCGCGGACGCGGGGGCCGGCGCGTCCGCGGGCGGCAGGTCCAGGGTCCGCAGCACCACCCGGTCCACGTCGAGCACGGGCACGCCCGCGTCGTCGACGGCACTCAGCGTGACCGCGTCCGCCCCGGCGGGGGCCAGGCTGACGCGCAGCGCGTGCGCCCCGGTGGCGTGGCGGCGCACCCCCGCCCACTCGGTGGGCAGCAGCCGGGCGGTGGGCGCGGCGTCGACGCCGGCGCCGGGCGCGAAGTCGGCGAGCGGCAGCAGGCGCAGGGCCGCCTCCAGCACCAGCGGGTGCACGCCGTACCGCTCGGCGTCCGGGTCCCGGGCGTCCTCGGGCAGGCGTACGTCGACGAAGAGCCGGTCGGCGGCGACCCACGCGGCCCGGGCCAGCTCCCCGACCAGCGCGCGGTGCTGCGGGGCGGTCAGGTCCACCGGCCGGGCCCCGGTGGGCGGCCAGGTCGGGGCGAGGGCGCCCCGTCCGCTCTCCGGGTCGACCGGGCCGAGCACGGCCTCGGCGACCTCCCGCCAGGGCTGCCCGTCGCCGGCCCGGACGTGGCAGTGCGCGACCCGGCGCCGGTGCTCGTTCGGCGCGGAGACGCCGACCTGCACCTCGAGGGTCGGCTCGGCGGGCAACGGCACCGGCTCGGGGACGCGCAGCCGCTCCACCGTCGGGGTGCCGAGCTGTTCGCCGAGGTGGGTGAGCATGTCCAGCAGGGCGGCGGCGGGCAGCAGGGCGGCGGTGTCGTCACCGGGGGCGGCCAGCCACGGCTGGGTGGCCACGGAGACCTGCCCGGTGCAGACCACCTGTCCGGTGCCGGCGACCGGCAGCACGCCGCCGAGCAGGGGGTGCCCGGCGTCGGTCAGCCCGACGCCGACCGGGCCGCCGGCCACGGCCGAGGCGGGCAGCCAGTAGTGCCGGCGCTGGAAGGCGTACGTGGGCAGGTCGACGCGGCGGTGCGGCCCGGGACCGGCGAGGGCGGCACGGTCCACGGCGACGCCCCGGACGTGCAGCCGCGCCACGGCGGCGAGCAGCGCCTCGGCCTCGCCGGCGGTGCCCCGGACGGCGGGAACGAAGGCCAGCTCGTCGGCCTCGGCGAGGAGGCAGTCCTGGGCCATCGCGGTGAGCACGCCGGCCGCACCGATCTCCAGGAAGGTGGTGACGCCCTGCCCGTGCAGGGCCCGTACGCCGTCGTGGAAGCGGACGGTGTCCCGGACGTGCGCGACCCAGTAGTCGGGCGAGCAGAGCCGGGCCGGGTCGACGGGGTGACCGGTCAGGTTGGACACCACCGGCAGGTGCGGGGTGCGGTACGTGAGGCCGGCCGCCACGGCGCGGAACTCGTCGAGCATCGGCTCCATGCGCGGCGAGTGGAACGCGTGCGACACCCGCAGCCGGTTGGTACGGCGCCCGGCGGCGCGCAGGGTGGCCGCGACGGCCAGCACCGCGTCGGTGTCGCCGGAGACGACGACGCTGGTGGGGCCGTTGACGGCGGCGAGGCCCACCCGGTCGGTCAGGTGCGCGGCGACCTCGGCCTCGTCGGCCTCGACGGCGACCATCGCTCCCCCGGCGGGCAGCTGCTGCATGAGCCGGGCCCGGGCGGCGACGAGCGCCGCCGCGTCGGCGAGGGCGAACACCCCGGCCACGTGCGCCGCGGCCAGTTCGCCGACGGAGTGGCCGAGCACCGCGTCGGGGCGTACCCCCCAGGATTCCAGGAGGCGGTACAGCGCCACCTCGAAGGCGAACAGCCCCGGCTGGGTGTAGAGGGTCTGGTCGAGCAGGTCGGCCAGTTCGCCGCCCTCGGCGGCGAAGACGACGTCCGCGACGGGGTGCGGGGCGTGGCCGGCGAGGCAGCGGTCGAGTTCGGCGCAGGCGGCGTCGAAGGCGTCGGCGAAGACCGGATACGCGGCGTGCAGCTCGCGGCCCATGCCGGCGCGCTGGCCGCCCTGCCCGCCGAAGAGCAGGCCGAGCTGGCCGTCGACGACCCGGCCGGTCAGCACCGTCGGCCCGTCCGGGTCCGGCTCCCCCCGGGTCAGCGCGGTCAGGGCCGTCCGGGCGGTGGCCGGGTCGCCGGCCAGCACCACGGCCCGGTGTTCGAGTGCGGCGCGGGTGGTGGCGAGCGCGTGCCCGACGTCGGCCGGGTCGGCGTCCACCCCGGGCCCGTCGAGCCAGGTCAGCAGGCGGGCCGCCTGGTCGCGCAGCGCCTCGCCGGTGGCCGCCGCGAGCAGCCACGGCACGGGCGGCCGCCGGCTGCCGGAGACCGCCCCGGACGACGGCTGCCGGTCCGCGACTCCGGACGACGACTGCCGGTCCGCGACTCCGGGCGACGACTGCCGGTTTACGGCCCCGGACGACGGCGGGTCGGCGGGGGGCGCCTCGACGATGACGTGCGCGTTGGTGCCGCTGATGCCGAACGACGAGACGCCGGCCCGGCGGGGGCGTCGCACCTCGGGCCACGGGCGGGCCTCGGTGAGCACCTCGACGGCGCCGGCGGACCAGTCCACCTCCGACGTCGGGGCGTCCACGTGCAGGGTGCGGGGCAGCTTTCCGTGCCGCATCGCGAGCACCATCTTGATCACCCCGGCGGCCCCGGCGGCGGCCTGGGTGTGGCCGAGGTTGGACTTCAGCGAGCCCAGTCGCAGCGGTTCGGCGTCGCCGCGGCCCGCCCCGTACGTGGCGAGCAGCGCCTGCGCCTCGATCGGGTCGCCCAGCCGGGTGCCGGTGCCGTGCGCCTCGACGACGTCCACGTCGGCCGTGGAGAGCCTGGCGGCGTCCAGCGCCCGGCGGATGACCCGCTCCTGGGCCGGCCCGTTGGGGGCGGTGAGCCCGTTGGACGCGCCGTCGGAGTTGACGGCGGAGCCACGCAGCACGGCGAGGACGGGGTGCCCACGCCGGCGGGCGTCGGAGAGCCGTTCCAGCAGCAGCACGGCGACGCCCTCGGACCAGCCGGTGCCGTCGGCGCCCTCGCCGAACGCCTTGCACCGGCCGTCCGGAGCGAGCCCACGCTGCCGGCTGAACTCCACGAACGCCTGCGGGGTGCCCATCACCGCCACGCCACCGGCCACGGCGAGGGAGCAGTCGCCCGCGCGCAGCGCCTGGGCGGCCAGGTGCAGCGCGACCAGCGACGACGAGCACGCCGTGTCGACGGTGACCGCCGGTCCCTCCAGCCCCAGCGCGTAGGCGACGCGACCGGAGACGACGCTGCCGGCGGTGCCGACGCCGAGGTAGCCCTCGGTGCCGGGCGGCGCCTGGCGCAGGTTCGCGGCGTAGTCGTGGTGCATGACGCCGGTGAAGACCCCGGTGGCGCTGCCGCGCAGCGAGGTGGGGTCGATGCCGGCCCGCTCGAACAGCTCCCAGGACGTCTCCAGCAGCAGCCGCTGCTGCGGGTCCATGGCCAGCGCCTCGCGCGGGCTGATCGCGAACAGGGTCGCGTCGAAGTCCGCCGCGTCGGTCAGGAAGCCGCCCACCCGCACGTACGAGGTGCCGGGACGGTCGGCGTCGTCGGAGAACAGGTGCGCCAGGTCCCAGCCCCGGTCGGTGGGGAACTCCGTGAGCCCTTCGCGGCCCTCGTCGACCAGGTCCCACAGCTGCTCGGGGGAGGCGACACCGCCGGGGAGCCGGCAGGCCATGGCGACGACGACCACCGGGTCGTCCACGGTGGACGGCGCGGACGGCCGGTTCGCCGCGGGGCCCGGCTGCCCGGTGCCGCCGCGCAGCCGGGCGGCGAGGTGCCGGGCGAGCGCGTCCGGGCTGGGCCGGTCGAACGCGGCCGTGGCGGAGAGCCGTACCCCGGTGGCCCGGGCCAGCCGGTCGCGCAGGGCGACCGCGCTGACCGAGGTGAAGCCGAGTTCCTTGAAGGCCCGGCCGGGGCGCACCGCGGCCGGCCCGGACAGGCCGGCCACCTCGGCCGTGGCGGCGCGGACCAGGTCCAGCAGGAGCCGGTCCCCCTCGGCGGTGCTCAGCCCGGCCAGCCGGCGGCGCAACTCGGCGGCGTCCCGGTCGTCGGTGGCGTCGCGAGCCGCCGTGACGGGCGTACGCCAGGCGGGGTGCGCGGCGTCGGCGTGGCCCGCCGGACGGGCGAGCAGGACCAGGTCGTCGCCGTCGTGGGCCACGTCGAACGCGGCGAGGTCGGCGCGTACGGCAGCCCGCGTGTCGCCGCTGCCCTCCCCCGGGCGGGCGGTCGCGGGCGACGGCTCCCGGTCGGCGCGCGCGGTCGTGCCGACGACCCGGGCCGGGAGACCGGCGGCCCGGCGGCGGGCGGCCAGGGCGTGCAGGGCGCCGACGGCCGAGGCGGCCCGCTCCTGGCCGGCGGCGCCCAGCAGCAGGGCGGACGGGGCGAGGACGGTGAACGCGGCGGCCGGGTGCCGGGTCGCGGCGTCCAGCGTCCCGGCGAGGCCGAGCAGCCGGGCCACGGCCCCGTCGTCGGTCAGGTCGTCGTCGGACGGGCAGAGGAAGACCGCGCCGGGCGGCTCGTCACCCGCCCGGTCGGCGGGCAGCGCGGCGGCGTCGGCGCCGGCGGCGACGAGTTCGGCGACCAGGTCCGCGAGGGCGGCCCCGGGCGTGGCGTCGGCGTGGAGCAGCCGCGGCCGGCGGACGCGGTGCGCGGCGACGAGGTGTCGGGCCAGCGCCGCGCCGGTCGCCCCGGCGGCGCCGGCGATCAGGACCGGGCGGTCCGGGTCGGCAACTGTCACCGGCCGCGCCGGCACGGCCGCGGGGGCGGGCACGAGGACCGCGTGCAGGGCGGCGCCCGCCCGCAGCGCGACCTGCGCGGCGCCCGCGTCCACCACGGCGGGGAGCAGGGCTGTCGAACGGTCTCCGGCGTCGCGGTCGACCAGCACGATCCGTTCCGGGTACGCGGCCTGCAGGCTGCGCCCGAGGGCCTGGACCGCGCCGGCAGCCGGATCGGGCTCGGACCACCCGGCGGCCACGCCGGACGCGGTGGCGGCGCTCCCGAGGGCCGTGTCACCGGGCGCGTCGCTCGCGGCGGCAGCGCCGGCCGGGGCGGTCAGCAGCACCAGCCGGGTGCCGGCGAACCGGTCGTCGTCGAGCCAGCCGCGCAGCCGGTCGGCGAGGTCCGCCGCGACGGCGTCGGCCGGCTCGACCAGCAGCACCGTCACGTCGGGCACGTCCGGGGCGTCGCGTAGGGCGGCCAGGTCACGGTGGGGCCGGAACCGGTCCCCCGGCGACGCCGCGCGCAGCGGTTCCACCAGCGCCTCGCTCCCGTGACCGACGAGCGCCCAGTGGCGGGCCGGGGCGGCGGCGGCCTGCGCGGCCGTCGGGACGGGCGCCTCGACCGGCGGTACGGCGGCCAGGTCGAGCGGCCGCCAGGCGAGCAGGCTCAGCGCCTCGTGGTGGCTGCCGTTGACCGCCCGCAGCCGCGCCGGCCGGTCGAGCAGGAGCCGGCGGGTGACCTTGCCGGAGGCGGTGCGGGGCACCTGCCCGATCTCGTACAGCTCCTCCGGGACCTTGTGGTAGGAGAGCTTCTCCCGGCAGGCCGCGTACCCGGCCCGGGGGTCGAAGCCCTCCGGCCCGGGCACCACGAACGCCACCGGCACCTCGCCGAGCACGTCGTGCGGCCGGCCGGTCACCGCCACGTCGGCGACGCCGGGCACCCCGCGCAGGGCCTCCTCCACCTCGGCCGGGTGGATCTTCTCGCCACCCCGGATGATCAGTTCCTGGTGCCGCCCGGTGACGAAGATGTTGCCGTCGGCGTCGCGGCGGGCCAGGTCACCGGTGCGGTACCAGCCGTCGCGCAGGGCCGCGGCGGTGACCTCCGGCAGGCCGTGGTAGCCGAGCATGACGCTCGGCCCGCTGACCCAGACCTCGCCCTCCGCGCCGGTCGGCACGTCCAGGCCGGTCTGCGGGCTGACCAGGCGTACCTCGACGCCGGGCACCGCGCGCCCGCAGGAACCCTCGACCCGGGGCTGGTCCGGCCGGGTGACGGCGATCGAGCCGCAGGTCTCCGTGCTGCCGTACGCGTCGAGCAGCGGCGCGTCGAAGACCTCGTCGAACGCCCGGCGCAGCGCGCCGGTGGTGATCGCCCCGCCGACCAGGCAGACCCGCAGGGCCGGGGCGCGGAATCCGCTCTCCCGGGCGGCGGTGACCAGGTGGTGGTACATGGCCGGCACCCCGGCCAGCATGGTCGCCTCGTCCTCGTCGACCGCGCGCAGCACGTCGTCGGCGGAGAAGCCGTCGATGAGCCGGGCCGTGGCGCCGACGGCGGTCACGCTGAGCACGCACCCGATGTGGGAGAGGCTGTGGAACAGCGGCAGCGGCCAGACCACCCGGTCGGCGTCGGTGAGCCCGGGGATCGGCACGTAGCAGGCGGCGACGGACCAGAGGCAGGTGCGCTGGGTGGAGAGGACGCCCTTGGGCCGGCCGGTGGTGCCGGAGGTGTAGAGCATCCAGGCGACCTCGTCGAGGCCCAGGTCGTCGCGGGCGTGCACACCCGGCTCGGTGTCGACCAGGTCCCGCCACGCGGTGACGCCGGCGGGCACCGGGCCGTCCCCGGTGACCACGACCCGCAGGGCCGGCCGGTCGGCGCGCAGCCGCAGCAGTTGGTCGAGGTGCCGCGGATCGGTGACCACCAGCACCGCGCCGGAGTCGTCCAGCAGGTGGGCCAGTTCCGCGTCGGTGCTGTGCGGGTTCACCGGTACGCCGACCGCGGCCGCCCGCGTCACGGCCAGCCAGGTCTCCACCGTCTCCACCCGGTTGCCGAGGCAGAACGCCACCCGGTCGCCCCGCCCGACCCCCGACGCCGCCAGGTGACCGGCCAGCCGACGGGTCCGCGCCGCCAGGTCCGCGTATCCGACCGCCCGTCGGTCGTCGCGGAACGCGACCTTGTTCCCCAACCTGGCGGCGTGCGCCTCGATCAGATCGGACAACGGCTGGATCAGGTCGCTCCGAAGCATGTCACCACATCCGTCCGTCGGCGAGACTTCTCATCCGCGGCGTAGACCCCGCTCGCCGTAGCGGCCCAAGTCTTCCGAGCACCCTGCCGGTGTCCTACCCCTGTCACCCCCTAAGTCGTCCCCAGATCGGACCGCTGATCCGGTGGTGGGACGGGCCGCAGGTCGATGATGGGGCGACCCCCGCAGACCGTCGAGTCCTGTGCTCCACCCGCCCGTCAGCCGAGGTGCCGTCGTTGGAACGCTGCTGGTTGTTCGCCCGCTCGGCCGTGCCGGCCGACGGGTGCCCGGACACGCGGGTGGCCGAGCTGGTCGGAACGGTCCTCACCGGTCTGGTCGCCGCCGCCCGCCGGGCCGATCCGGGCATGGAGTGGTTCTTCGACCCGGCGGGCTCCCCCGCCGGGCCACACGTGGACCTCGGCTTCCACGCCGGCCCGGCCGCGCTCGACGTGGTACGGGCGCGGCTGCTCGCGTACGACCCGGGGGTGTCCTTCGCCGCCGACCGGTGCGTGGTGCGCGACGCCGCCCGGGGCGGCCCGCTCGCGTCGGCGGGCAGTGACCTGGCCCTGACCCTGCTCGGCGGGGACGCTCCCTGGCTGGCCGGCGTCGAGCTGCCGCTGGCCGTGGCGCACCTGTGGTACCTGACGGGGCTGGTGCCGGCGGCCGACCGGCTGGCGTTCCTCTTCCTGCACTGGCAGGAGCGCAGTCAGCGGCTCACCGTCGCGCAGCGGCGGGACCTCGCCGCGCAGGCGGACGCGGGCGCGGAGAAGATCGTCCTGGCGGCCGGCGACCTGCCGCTGGGCGGGGAGGTCGCCGCGGCCTGGCAGCGCTACCTGGACCGGGTGGCCGACGTGGTCGGCCGCGACCACCCGGCGACTCCGGCCGGCTTCCTGCTGGCGCACCACGCCCAGCTCACGCACGACCGGTGGGGCATCGGGCCGGACGTCGACTCGCTGGCCGCGCTGGCGCTGCGCCTGTCGATGGTCCGGGAACGCCCGGTCGTCGCCGCGCCGGTCCCCGTCCCGCAGAGGAGGCAGCAGCCGCATGCACGCGTCCGCACCTGACCCTTGCGCCCCCGCCGAGCCGGCCCGGATCGAGGTGGCGCTCGGCGAGCGCGCGTACCCGGTGCTGATCGGCCCCGGTGTGCGCCACCGGCTGCCGGCGGAGGTGGCGCGGATCGGCGCGCGGCGGGTCGTGGTGGTCTCGGCCCGGCCGCCGGAGTGGACGCCCGACCCGGGCGTGCCGCACCGGGTGGTGCCGGCACGCGACGGCGAGCACGACAAGAACCTGGCCACGGTCGAGCAGCTCTGCCGGGCGTTCGCCGAGTTCGGGCTGACCCGCGCCGACGCGGTCGTCTCCTGCGGCGGCGGCACCACCACGGACGTGGTCGGGTTGGCCGCCGGCCTCTACCACCGGGGCGTCGCGGTGATCCACCTGCCGACCTCGCTGCTCGCCCAGGTCGACGCCAGCGTCGGCGGCAAGACCGCGGTCAACCTGCCGGAGGGCAAGAACCTCGTCGGGGTGTACTGGCAGCCCCGGGCGGTGCTCTGCGACACCGAGCACCTGGGCACGCTGCCGGAGCGGGAGTGGCGCAACGGCTACGGGGAGATCGCCCGGGCGCACTTCATCGGCGCGGGTGAACTGCGCGACCGCCCGGTGGCGGAGCAGATCGCCGTCTGCGTGGCGTTGAAGGCGCGGGTGGTGGCCGCCGACGAGCGCGACTCCGGTCTGCGGCACATCCTCAACTACGGTCACACGCTGGGGCACGCGTTGGAGCGGGCAACCGACTTCGGCCTGCGGCACGGCGAGGCGGTCGGCGTCGGCACGGTCTTCGCGGGCCGGCTGGCCGGCGTCCTCGGCCGCGTCCCGGCCGACCGGGTGGCCGAGCACCACGAGGTGGTGGCGGGCTACGGCCTCGACACCGCACTGCCCGACGGCGTCGACCACGACGAGCTGGTCGCGCTGATGCGGCGGGACAAGAAGGCCACCTCGGGCCTGTCCTTCGTCCTGGACGGCCCGGCCGGGCCCGAACTGGTCGCCGACGTCCCGGAGTCCGCCGTGCGTACCGCGCTGGCCGGCATGTAGCGGCCGGCACCCCGCCCACGGCCGGCAGCCCGGCTCAGCTGGGCCGTCGCCCCAGCAGGGCGCGGAGGATCGGCTCGGCACGGGTCCACAGCACCGCGCCGCCGATCCCCGGCACGAGGTGCCGGACGGCGCCGGGAATCCGGGCGGCCAGCGTCGCTCCGTTGTCGGGCGAGTGGCTGGTGTCCTGCTCGCCGTACCAGACGTCGACCGGAACCGTGATCGCCGCGAGGTCGAAGGGCCACCGCCCCATGGCCAGGACGGTGTCGCGGGCGTAGCCGGCCGGGCCCTGGGCGAACCCCTCGCGCAGGGCGCGGCGGTAGGCGGCCTCGAAGCCCGGATCCCGATACACCGCCAGGTCGGCCTCGCGACTCCCGCTCGTCACCAGGCGCCACATCGCGTCCGCGTCGAAGCCGGCGAAGAACTGCTCCGCCGCCGCGGGATCGGCGGCGGTCGTGTCCACGAGCCGACGCAGCTCCGCCGGCAGCGCGTCGGCGAACTCCGGCGCGGCGACCTCGTCCGCGCCGGACACGACGGCCAGCGCCGCGGCGACGCCCGCCTCGGCGCACGCGAGAGCGAACGGCGCGCCCTGCGAGTTGCCGACCACCGCGGGGCACGCCAGTCCCCGCAGTCCGACGAGGTCGCGGATGTCCGCGGCGAAGTCGGCGTACGTCCGGCCGGGCGCGGGGGTCGAGCTGCCGAGCCCCGGGCGGTCCACGGAGACCAGACGCACCCCGAGCGCGTCGACGACGTCCGCGCCGAAGCCGAGCCACCGGCTCGTGGCCGCCCCCGGGCACAGCAGCACCGGGACACCGTCCGGCGGCCCCCACTCGGCCCAGCCGAGCAACCGCCCGTCGGGGAGCCGGCTCTCACCGAGGCGGACCGGATCGTCGACGCGCACGCTCATGATCCTCATCATGGACCCGGGGCCGGCGACCGCGCACGGCGTTTTCGCCCGGCAACGGGACGGCGCCGGTGTGGCGGTCGACCGCGGTCGGGCCTCCCCCGGACCGCCGCCACGGCCCGGGGGACGACGCGTCAACCGCCCAGCGCCCGCTGGATCTGCGCGACCAGCACCCCGCAGGCGTACCGGTCCGAGGCGCCGACCATGCCGACGATGGTGGCCGGCAGTGGGCCGTTGTCCGTCTCCGCCGGGTCGTGGTGCATGAACGCGACGAACTGCCCCCGGTCGATGAACGGCGCGAGGAGCGGCTCGGCGTCGACGCCGGGGGCCAGCGAGAAGAACGTGGTCATGGCGCACGGGTGCTGCCCCAGCAGCGAGCTGCGGTGCAGCACCGACGTGGTGGCCCCGCTGACCCGGAAGTTCGGGTCGATGACCCGCAGCTCGCCGCCCCGACCGATTCCGGCGTCGAAGGAGCAGTACCCCCGGTACCCGAGAGCACTGGCCTTTCGGACCCCTACGGTCAGCGCTTCGATCAGCTCCGCCGGCGGCTGGTCGTCGTCGAGCACACAACCGACCCACGTCGAGGTGGGCTGCGGCAGGTGTTCGGACGCACCGAAGTACTGCACCGCTCCGCTCTCCGTCACGCCGAACTGGAGTCCCCAGATCGTCCGGAAGGGCACCTCCTCCTCGACGATCCACCGATCGCTCACCTGTTCCAGCTGGTTGAACAGTGCCCGGTGCCGCCGGTCCTGCAACCGCCTGGTGAAGATCGCGATTCCGCTGTACACCTCGACACCGGCCGGTTTGACCACCGCCGGCCGCCGGTCCTGCTGCACGATGCGGCGTACCTCGGCGGGGGTGGCGACCTGGCGACGGGGCAGGTATTCCGGTGCGATCAGTGTTTCCAGCGTGGTCTTGTTGTTGAGGCGGGCCAACAGGTCCGGGGACACCCGGGCGCGCGCGGCCCGCAACTGCGGATCGTGCGGGGGAAACTGGAACTCCAGCGTCTCGCCCCGCTCGGCGGCGTCCCGGGCGAACTGCACCGCCTGCGCGCCGGAGCGGAACTCGCGCAGATCACTCGGCGTCTTGAGACCGCACCGGCTGAGCAGACGCAGCGACTTGTCCGCGCTGGAGCCGGTGCTGCAAATGGCCGACGCCTGGTGCGGGAGGGTCAGGTGGAGACCGGTGATCATGTCCAGCCCGTTGTACAGGGCGGTGCCCGCACCGGCGAGATAGCGGCTGCCGGCGGTCGTCACCGGATCGGGTGGCCGGGCCAGGACCACCCCGTCGTGAGCGAACACCTGCACCTGGATAGGTCCATCCATTGGATCTCCTGACATGCCGGCCCACAAAGGGCCTCGGGGTGGCACGGAGTCCGGGTGCGCAACGACCACGAACAGCGGAGAACGTGGACGGATGCGTGCGCTCCCGGTCCTGATGAGGCCGCTCGGCCACGAGAGTCGGGCGTACCGCGTGCACCGACCGGACGGTCCCTGACTGGACCGGCCAGGCAGCGGGCTGACTTGTGGTCAGCGCTGCGTTTGGCAAGGTGCACACCAACAGGCGGTGGCTGAATTGCCAGTCACCGACTGGGTCATGATCGGGAAAGCATAGTCAATCCTCATTTCCCCGGGATGGGCCGGTCAGCCGACCGCGGGCGGCCCTTTTCGCCGCCGGGATCGCCAATTCTCCGATCCGAACCCTGGACCCGGGCTGACCGAATAGCCTTTTTCGAAGAAGACCCCGGGACCATTCTCCGTCGAAACCGGACATTCGTGCATCGACCCTCTCGGAGGGCACCAACCATCCACTATAGAAAAGATATAGCGGCGTGTGCTTTCGGCGAAAAGTCGCGGCATCCGGCCGAAATTCCGACCGACCGTCGCCGGCAAACACCACACTGACCAGCCCAAATTGCCGATCCGGCAGCCGCGGCATCGGACGCGGGCCCGGGTCCGGTCATTACTGCGGGCGTATCCTCGGCGGGCCCCGGTCGGAATCTGCGGCCGTCACGCTAGGGGTCGACGTGCATATCTCTAGGGGTGTACGCCGCTCCACCGCGCTTCGTAGGGTCGGGCCCCATCGGTTCGTCGTTCCCTTTTTCGCTGCACCGGACGGGGGACGAATGTGGGTGCGCGGCGCCCCGGATGGACGGGAGGCGCCGGTGATCGGATCGGGCACCGACCTGCTCCTTTCGATCGAGGACGTGCCGGCGACCCGGAATTCGGACGGTGACCCCGTCGGTGTCGCACCGCCGTCCGCGCCCGGCCACCCGAATCGGCCGCGGCGCCCGCGAACCGTCCCTGCCGCGCCGACCGGAGTGCGCCCGCTGGTGCGGCACCGAGGCCCCGCGCCTTCCGGTCACCCCCTTTCGATCGGAGGTTGAGCTGATGTCTGTCGGGTTCGATGGTGCGCGGGCCGTGGACGGCGCGGTCGACGCCGGTGCGCTGGACCTGGTGGGGGACCTGCGCCGGCCGACGGTGTGGCCGGCCCGGGCCGCCTCGGTGCACCGGGTGCTGCCCTCCTGGTCGCCGAACGTCGGGCCGGCCGGCGACGTCGTGGTGGCGGGGCTCGTGGCGGTGCTGGCCCGCTGGACGGCCCAGGAGCAGGTGGTGGTGGGCCTGTCGGCCGGTGGCGGCGGATCGGTGCTGCGGGTGGACGTGGCGGGCGATCCGGGTTTCGCCGAGCTGGTGACGCGGGTGCGCTCGGCGCTGGCGGCGCCCGTGGCCGTGGGCCGGGAGCCGGTGGGCCCGGTGGTGCTGACGCTGGTGGACGCGCCGGTGGCGGACAGTGGGCCGGCCGTGGTGGACGTCGACCTCGTGGTCGGTGTGGCGTCGGACGGGTCGGCGCTGCGGGTGGACTACGCGGCGGAGGGTTTCTCGGCACAGTGGGTGCGGGGTCTGGTGGACCAGCTCGTGGTGCTGGTCTCCGCCGGGTTGGCGGGGCCGGAGGTGGGATTGTCGGCGCTGCCGCTGCTGGGGGACGCGGAGCGGGAGCGGTTGTTGGCGTGGGGGCGGGGCCCGGTGCGTGAGGTGTCGGGTGAGCCGATCCACGAGTTGGTGCTGGGGTGGGCGCGGCGCACGCCGGAGGCGGTGGCGGGTGTCGCCGGCGGCGAGGTGTTGACGTACGGGGAGTTGGATCGCCGGTCGGCCGTGCTGGCGGCGTATCTGCGGTCGGTGGGTGTGGGCGCGGGTGACGTGGTGTCGCTGGCGTTGGAGCGCGGGTTGTGGTCGTTGGTGGCGACGACGGCGGTGTTGCGGGCGGGTGCCGCGTACACGCCGATGGACGTGTCGTGGCCGGTGGAGCGGATGCGCGTGCTGCTGGCCGACCACGGCGCGCGGGTGGTGCTGACCGTCGCTGCGGTGGCGCCCCGGATTCCCGGTGGCGACGGGGTGTCGGTGGTGGCGTTGGACGACGACTGGCCGGTGGTGCAGGCGGGTGAGCCGGTGGAGCTGCCGGTGGTGCCGGCGTCCGCGCCGGCGTTCGTGATCTACACGTCGGGATCGACGGGTACGCCGAAGGGTGTCGTGCTGACGCACGAGAGGCTGACGAACTTCCTGGCGTGGATGACCGACGAGTGCGCCGTCGGCCCCGACAGCCGGATGCTGCATTCGGCGGCACCGGTCTTCGACGCCGCCTTCGGGGAGATCTTCGCGACGCTCACCGGTGGGGGCCGCGTCGTCGTCTGCTCCCGCGACGACCTGCTCGACGCGCGCCGGCTCACCGACCTCATCAACACCCACGACGTCACGCACACGTTCGGACCGGCCACCAACGTCGCCCCGCTCGACCCGGCCGCCTGCCCGGGGCTGCGCTGCATCATCCTCGGCGGCGAGGCCGTCCCGCCGCAGCTGGCCCAGCGGTGGCTGGCGGCGGGTACGCGGGTGGTGAACGCGTACGGGCCGGCGGAGATCGCCGTGGCGTGCACGTGGTTCGACGCGTCGGCGGGTTGGGCCGGCGCGTACGTGCCGATCGGCTGGCCCATGCCCAACCGGCAGATCCGCGTCGTCGACACCGACCTCAACCTCGTGCCCGCCGGCGTACCCGGCGAAATCCTCATCACCGGCTTCGGCGTCGCCGACGGCTACCTCAACCGCCCCGAACTCACCGCCCAGCGCTTCGTCACCGACCCGTACGGCGGCGGCCTCGCCTACCGCAGCGGCGACCTCGGCCGATGGAACACCACCGGCGCACTCGAAATCCTCGGCCGCATGGACCACCAGGTCAAGGTCAACGGCATCCGCATCGAACTCGGTGAGATCGAGACCGTTCTCGCCCGACACCCCGACGTCGGCGCCGCCGTCGTCACCCGCCGCGAGGAGCACGGCACCGCCCGCCTCATCGCCTACGTCACCGGACGCAACGGCCGCACCCCCGTCACCGCCGAACTACGCGCACACGCCGCCACCGTGCTGCCCAGCTACATGGTCCCCGCCGTGATCATGGTCCTCGACCGCTTCCCCGTCGGCGGCACCGGCAAGATCGACCGGAACGCCCTGCCCGCGCCCGACACCCAACGCCCCGACCTCGGGGTGGAGTTCGTCGAGCCGGCGACGAACGAGGAGCGCCTCGTCGCCGCGGTGTTCGCGACCGTCCTCGGCATCGACCGGGTCGGCACGCGCGACAGCTTCTTCGACCTGGGTGGCACCTCCCTGCAGTCCGCGGCGGTCGCGACGCGTATCGACGAGGCCGCGGACGTCGTCGTTCCCGTCTCGCAGATCCACCGCACCCCCACACCGCAGGGCCTGGCCCACTGGCTGACCACCGCGCCCCGCCGCACGGACGCCGACGCGACCGCCGCGCAGGCCCGTCAGCGCCCCGGCCCGGTTCCGCTCGCGCAGCAGGTGGCGAAGTGCCTCATGTCGCCGCTGGAGGTCGTCGTCCCGGTCACCTGGTGGATCGAGGGTGAGCTGGACCTGCGGGCGTTGATGGCGGCGCTGGGCGACGTGCACCGCCGGCACGAGGCGCTGCACGCCCGCTACCGGCGGACGGCTCCTCCGGTCGCACTCGTCCCGCCGAATCCGGGCATGCCGCAGCTGCGGCTGCTCACCGACGCCGGCAGCGAGCAGGAAGCCCTGGACCAACTGGCGGAGGCGGTGCAGCAGCCGCTCGACTACACGCAGGGCCGCGTCTGGCGGGCCGCCCTGATCCGGGAGAAGTCCACCGGGCGGGTCCTGTTCGGCGTGGGCATCCACCACATCGCCTTCGACGGCTGGTCGTACGCGCTGCTGGTGCGGGACCTGAGTCACGCCTACGCGGCGCGGCTGTCGGGCGCGGCCCCGGTGTGGGCGCGGCCGGCGCCGACGCTGCGTCAGTCGTACGAGGAGTACGCCCGGCTGCGCGACGCCGCCGACCTCGACGCGCAGCGGGCCTACTGGCGCGAACAACTGCGCGGGCTGCCCCGCCAGGGCCGGGGCGAGGCCACGGCACCGCTGGAGCAGGCACTGGCCTGGGGTCCGAAGGCCGGGCACACCGTCACCGTCACCCCGGAGGTCCTGCGGCGCTGGGACCGGGCCGCCCGGGAACAGCGGTTCAGCCGGTCCAGCTACTTCGTCGCGGCGTTCGCCTCCGCGCTGCGCGCCGTCCACCAGCAGGACGACATCGGCCTGCTGATGGTGGTGGCCAAGCGCGGCAGCCGCGTTCTCGACTCCGCCTTCACCACCCGGCTGAACCTCAACTGTGTCCGGGTGCGCTTCGACGGGCCGCAGGACGACAAACTCGTCCTGCGGGTCAACGAGACGATCAGCGACCTCATGCGGGCCCAGGACGTGCCCTTCGCGGAGACCGCCGACGACCCCGCCGCCGGGCTCTCCGGCGAGGTGGTCGCCAGCCTGCCGACCTTCGTGTTCCAGGACAACGTGGTGCTTCCGCTGGAGCTGCCCGGCTGCCGGGCCGAGGAGGTCGTCGACCCGTACGCCCGGGAGGTGCCCAACGGCCTCACGGTCGAGGTGCTGCCCCGCGCCGACCACGCCCTCCTGCGCGTCACCATCCGCACCGACTACCTGCCGTACGGCTTCGCCGAGGAGTTGAACGGGCACATGCTGCGCTTCCTGGAAGCCGGGCCGCCGGGCTCCCCCACCACCGGTTGACCGTTCGCCCCGTACACACCGGACTGCTTGTCATGGCCGTGGGCGCGCGGGCCGCGTCCCCGGAGTTCGTGGTTCTTCCCCGCCCGGCGTACCCCCGAGGGCGACGCCGGGCCTGATCGGAGGTTGGCTCATGTCTGTCGGGTTCGTTGGTGGTCGGGTCCCGGCCGTGGGTGTCGCCGGGGCCGGCACCGACTTCGAGGTCCTCGACCTCGTGGGGGACCTGCGCCGGCCGACGGTGTGGCCCGCCCGGGCGGCCTCGGAGTTCCGGAGGGTGGACCTGCCCGACCTGGCGGGCGCGGAGTCGCCCGGCGCGGTGGTGCTGGCCGGCCTGGTGGGAGTGCTGGCCCGGTACACCGCCCAGGCCGAGGTCGTGGTGGGCCTGTCGTCGGGTGGGGTGTTGCGGGTCGACGGCGCGGACGACCCCGGTTTCGGCGAGTTGGTGTCGCGGGTGGCTGCGGCGTTGGCCGGGCCGGTCACGCCGGCCGGGGGCGCGGTGGGTCCGGTGGTGGTGGGGCTGGTGGACGCTCCGGTGGCCGAGGTGGGGCCGCATGTCGTGGACGTGGATGTGGTGGTGGCCGTCGCGGGCGACGGGTCGGCGGTACGGGTGGACTACGCGGCGGACGGGTTCTCGGCGCAGTGGGTGCGGGGCCTGGTGGACCAGACGGTGCTGCTGGCGTCGGCGGGGTCGGCGGATCCGGGGGTCGGCCTGTCGGGGTTGCCGCTGGTGGGGGACGCGGAGCGGGAGCGGTTGTTGGCGTGGGGTCGGGGCCCGGTGCGCGAGGTGCCGGGTCAGCCGATCCACGAGTTGGTGCTGGAGTGGGCGCGGCGCACGCCGGAGGCGGTGGCGGGCGTCGCCGGCGGTGAGGTGCTGACGTACGCGGAGCTGGAACACCGCTCGGGGGCGCTGGCCGGGTACCTGCGGTCGCTGGGCGTGCGGGCCGGTGACGTGGTGTCGCTGGCGTTGGACCGCAGCCTGTGGACGTTGATCGCCACCCTGGGCGTGATGCGGGCGGGCGCGGCGTACACGCCGATGGACGTGTCCTGGCCGACGGAGCGGATGCGCGTGCTGCTGGCCGACCACGGCGCACGGGTGGTGCTCACCGTCGGCGAGGTCGCCGCACGCGTCCCCCGGTCCGACGGCGTACGGCTGGTCAGGCTGGACGACGACTGGCCGACCGTGCAGACGCACGAACCGGTCGATCTGCCGACCGTCGAGCCGTCCGCGCCGGCGTTCGTCATCTACACGTCCGGTTCCACAGGCACGCCGAAGGGCGTCGTGCTGACCCACGACAACCTGACGAACTTCCT
>NZ_JBHMIR010000050.1:0-31937 GCF_048060285.1 Micromonospora sp. LOL_025 | reverse complement strand
AAGGGTCACGCCTGCCACTGCCGGCTATCAGCTCACCACTCCCGAGCCGACCCCGCCATGCTCACAGTCAGGTGAGGGCGGCTAGGGCCTTCGCGTAGGGCGGGGGGACGTGGTTCGGGCCGCCGGGGGTGAAGACGTCCGAGGCGGCGGCGGCCGACCAGGCCGTGTCCGGTACGGCGTCGACGAGGGCGCGCACGACGGGGGCCTCGCGCCACTGGCCCTGCTCGGCGAGCAGGCTCAACGCCACCACCGACTCCTCCACCTCGCCGACGCACTCGAACGGCTTGTGCCCGTCCACGCCCAGCAGTTCCCGGTAGCCGGGGACCTGCGTGGGGTCGGCGAGCAGGTCGCCGCCGAAGATGTGGGTGATCCGCTCGCGCGACATGAACGGCGCCATGGCCAGGAAGACGAACCGGCACTTCGGGCAGTCACGGCACCAGCGCTCGCTGGCGTCGCGCAGCTTGAACGCCGCGTTGCAGCTCGTCACGACGTCGTCGTAGCGGTCGATCTCGGCGAACGACCGGGCGATGTGCAGCTCCGACAGCGAGCGCAGCAGCGAGAAGTACGGCTCGGTCAGCCCGGCGTGCGCGGCCAGCGCGGCCCGCAGCAGCCCCTCCGCCTCCACGCCCTTGGACCACTGGTGGTTGATCTCGTGGCCGTTCCAGACCAGGTTCGGGTCCGACGCCGACCGTTCGTTGGACATCACCACCGGGCCGAGCCCGTGCAGCACCGCCGTGGCGACGGCGATCAGCGAGTTGATCGCGGTGACCGGGATGTGGCCGTTGAGCGCCCCGGCGGCGTTCAGCTCGAACAGCACCGGGTCGATGCGCCGCCGGGCGGCGAGTGGGGCCAGCCCGGACGCCTCGTTCACCGCGACGATCACGTGGTTCGGGTTGACCGAGAACGGCACCGGGTCGAGGCCCGCCCGGCGCAGGGCCTCCAGGCTGACGATGGAGTCCTTGCCGCCGCCCACCGCCGAGAGCGGACGCCGGTCGGAGTCGTCGTACTCCCGGGCCGGGGAGACCGTGCCGGGCGGCACCTCCGGGCGCAGTTCGAGCACGTGCGGCAGTTGGTTGCGGTACGCGTACTCCGCCAGGCCCTTGGTGTAGACGGCGGTGACCAGCTCGGCGGCGGCCGTGCCCAGCGGCGCCGGCAGCACCAGGCGGGGCGGGGCGGCGGCCTTGTAGTAGCTGACGCCGGCGACCACGTGCAGCAGTTCCAGCACCCGGCCCAGGGTCGCCACGGTCTCGTCCGACGGCGGCGCGTCCGGCAGTGGAAGGGTGACCACCTCGGTGAACCGCTGCTCGCCGTCGGGGCCGGTGAGGGCGTAGTCGAACAACACCTCCCCGGTGGAGAGGTCGATCGAGTAGGACGGGAAGGTGAAGGCGTCCATCCGCCGGAGCTGCTCGTTGGGCACACGCCATACTAGGCCCTGGTTCGTCCGGCCGTGTCCGGCTGCGCCGGACCCGCCCCTGCCCCGCCCGTCAACACCCCCTGAGGAGAGCCCGTGCGCCTGTCTGACCTGCGCGGACGTACCGTCGCCGTCTGGGGGGCCGGCCGGGAAGGCCGGGCCGCGGTGACCGCGATCGCCGCGCACGGCCCGGCCGACCTGGTCGCCGTCGACGACAGCGCCAACTTCCTCAGCCTGCCCTGGGAGGGACCGCTGGCCGAGGCGGCGCCGCTGGTCACCGGCGAGGAGGGCTTCGCCCGGCTGGCCGCCGCCGACGTGGTGGTCCGCTCGCCCGGCGTGCCGCAGACCCACCCGTGGCTGGTGGAGCTGCGCCGGCGGGGTGCGACCGTGACCCAGGGCACGGCGCTGTGGATGGCCGACCACGCCGCCCGCACCGTCGGCGTCACCGGCAGCAAGGGCAAGAGCACCACCTCCAGCCTGATCAGTCACCTGCTCGCCGTCGTGGACCGGCCGAACGTCTTCGGCGGCAACATCGGCGTGCCGACGCTGGACCTGCCGGAGGCGGAGCTGTACGTGCTGGAGCTCTCCAGCTACCAGTGCAGCGACCTGACCGACTCGCCCCGCGTCGCGGTCGTCACCGCGCTCTTCCCCGAGCATCTCGACGCGCACGGCGGCGAGCGTGAGTACTACCGGGACAAGCTCAACCTGCTCGCGCACGGGCCACGGACCGTGGTGGTCAACGGCGCCGACCCGAGGCTCGCCCTCGAACTGGGCGACCGCGCGGCGGTACGCGCCGGCCTGCCGGACACCGCCCACGTGGCCGGCGGAGCGGACGGCACGCCCTGGTTCCACCTCGGCGACCGGCCGCTGTTCCCGCGCGCGGTGCTGCCGCTGGTCGGCCGGCACAACGAGGGCAACCTCTGCGTCGCCCTCGCCGTGCTCGACGCGCTCGGCGTCGACGTGGTGGCCCGCAGGGACACCCTGGCCGTGGCGGTCGCCGAGTTCCAGGGGCTGGCGCACCGGCTCACCGAGATCGCCGACCCGTCCGGTCTCACCTTCGTCGACGACACCCTCGCCACCAGCCCGTACGCGGCCATGCACGCCATCGACGCGTACGAGGGGCGACCGCTGACAGTGATCGTCGGCGGCACCGACCGGGGCCTGGACTACGCGCCGCTGCGCGAGCACCTCGCGGAGCGCGAGCTCACCGTGCTCGGCATCCCCGACAGCGGCGCCCGGATCGTCGAGGCGCTCGCCGGCCTGCCGAAGGTGCGCACCGAGGTGGTCGACGACCTGGTCGACGCCGTGCGGCTGGCCCGCGAGCTGACCCCGGCCGGCGGGGTGGTGCTGCTCTCCCCGGCCGCGCCGAGCTACGGGCGGTTCCGTAACTTCGAGCACCGCTCCGAGGTCTTCGCCCAGGCCGTACGCGACACCGCCGGCTGACTCAGCCCCGGTCGGCGGGCGTCGGGTCCGGCGTGCGCGCGCCCGGCAGCAGGGCGCTGCCGTCCTCGTCCTCCGCCGTGCGCGCGCCCGGCAGCAGCGCGCCGCCGTCCTCGTCCTCGTCCTCGGCCGCCGGGTCCGGCGCGCCGGGCGCCCCGGTGGCACCGGTCGGCCGGGGCCGCTTGTCGGGCGTCCAGGCGAAGGCGAGCGCGCCGCCGACCAGGGCCAGCAGCATCCCGACCAGGAAGCCGCCCAGGTTCGAGGTCAACCAGGAGACCAGCCCGAGCAGCAGCGCCAGCACGGCGTAGAAGACCCGCTGCTGCGGAGTGGCGACCAGCAGCACCCCGCAGAGCACCAGGACGGCCGGCACCAGGTACGCGGCCAGCCCCTGCGGCCCGACGTGCAGCAGCACCCCGAGCGGCGCGCGCAGGGTCACGAGCATCTCCAGGCCGCCGAGCGCGATCAGCACCCCGGCGGTGAACGGCCGGCCCCGCCGCCAGCGGCGCCAGCGCCCGCCGGGTCGGCGGGCGGCCGGCACCGGGTGGTGTTCTCCGGCGGTCACGTCAGCATCCGTCGGAGGTGAACGCCATGCGCAGGTCGGGCAGGTTGAACACGGCCGCCGTGGTGGCGTAGTTGTTCTGCCGCAGGTTGGTGATGGTCACCGTGTCCGACTGCTGGGCGAAGACGCCGGGGTTGCCCCGCACCCCGGGCACCTGGTCGAGGGTGCTCGCGTCCTGCCCGACGTTGATGTTCTTGAACGAGGCGTTGCCGGCGACCTCGTCGCCGTCGACGACCAGGGTGCGGGCGGTGACCGGTGTTCCGCCGCCGCCGGCGGTGATCTTCAGATAGACGCCGCCCAGGTTGATGCTCTGGCAGAGGTTCGTCAGCTCGGCCTTGTCGATCGCCGACACCATCACCAGGACCTGCCCGCCGGTGTCGCCCTGGTTGGGGCTGTCCGGAATCATGCTGTCGATGGTGGCGAACTGCTCGAAGCCCGTGCCGGTGAGCCGGTCGGCGGTGACGGTGAACGGCATGCCGGAGATGGCGAACTGCGCGCCCAGCACGCCCTGGGCGGTCAGCACGACCATGCCGGCGGCACCCGCCACGACGGTGCCCAGCGTGGCGGCGAACCGGCGCCAGCGCACGCCGCTGCGCGGCGGATCGGGTTCGACCGGTGGGATCTGCTCCGACATGGCGGGCTCCCTTTCGAGATCGATTCATCAGCGACAATGGAAATTCGGCTGAAGGGTCTGCGCAGGCTGAAGTTACCGCTGAGTAAATGGCGGGTCAACGGCCGGTGGGGACTGGTTGAGGCGGTATCTGCCAAATGCGGCCAAAGTGAAAAACCGCTGCGGTTTCCGACCGTGCCGTCAGGGGAGGGGGGCGGCCTCGCCGGTCGGCGCGCACGGCGCGGTCGTGCCCGGGCCGTCGGCCGGACGGGCCAGCCGCGTCGCCCGTGCCGCGCCGTCGGTGCCGAGGAAGGGCGCGGTGGCCGCGTAGGTGAGCACCGGCAGCAGCTGGGGCAGCTCCGTCGCCCGGCCCTGGGCCACCCGGTTGCGGACGGTGGCGTGGATCCCACCGACCACGGTGGACACCAGCGCCTCGCGGTCCACGTCCGCGGCCGGGCCGGGGCCGGCGTCGGCGAAGAACCGGCGGAAGCTGCCGAGCAGGGCGTCGCGCTCCCGGCGGGCGTCCGGGCCCGCCGCGTCCACTTCGACGAGTGCCATCCGGGCGAAGGCGGGTACGCTCGCCAGCACCTCCAGCAGGGTGCGCAGGGCGGCGCGGGCGGCGTCCGACCACGCCGGTCCGGCCTCCCGGTAGGCGCCCTCCATGAGCTGCGACAGCACGGCCACGCCGTGCCGGTACGCGGCGAGGAAGGCGTCCTCCTTGCCGCTGAAGAGGGCGTAGAAGGCCGGCCGGGTCACCCCGGCCGCGTGGCAGATGTCGGTGACCCGGGCGTTGTCGTAGCCCTTCGTCGCCACCTCCCGCACGAGCCCGTCGAAGAGGCGGTCGCGCTGGGTCGCGGCCACCGCCTCGGCGGAGAGCCGGCGCGGGCCACGCTTGATCGCGCGATCGGGGTCGCGGCCGGGGCGTGCGCCCGGCAGGGGTGCCGGCGCCGGGTGCGGACGGCGCTGCGTGGTCACCTCGGTTACCTCTCCATTCGATTGACTTTGCGACCCTCCGGGGTTTATAACTTTCTGCACGCTCAGTTGAGATCCCATCACCATGGGTGATCTTCCGGATGGTCACCCGTCGACTCGTCGAAGGAGGGCTCGATGGCTGCCATTATCGCGGAACAGGAGCGCTCTCCCAAGGTCGGAAAGACTCAGGTGACGCCGCTACGCCGCGGCGCCCCACGCCGGCCTGCCCGCTGACGTCGCCGCACCACCACCACCGCCGTCCGGCCCCGACGGCCGCCCGGCACCCCCACCGCCGTCCATGACGCGACGGCCCCGGTCGCCACGCGGGCACCCCCGCCCGCGCCTGTCGATCTCCCCGCCCCGGAAAGGACCCACCATGCTCAGGTACGGACGAATCGGCGTGTGCCTCACCACCCTCGCGCTGCTGACCGGCCTCGCCGCCGCCCCGGGCTCCGCCGCCGCCCCGCGCTCCGCCACCCCGGCACCGTTCGCCAACAACGTGCTGACCTACCCCGCGCCGGGCGGCACCGCCGTTGCCGTCAACGACGTGATCCGGGCCAGCCTCAGGACCGGCACCAACGCCACCTTCTACTCCTCCGCCACGGGCACCACCGGCGTGAAGTGCGCCGCGTCCACCTTCAGCGCCACGGTGCTGAGCAACCCGGCGGCCCCGGGCACCGCCACCGAGAGACTGACCGCGCAGTCCTTCACCAACTGCACCACCAACGTGATCGGCACCACCGGCGTGCAGAGCGTGACCGTGCAGAACCTGCCGTACGCCACCTCGGTCACCAGCGCCGGCGTGGTCCGGATCAGCGGCACGGCGACGGCGCCGATCCAGAGCACCGTCGTGCTGAACTCGCTGCTCGGCGCGATCACCTGCGTCTACCGGACCAGCACCAACAGCCTGACCGGCACGGCGACCAACGCCAACAACTCGATCACCTTCACCAACCAGACGCTGACGAAGTTCTCCGGCCCGAGCCTCTGCTTCGGCACGGCGTACTTCTCCGCGGCGTACTCGCCCGTGCAGGACGCCAGCAAGGGGAACGCTCCCGTCTACGTCAACTGACCGCGGTCCACCGGGCCGGCGTGCGGCGATCCGTCGTGCGCCGGCCCCCGGCCGTGCGTCGGCCGGCCGGCGCCCAGCGCCGTGTGCAGGGCCCGCACGGACCGGATGGCCGAGCGGATCTCCTGGAGGTAGCGCCCCGGGGTGAGCGCCGGCTCGGGCAGCCCGGCCAGGTCGGGCAGGGCCGGGTCGACGCCGACGGTCTCGACCGCGCAGCCGTACGGCACGGCGAGGGTGCGCAGCGCGTCGCAGTGCTGGAACGGCACGTAGATCGGCGCGGTCACCATCAGCACCGGATCGCCCGCGCCCAGGCGGACGCGCTCGGCCCAGAACCGCTGGGTGTCGGCGGTGTGCGCGCGGCGCCGCCCGGGATCGCCGGACGGGGCGGCCAGTACCCGGACCGGCGGGCCGTGCACGGGCCGGTACGTGCGCGAGGACCAGGAGTGGTGCGGGTGGTCGGCGTCGTGGCCGTCCTCCTCGGCCGGGGCGGCCACCGCGAACTCCCGCCGCACCGCCGCGTCCAGCGCCGCCACCTCCGTGTCGCAGGGCGGCACGCCGGCCGCGTCCAGGGCACGGCACTCCACGTCGGACAGCGGGCGGAAGCTGCCCAGCACCGCCACCTCGCCGCCGATGCGGGTGCCGCCGCGCAGCAGGTGCGCCGCGTACGCGACCCGGCGCTGGCAGGCGTGCGCCAACCCGCCGAGCACGACCAGGTGGGCGTACCGCGAGCGGGCCGGCGCCGCCGGACGCACCATGCCGAGCGCGGCGGCGGTGGCGAGCACCAGCCGCGCCGTGGCCGGGTCGAAGGCCGGTTCCCGGGCGTCCGGGCGCTCCCGGCCACCCCGGAAGTCCCAGTGCCGGGCGGAGAAGTCGTCGAGGCCGGCCAGCACCCCCGCCACGTCCCCGTCCGGCCACTCGCCGCCGAAGTGCCCGACCAGCTCGCGCAGCGGCGCCGAGCCCACCCAGGCCCGTACGCCGGCCGCGAGCGCCTCGACGCTCGTGCCCGCCGCGCCGGTCGACAGCGCCGGCGTCCCACGCGGCGCTTCCTCACCGGTCCGCACCGCCGGATCGTACCGGTGCCCGGGCGGCGCACGGGCGGGCCGGCGACGAACGACCGGACCGGGCGACGACGGTGACGGGCGGCCCCGGTGCCGCACCCCCTACGGCTCTTGTCCCCGCCGCCGGCTGGTGGCAGCGTGCGGTTACCGCGAACGCCGCTGAGAGGGTGCGACGATGACCACCGACGATCTGCTGGCCCGGCACCGGGCCGTGTTCCCGTCCCGGATGCCGCTGCACCACGACGGGCCGATCGAGCTGGTCTCCGGTTCCGGCCGGGCCATCCTGGTCGACGCGGTCCGGTCCTGCGGGGCGGCGGAGGTGGCGGCGTGAGCGCGGCGGAGCACGGCGTGGACGTCATCGGCCACTTCGTCGACGGCAAGCCGTTCAGCGGCTCCTCCGGGCGGCACGGGGACGTCTTCGACCCGGCGACCGGTCGGCGTACCGCCCGGGTGGAGCTGGCCTCGGCGGCGGACGTCGCGGTCGCGGTGGAGGCCGCCGGGCGCGCGGCCCGGCTCTGGCGGGACGCGTCGCTGGCCAGGCGGACGGCGGTGCTGTTCGCCTTCCGGGAGCTGGTGCACGCGCGGCGGGACCGGCTCGCCGAGGTGGTCACCGCCGAGCACGGCAAGGTGCTCGCCGACGCCGCCGGCGAGGTGCAGCGCGGCCTGGAGATCATCGAGTACGCCTGCGGCATCCCCTCCGCGCTGCGCGGCGGGTTCAGCGAGAACGTCTCCAGCGAGGTCGACTCGTACAGCCTGCGGCAGCCGCTCGGCGTGGTCGCGGTGATCTCCCCGTTCAACTTCCCGGCGATGGTGCCGCTGTGGTTCCTTCCGATCGCGGTGGCCTGCGGCAACGCGGTGGTGCTCAAGCCGAGCGAGAAGGACCCGAGCGCGGCGCTGCTGCTGGCGGAGTGGTTCGCCGAGGCGGGCCTGCCCGACGGGGTGCTCAACGTGGTCAACGGCGACGCCGAGGCCGTGGACGCGCTGTTGGAGCATCCCGGCGTGAAGGCCGTGTCGTTCGTCGGCTCCACCCCGGTCGCCCGGCACGTCCACCAGCGCGGCACCGCCGCCGGCAAGCGGGTGCAGGCGTTGGGTGGGGCGAAGAACCACATGGTGGTGCTCCCCGACGCGGACCTGGACCTGGCCGCCGACGCGGCGGTCAACGCGGGTTTCGGCTCGGCGGGGGAGCGGTGCATGGCGATCTCGGCCCTGGTCGCGGTGGAGCCGGTCGCCGACGCCCTGGTCGCCCGGATCGCCGAGCGGATGGGCCGGCTGCGCACCGGCGACGGCCGGCGCGGCTGCGACATGGGCCCGTTGGTCACCGCCGCGCACGCTGCCCGGGTGCGCGCGTACGTCGAGGCGGGGGTGGCCGCCGGCGCGGTGCCGGTGGTGGACGGCCGCGACGTGGAGCCCGACGGCGACGCGAACGGGTTCTGGCTGGGCCCGACGCTGTTCGACCGCGTCACCCCGGACATGTCGATCTACACCGACGAGATCTTCGGTCCGGTGCTCGGCGTCGTACGGGTCGGCTCGTACGAGGAGGCGGTGGAGCTGGTCAACGCCAACCCGTACGGCAACGGCACGGCGATCTTCACCAACGACGGCGGCGCGGCCCGGCGCTACCAGCACGAGGTGGAGGTCGGGATGGTCGGCGTCAACGTGCCGATCCCGGTGCCGATGGCGTACTACTCCTTCGGCGGCTGGAAGGCCTCGCTCTTCGGTGACCTGCACGCGCACGGCGAGGACGGGGTGCGCTTCTTCACCCGGGGCAAGGTGGTCACCAGCCGCTGGCTGGACCCCCGGCACGGCGGGGTCAACCTCGGCTTCCCCACCCAGACCTGAGCAGGCGCAGGGTGCCGGCCCCGGCCAGGTACGCCACCAGCGCCGGCGCCGGCACGCCCAGCGGCTCGGGCGCCGACCTGGGCGTCTCCGCGTTGACCACCAGGGCGTACACCACGGCGGCGAAACCGGCGGCGGTGAGCGCGGTGCGCGCGGTGGCCCGCCACCCGCGGCCGGCCGGCGCGCGGCCCGACGCGGCCCCGTCCCCGGCCCGCCCGGCGTCGCCGGCGCGTTCGGCGTTGTCGCCGCGTCGGGCGCTGCCGGCGCGGCCGGTGCGGGCCTCGACGGGGCCGAAGACGGCGACCAGGGCGGCCAGCACCACGGTCAACATCAGCACCCAGGGCACCCGCCAGGCCAGCCAGGCCGCCGACCCCACGGGCGGGGTCGGCAGCCACCCGGCCGCGTCCAGCGCGCCGACCAGCAGGATCGCGGCGGTGAGGTGCCAGAGGAAGACGGTGAGCACGACCGCGTTCACCGCGATCACCGCCTGCCAGGGGCGGGGGCGATGCAGCCAGCGCTCCGCCGGGTCGCGCAGCAGCAGGATCAGCCCGAACTGGGCGGCGGTCAGGGTGAGCAGGGCCAGGCTGGGCGGGGCGGCGTTGTCCAGGCGTTCGCCGGGCACGTTGAGCATGCTCACCGGGTACGGTCCGACGGTGGTCAGCAGCACCGTCGCGGCCAGGCCGCCCAGCAGCGCCGCCGCGCCCGCGCGCCGGGACGGCGGCAGCCGGCGTCCGCGTTCCCCGTTCTGCGCGGGCCCGGGGCGCAGCGGTGTCCCGTCCCGCCCGGACGCGGGGCGCGCGGCGGGGTGGGCGTCGTGACGCCCGGCGTCGGCGTCGCGCCAGGCGATGCCGAGCTGGTGCACGGCCAGCCAGCCGAAGACGTAGTTCGGCAGCGCCAGCTCGGCCGGACCCAGCGCCCGCCCCACGTCGCCGACGACGACAAGCGCGGCCAGCACCGCCGGCACGAGCAGGCCGAAGCGCCGGTGCAGGGCGTGCATCGCCGGGGTCAGCGGCACCACGATCAGGTAGGCGGCGAGGAACCAGAGCGGGATCGTGGCGAACCAGGCGACGGTACGCACCAGCGTCGCCCCGACGCCGACGAGCGACGCGAGCGCGGCGCCGCCGGCGATCACCAGCAGCAGCGCGGTGGTCGGGCGCAGCAGCCGGGCGCCCCGGTCCAGCAGCCACGCGGTGGCGTCGACGCCGGCGGCCCGGCGGGCGGTCAGCGAGGCGGCGTTGGCGTACCCGCCGACCAGGAAGAAGATCGGCATGACCTGGGCGACCCAGGTGAGTGGGTACGCCCACGGCAGGTCGGGCAGCGCCGAGCGCCCCGTCGGCCGGCCGGCGGCGTCCTCGCCGATCGCGGCGACCGCCCAGTGGCCGAGAACGACCATGCCGATGGCGAGCGCCCGGAGCAGGTCGACGTAACGTTGCCGACCAGCGGGGGTGCGCGCGGCAAGTTGCCGCAGGCGGCGCATGGCCCCGAGAGTACGTCAGGCGGGGGCTGGCCGCTGCTGATAACGGTTCGGTCCCCGGGGGTTGAAGTCCGCGCCCTCCTGCCGTAGAAATTCTTCAGCAAGATATTGCGAACTGAAGACAAATTCCCCCTGCGCCTCGTGCGGCGGTCACCATCCCCCATCCGGCGACCGCCCGGACCGATCCGAGGAGAGACCATGAACAGGCGTGACATCCTGCGGCGCACCGCCGCCGCCGGCCTCCTGGCCACCCCCGCCGCCGGCCTGCTGACCGGCTGCGCCACGGGCGGCGGTGACGACGACAAGGGCGACGCCGGCGCCTACAAGGGCACCAAGAGCGAGCAGAACCCGCTCGGTGTCAAGGAGGACGCGCCCCTCGAGGTGGTGATCTTCAACGGCGGCTTCGGCGAGGAGTACGCGAAGGCCCACGAGGCCATGTACACCGAGAAGTACCCGAAGGCGAAGATCAACCACTCGGCGACGCAGGAGATCGCGAAGACCCTCCAGCCGCGCTTCGTCGACAACACCCCGCCGGACGTGGTCAACAACTCCGGCGCCAACCAGATCGACTTCAACGGCCTGGTGTCGCAGAACGCCATCGCGGACCTGGGCGAGCTGCTCGCCGCCCCGAGCCTCGACATCCCGGGCAAGACGGTCAAGGACACGCTGCTGCCGGGCGCCGTCGAGGTCGGCTCGTACGACGGCAAGTTCCTGGTGATGAACTACACCTACACCGTCTACGGCATCTGGCACTCCACCAAGCTCTTCAGCGAGCGCAAGTGGGAGTACGCCAAGACCTGGGACGAGCACATCGCGCTGTGCAAGCAGATCAAGGCCGCCGGCATCGCCCCCTGGACGTACGCGGGCGCGCATCCCCGCTACATGAGCTGGCCGGTGATCTCCACCGCGATCAAGTTCGGCGGACCCTCGGTCGCCACGGCGATCGACAACCTGGAGCCCAACGCCTGGAAGTCCGACGCGATGAAGACCGCGGCCGACGCCTGGCACCAGATCGTCAAGGACAAGTACATCCTCGAGGGCTCGCCCGGCCTCGACCACAAGCAGTCGCAGACCGCGTGGTGCCAGGGCAAGGCGGCCTTCATCTCCTGCGGTTCCTGGCTGGAGAGCGAGCAGAAGGACGTCACCCCGGCCGGCTTCAACATGACCGTCCAGCCGACCCCGAGCCTGGGCAGCGGCGACAAGCTGCCGTTCGAGGCCGTCCGGGGCACCGCCGGCGAGCCGTTCATGGTCCCGGCGAAGGCCAAGAACCTCGCCGGTGGCCTGGAGTTCTTCCGGGTCATGCTCTCCAAGAAGGGCGCGCAGGACTTCACCAGGAAGGTCTCCAGCCTGACCGTGGTGGCCGGCGCCAGCGAGGGCGTCGAGCTGCCGTTCGGGCTGAACACGGTGGTGAAGGCGCTGGAGGCCTCCGGCAGCAACGGCTTCAACTGGGTCTACAACAACTACTACCGCAAGCTGGAGCGCAACCTGGTCGACGCCGCGTGCGGCGAGTTCTTCAGCGGCCGGATCGGCCCCGCGGAGTTCCTCGACCAGTGCCAGAAGGGCGCGGACTCGATCGCCCAGGACAGCTCGATCAAGAAGTACAAGCGGGCCGCCTGACACCCCGGCCGGTGGGGGCGGGCCACCCCGCCCCCACCGGGCCGCCGCTGAAGAGGTAGGACCTCATCGTGAGACATGGCAAGTACCCGCTGATCGTCACCTTCCTGGTGCCGCCGGTGCTGCTCTACGTCATCTTCGTCGTGTCGCCGTACCTGCAGGCGTTCCAGATCTCCACCACCGACTGGCTCGGCTACTCGGCCGACGCCAACTCCGTCGGGCTGGCGAACTTCAAGACGCTGTGGAACGACGACTACGTCTGGAACGCGTTGAAGAACAACGCGATCCTGCTGGCGCTGGTTCCGGTGCTGACGATCGTGCTCGGCCTCTTCTTCGCCGCCATGCTCAACATGGGCGGCCGCAAGGGCCGGGCGGGGGTCAGCGGGGTGCGCGGCTCGTCGTTCTACCGCACGGTCTACTTCTTCCCCCAGGTGCTCTCCGTCGTGATCATCGCGCTGCTGTGGAAGGAGGTCTACCACCCGAACAAGGGCCTGCTCACCAGCGCCCTGAACAGCGTCGGCCTGGGCGCGCCGACCTGGCTGGGGGATCCGAGGACCGCCTTCTGGTGCGTGCTCGCGGTGATGATCTGGAGCAACGTCGGCTTCTACGTGGTGCTCTTCGGCGCGGCCATGTCGGCCATCCCCAGGGAGATCTACGAGGCCGTCATGCTCGACGGTGCCTCCCGGCTGACCACGCTGTGGAAGGTGACCATCCCGCTGCTCTGGGACACCGTCCAGGTCGCCTGGGTCTACCTGGCCATCTTCGCCCTGGACGGGTTCATCCTGGTGCAGTTGATGACCAACGGCGGCCCCAACTTCTCCACCGACGTCATCGGCGTGCGGATGTACGACACGGCGTTCGGCAGCGAGACCAAGTTCGGCTACGCCTCGGCGATCGGCGTGGTGATGTTCTTCCTGACCCTCACGGTGGCGGTGCTGGCGCTGCGGGCCAGCAAGCGAGACAGGATCGAGTACTCGTGACGACTCTGGACAAGCCGGCCCCGGTGGCGCTGCCCGAGCCTCCCGGCCCCGCCGACCGCCCGATGCGCCGCGAACTCGGCGTCGCCAACGTGCTGTCGCACGGCTTCCTGTTGTTCTGGGGCGCGCTGACCGTGCTGCCGCTGCTCTGGATGTTCATCAGCTCGTTCAAGAGCAACGCGGAGATCCTGGCCGATCCGTGGAGCCTGCCCGGCGCGCTGCGCTTCGACAACTGGGCCCGCGCCTGGAGCGGGGCGCACATCGGCCAGTACTTCCTCAACAGCCTGGTGGTGGTCGCCGGCTCGGTCACCCTGACCATGCTGATGGGTGCCACCGCCGCGTACGTCTTCGCCCGCTACGAGTTCCGGGGCAAGCAGGTCGTCTACTACCTGTTCGTCGGCGGGCTGATGTTCCCCGTCTTCCTCGCCCTCGTGCCGCTGTTCTTCGTGGTGCGCAACGCCGGCCTGTTCGGCACCTGGACCGGGCTGATCCTGGTCTACGCGGCCTACTCGCTGCCGTTCACGGTGTTCTTCCTGACCGCCTTCTTCCGGACCCTGCCCACCGCCGTCGCGGAGGCGGCACTGGTCGACGGCTGCGGTCACTTCCGGCTGTTCTTCCAGGTGATGCTGCCGATGGCGCGTCCGGGACTGATCAGCGTCGCGATCTTCAACTTCCTCAGCCACTGGAACCAGTTCCTGCTGCCCCAGGTGCTCATGCAGGGCGACGAGTCCAAGTGGGTGCTCGCCCAGGGGCTCGCCGCGCTCTCGGTCAACCAGGGCTACGCCGGCGACTACGCGCAGCTCTTCGCCGGCCTCACCATCGCGGTGGTCCCGGTGCTGCTGGTCTACATCCTCTTCCAACGCCAGGTCCAGTCCGGCCTGACCGCCGGCCAGCTGAAGTGATTCCCGCCTGATCGTGTGGCTCGCCGATCGGCCAGCCTGTCGAGACCGATCCTGATCACTGCCTCCCGCCGGGCTGACGGCCCGCCGGCCCGCCGGCCCGCCGGCCCGCCGGCCCGCCGGCCCGGCGGAGCGGTGCCGCCGGTGGGGTTCGGCGGACGCTGTCGAGCTGCCCCGTCTGTCGGACCACACCCACCCGCCCGGCGTCCCAGCGCCGCGGTTTCCGTCCGGCGCTTCAGCTGAGCTCTGTTCGGGTGTCACATCCGGGCGTTCCACGCCCAGGCGCCGGCCCCGAAGCAGGACGTCAGCGACGCCGGTCCGGGCGTGCGGCCCGGGGCATGCGACCCGGCCTTGCTGCGCGGATATCCATGGATCGACGCCGGTCCCATGGACGGGGCAGCTCGACAGCGGCTGCATGCCAATTCCCCTGGGGCCGACCTGAGGCTGGTCGTGTTCCCTGCGGCGGATGGCAGGCCGGCGTGGCGGCAACCGTGAGCGTCACGGGGTGACGCCAGCGCCGCGCAAGCCTCCGGGGCGCCGGCTGCTACCGCGGCTCGGCTCGGCGGGCTCTGCTCGTTCGGCTCGTCGGGCGGGCTCGGCGCGCCCGGCATGTCCCGCAGCCCACCGTAGGACGCGACCGGCGCGGATGAGCCGGAGCCGGTCGGTCAGGTCAGCAGGGCGGCGGGACCAGCAGGGCGTGCAGGGTCTGCGGATCCGTCACCTCGGGCAGGTCGAGCGCGGCGAGCCACGCCGCCGCGGCCGCGCCGTCGCCCGCCGAGTGCAGCGGCGCGTCCGGCCACTGCCGGCCGACCTGCGCCCGTACCGCCGAGGCGAGCGGGGTGTCGCCGGTCAGCAGCCCGCCGCCGAGCACGATGGGGGAGCCGTCGCCGGCGGGTCGGATCCGCGCCGCGCTCTCCGCCAGGTGCGCGGCGGCCTCGTCGATCAGCCCGCGGGCGACCGGCTCGCCGTCGACGGCGGCGGCGACCACGAGGGGCGCGAGCCGGGCCAGTTCCACGGGCGGCCGTCGGGTCACCGCCTGGACCAGGGCGTCGACGGTGTCCCGGGGGCGGGCCGCCACGTCGGCGGAGCCGAGCAGCTCGGTGAGCACCCCGGTCGCCAGCCGACCCGGCGCGTGCCCCCGGTCGAGGTCGGCCAGCAGCCGGCGGACCGCCTCCCGGCCGAGCCAGAAACCCGAGCCCGCGTCGCCGAGCAGCCAGCCGTGACCGTCGGCGACCCGGTCCAGCCGTAGCCCCCGGACCCCGGCGGCGATCGCCCCGGTGCCGGCGATCAGCACCGTGCCGTCGGGGCTCGCGGTGCCCGAGGCGTACGCGACCAGCGCGTCGCCGTGCACGGCGTACGGGCAGCGCAGGCCGGCGTCGCGCCAGGCCCGGTCGAAGGCTTCCCGGCCGGCCGGATCGGCGAGCAGCCGGCCCGCCCCGGCCAGCCCGATGGTGCCGCCGCGCACCCGGGCGGGATCGACGTCGGCGAGCGCCTCCCGCAGGGCGGCCAGGAGTTCGCCCGCCGCCCGTTCGGCACCGTGGCTGGTGGGGTTTCCGCCGCCCGCCCGGCCGGTGCCCAGCCGCCGCCCGTCGAGGGCCAGGGCGGTCGCCCGCGTGGACGTACCCCCGACGTCGAGACCGACCACGACGCTGTCGGACATCCGCACCCACCCCTCGATCGACGCCGCGTTCATGCTGGTCGGCCCGGCGGCGGCGGGCAAGGGGCGGACAGGTTCCGAGGCTGTGCGCCAGGTAACAGTTTGAAAACTTCGCCCACGGCCTTGACACGGAGGGGCTTTCAGTAAGAACTTTTACCACTAACAGTTAACACTCTTTTCGGAAAGGTGCCCCATGGTTGGTCACGAGGTGGACGCCTCCGCGGGGACCGCGGTGGTCGACGCCGGCGCGGTCGACCGGCGGGGTGCGCTCGGGGTCGGCTCCGAGGGCGTGCTGGCGCGGGTCCGGGCCGGCGCGGGCGAGCTGACGGGGGCACTGCGCCGCGTCGCCGAGCACGTGCTCAGCGACCCGGAGGCCGCCGCCCGGGCGACCATCGTGGAACTGGCCGAGCGCAGCGGCACCTCCCCGGCGACGATCACCCGGTTCTGCCGGGCGATGGGCTTCGAGGGCTACGCCGACCTGCGACTCGGCATCGCCGCGGAGACCGGCCGGGCCCGCTCGGCGGGCTGGACCGTCGACATCGGCCGCGAGATCCAGCCGAGCGACCCCCTCTCCCGGGTGCTCGACCAGATCATGGCCGCCGACACCCGCGCCATGCACGACACCGCCGCGCTGCTCGACCTCGCCGAGGTGGAACGGGCCGCCGTCGCCATCGCCGGGGCGTCCCGGGTGAACATCTTCGGGGCCAGCGGCAGCGCCCTGGTCGGCGAGGAGATGCAGTTCAGCCTGCACCGCATCGGGGTGGCGGCCTGGGCCTGGAACGACGTGCACGAGGGCCTCGCCAGCGCGGCCCTGCTGCGCCAGGGCGACGTGGCGCTCGGCATCTCGCACACCGGCCAGACCCGGGAGACCATCGAGATGCTCGCCGAGGCGGGCAGCCGGGGCGCGACCACCGTGGCGCTGACCGGGTTCCCGCGCTCGCCGCTGGCCGAGCTGGCCGACATCGTGCTGCTCACCGCCAGCCAGGCCACCACCTTCCGCCCCGACGCGCTCTCCGCCCGGCACCCGCAGCTGGTCGTGCTCGACCTGCTGTACATCGCCGTCGCCCAGCGCACCCACGACCGCGCCCACGCGGCCTTCCGGCGTACCGCCCAGGCCGTCGACGGGCACAAGGCCGCGAAGGGGGCCACCGCATGATCAGCGCCCAGGGGTACGCCGACGCCGTCCGCCCGGTGCTCGACCGGCTCGTCGACGCCAGCGCCGACGGGGTGGCCGCCGCCGCCGACCTGATCGCCACCAGCCTGCGCGCCGGCGGGGTGCTCCAGGCGTTCGGCGCCGGGCACTCCGAGGCGTTCGCCGCGGAACTGGTCGCCCGGGCGGGCGGGCTGGTGCCCACCAACCGGCTCTCCCTGCACGACCTGGTGCTGCACGGCGACGCCCCGCGCGACGTGCTCGCCGACCCGAAGCTGGAGCGCGACCCCGCCGTCGCCCACCAGCTCTACGAACTGGCGGCCCCGCAGCCGCAGGACGTGTTCGTGGTGGCGTCCCAGTCCGGCATCAACGGCTCGGTGGTCGAGCTGGCGACGCTGGTCACCGGACGCGGCCACCCGCTGATCGCGGTCACCTCGGTCGCGCACACCGCACGGGTCGCCCCGCGGCACCCGTCCGGCCGGCGCCTCGCCGACCTCGCCGACGTCGTGCTGGACAACGGCGCGCCGTACGGCGACGCACTGCTGCCGCTCGAGGGCGGCGGCGCGGTCTGTGCGGTCTCCTCGGTCACCGCGGCGCTGCTGGCGCAGCTGCTGACCGCCGAGGTCGTACGACGGTTCCACCAGGCCGGGGAGGTACCCCCTATCTACCTCTCCGCCAACGTCCCCGGCGGGGACGAGCACAACCACGCCCTCGAGTCGCGGTACGCCGGGCGCCTCCGGCGCACCGCCTGACCCCGAACACACAAGGAGAGACGACGATGTCGATTACCCCCGACAACCCGGCCGACCTGAGCCGCCGGACCGTGCTGCGTCGGGCCGCCGCGGTGGGCCTGCTCGCCACCCCGGCCGCCGGCCTGCTGAGCGCCTGTGCGACCAGCGGCGGCGACGAGAAGAACGAGCAGGTCGCGGGCGGCACCAAGAGCGCCACCAACCCGCTCGGCGTCGCCGAGGACGCGCCGATCGAGGTGGTCATCTTCAACGGTGGCTACGGCGAGAAGTACGCCACCGACGTGCACCAGCCGCTGTACAAGAAGGCGTTCCCGAAGGCCGAGGTCAAGCACCAGTCGACCCAGGCCGTGTCCACGGTGCTCCAGCCGCGCTTCGCCTCGGGCAACCCGCCGGAGTTCGTGAACAACTCCGGCGAGAAGCTGATGGACTTCGGCGCCCTGGTCGCCGACGGCCAGCTCCAGGACCTCACCGAGCTGTGGGACGCCCCGTCGGTCGACGACCCCAACAAGAAGGTCCGCGACACCGTGGTGCCGGGCACCGTCGACGTCGGATCCTTCAACGGCAAGCCGTACGTCCTGTACTACGTCTCCACCGTCTTCGGCATCTGGTACTCGGGCAAGCTGTTCAAGGACAACGGCTGGGCGCCGGCCAAGGACTGGTCGGAGTTCACCGCCCTGCTCGACAAGATCAAGGCCAAGGGCATCACCCCGTACGGCTACGCCGGGGCGAACGCCGCGTACTACCAGTGGAACGTGATCCTCACCCACGCGGCGAAGATCGGCGGCACGGACGTGCTGAAGAACATCGACAACCTGGAGGACGGCGCCTGGCAGCAGGACGCGGTCAAGCAGGCCGCCGAGGCGTGGGCCGAGATCGGCGCCAAGTACGTCGACAAGAGCTTCGAGGGACTCAAGCACACCGACGTGCAGCTGCGGCAGAACCAGTACAAGCTGGCGTTCTACCCCAGCGGCGACTGGCTGGAGGGCGAGCAGAAGAAGGACACCCCGTCCGGCTTCGAGTACCAGCTCATGCCGGTGCCGAGCCTGTCCGCGTCGGACAAGCTGCCGGCGACGGCGCTGCGGGCGACCGCCGGTGAGGGCTACTTCGTCTCCGCCAAGAGCAAGAACCCCAAGGGCGGCCTGGAGTACATGCGCCAGATGCTCTCGGTGGCCGGCGCGAAGGGCTTCACCGAGGTGGTCAAGGCCCCGACCGTGGTCACCGCCGGCTCGGAGGGCTTCGCCTTCCCGCCCGGCGTGGCCAGCTCGCAGGCCGCGCTCAAGGCCGCCGGCCAGGACGTGTTCAACATCTACTTCGACGGCTGGTACAAGGAGCTCGACACGGAGGTCCGCACGGCCACCAACGAGCTGATGTTCGGCCGGATCAAGGCGGACGCCTTCGCGGAGCGCATCCAGAAGCGTGCCGACGCGATCAAGAAGGACAGCTCCATCACCAAGTTCAAGCGCTGATCGATCGGAGCGTAGGGGTCATGCGGCACGGCAAGTATCCGTTCGTGATCGGGTTCCTCTTCGTCCCGGTCACGCTGTACGTGGTCTTCGTCATCGCGCCGTACGCGCAGGCGTTCCAGATCTCGATGACCAACTGGCGAGGGCTCTCGGCCCCGCAGTGGGTGGGCTTCGACAACTTCCGGAGGTTGTTCGACGACGACAACTTCTGGAAGGCGGTCCAGCACCACGGCGTACTGCTGCTTGCCCTGCCGCTGATCACCATCGCCATCGCGCTGTTCTTCTCGTTCCTGCTCAACGTGGGCGGCAAGAGCAGCGGCGGGCAACGCCAGGGGGTCTGGGGGTCGAAGTTCTACCGGGTGGTGTTCTTCTTCCCCCAGGTCCTGGCGGTGGCCATCATCGCGGTGCTGTTCCAGATGGTCTACCGGCCCAACGAGTCCGGCCTGATCAACGGCGTGCTGATGAAGCTCGGCTTCGACCCGGTGCTCTTCCTGGTCCGGCCGAACCTGGCGCTCTGGTCGATCATCGGCGTGCTGGTCTGGCAGGCGGTCGGCTTCTACGTGGTGCTCTTCTCGGCGGGCATGGCCTCCATCCCCGGCGAGATCTACGAGGCCGCCGAGGTGGACGGGGCGAGCCGGGTGACGCTCTTCTTCCGGGTCACCCTGCCGCTGCTCTGGGACACCCTCCAGGTCGCCTGGGTCTACCTGGGCATCGCGGCGTTCGACGCGTTCGCCATCGTCTCGGTGCTCTCGGTGGACGGCGGCGGCCCGGACGGCGCCACCACCGTCCTGGCGATGGAGATCTACCGCAACGCCTTCGTCTACTCGAAGTACGGCTACGCCTCGGCAATGGGCGTGGCGCTGTTCTTCCTCACCCTCACGTTCGCGGCGTTGACGCTGCGGCTGACCAAGCGGGAAAGCGTGGAGTACTGATGAACCCGCAGACGACGCTGCCGCCGACACCGGCGGCGCTACCGCCGAAGACCGTGAAGCCGGGCGCCGCGGGTGGGCGCGGCGGCAGGGGCCGACGGGAGGTACGGCTCCTCGCCAACCTCGGGCACGTGGCGCTCGCGGTCTGGGCGGTGATCGTGATCGTGCCGATCCTCTGGACCTTCCTCGCCTCGTTCAAGAACACCACGGAGATCTTCAGCAGCCCGTGGACCCTGCCGGCGGAGCTGCGGTTCGAGAATTACGCCCGGGCGTGGACCAAGGCCAACGTCGGGCGCTACTTCCTCAACAGCGTGATCGTGGTGGCGTGCAGCACCTTCGGCACCATGCTGCTCGGCTCGATGGCCGCGTACGTGCTGGCGCGCTACAAGTTCTGGGGCAACCGGGCGATCTACTACCTGTTCGTCTCGGGGCTGGCGTTCCCGGTCTTCCTGGCCCTCGTACCGCTCTTCTTCGTGGTGAAGAACCTGGGACTGCTCGACACCCACACCGGGGTGGTGCTGGTCTACATCGCCTACTCGCTGCCGTTCACGGTGTTCTTCCTGGCCGCGTTCTTCAAGACGCTGCCGTCGTCGGTGGCCGAGGCGGGGATGATCGACGGCTGCTCGCACACCCGGCTCTTCTTCCAGGTCATGATGCCGATGGCGAAGCCGGGCCTGATCAGCGTCGGGATCTTCAACATCATCGGCCAGTGGGGGCAGTACCAGCTGCCGCTCGTGCTGCTCTCCAACGCCAAGGACAAGTGGGTGCTCACCCAGGGCATCGCGGACATCTCGGTGAACGCCGGCTACGAGGCGGACTGGTCCGGCCTCTTCGCCGCCCTGACCATCGCCATCCTCCCGATGATCGTCGTGTACGCGATCTTCCAGCGCCAGATCCAGTCCGGTCTCACCTCCGGGGCGGTGAAGTAGAGACGGGCGGGTCAGGGGTGCCAGGAACGCCACAGGGCGGCGTACGGGCCGTCGGCCCGGACCAGCTCGTCGTGACTGCCGAGCTCGGTGATCCGGCCCCCCTCCAGCACCGCCACCCGGTCGGCGTCGTGGGCGGTGTTGAGGCGGTGCGCGATCGCGATGACGGTCCGCCCGGTGAGCAGGGCGGCCAGGGCCCGCTCGGTGCGCCGGGCGGTGGTCGGGTCGAGGGCGGCGGTGGCCTCGTCGAGGATCAGCGTGTGCGGGTCGGCAAGCACCAGCCGGGCAAGCGCGAGCTGCTGGGCTTCGGCCGCCCCGAGCGGGTGCGCCCCGTCGCCGAGGGGGGTGTCGAGGCCGTCGGGCAGGCGGGCGTACCAGTCGGCGCCGACCGTGGCCAGCGCCGCGCGCATCCGATCGTCGGAGGCGTCCGGGGCGGCGAACGCGAGGTTGTCGCGTAGCGAGCCGATGAAGACGTGGTGCTCCTGGGTGACCAGGGCGATGCGCCGCCGGCGCTCGGCCGGGTCCAGGTCGGTCACGGGGCAGCCGCCGACGCTGACGACGCCCTCCCGGGGCGCGTCGATCCCGGCGAGCAGCCGCGCCAGGGTGGACTTCCCGGCACCCGACGGCCCGACGAGCGCCAACCGCTCGCCGGGCCGCACCTCGAGGTCGATGCCGTGCAGCACGTCGGGTCCTCCGCCGTACGCGAACCGGGCTCCCCGGACGACCAGCCGTTCGTCCACCGGCGCGGCGGCCCGGCCGGGCCGCTCCGGCGGCACCTGGCCGACGCCGAGCACCCGGGCGAACGAGGCGAAGCCGCGCTGCGCCTGCTCCGTCCACTGGAGGATCCGGTCCAGCGGCTCGATCGCCTGCTGGAGGTAGAGCGTGGCGGTGACCACCGCGCCGAGGGACACCTCGCCCCGCGTGAGCAGGAGCCCACCGACCAGCAGCAGCGCGGCCACGGGCAGCGGGTAGCTGGCCTCCACCACGGTGAAGAACACGGTGCGCAGGGCCAGGGTCGCCCGCCGGGCGCCCCAGACCCCGGCGATGCGCGCGGTGCCGTGCCCGATCCGTTCGTCGGCGAGACGCAGCGCCTCGACCGTACGGGCGCCCTCCGCGGTGGTCGTCAGCGTCTCGGTCAGCTCGGCGGCGGCCGCCCCCTCGGCCAGGTACGCCGGGCTGGCGCGTCGCAGGTACCACCGGGTCACCAGCGCGATCGTCGGCAGCCCGGCGAGCGCGGCCAGCCCGAGCAGCGGGTGCAGCAGGAACACCGCGCCGAACAGCAGCGTCAGCTGCACCGTGGCGATGACGATGGTGGGCACCACGTCCCGGACGGTGGTGCCGACCGTCGCCACGTCGACCGAGCTGCGGGTCGCCAGGTCCCCGGAGCCGGCGCGCTCGACGACGCCGACGGGCAGGTTCAGCGTCCGCTCGACGAACTCCTCGCGCAACCGGGCCACGGCGCGCTCCCCGAAGCGGTGGCCGGCGTACCGCGCGTAGCGCGACAGCAGCGTCTGGACCAGCACGGCCCCGCCGATCGCCAGGGCGAGCCGGTCGACGGTGGCCACGCCGGCCCCGGCGGAGACCCGGTCGACGATGGCGCCGAGCAGCCACGGCGGGGCGAGCCCGGCGACCGTGGCGGTGGCGTGCAGCGCCAGCACGACCGCGACGGCGCGCCGGTCCCGGGCGATCAGCCCGCGCGCCGCCCGGCGCACGGTGGCCCGGTCGGCGACCGGCAGCCCGCTCACCGCAGCGCCTGCTCGGCGTCGGCGTCGCCACGGGCCACGAGCCGCCGGTAGCCCGGGTCCCGGTCGAGCAGGTCGGCGTGGGTGCCGGTGGCGGCGACCCGCCCCGCGACCAGGTGCGCGACCTCGTCGGCACGCCCCAGCAGCAGCGGCGAGGTGGTGAGTACGACGGTCGTCCGCCCGGCCCGCGCGCGGCGCAGCCGCTCGGCGATCCGCGCCTCGGTGTGCGCGTCCACCGCCGAGGTCGGCTCGACGAGGATCAGCACCTCCGGTTCGGCGAGCAACGCCCGGGCCAGCCGGATCCGCTGCCGCTGGCCGCCGGAGAGGGAGCGGGCGCGGTTGTCCAGCGAGGTGTCGAGCCCGCGCGGCAGGGCGTCGACGACGTCCTCGGCGGACGCGGCGTGCAGGGCGGAGGCGATCCGGTCGCGGTCACCGTCGGGCCGGGCCCCGCGCAGCACCTCCCGCAGCGTCCCGGCGAACAGGTGGGCGTCGTGGTCGGCGACCAGGATGCGGGCCCGCACCTGCTCCAGCCCGACGCCCGTCAGCGGCACGCCGCCCCAGGTGGCGTCGCTGACGGCGTACCGGCCGAGCCGGTCGGCCAGCGCGTGGGCGTCGGCCGGGTCGGCGGCGGCCACCGCGGTGAGCCGGCCGGCCCGGACGGTCAGCCCGCTCGACCGGTCGTGCAGGTCGGCGGGGCCGCCGGGCGCCGCGAGCGGGATGGCGGGGCCGGCGGGGGCCGGGACCGGGACGGCGGGGCCGGCCGGCTGCCGGCTGCCGGGAACCGTCGCCGCGCCGGCACGGGTGGGTGTGTCGCGCGGCCCGCCGACGTCGTCCGGCGTGACGGCGAGCAGGGCGACGATCCGGCGGGCCGCGACCCGGCCCCGGATCAGCTGGTGGCCGCCCTCCAACAGGAACCAGACCGGCACGACGAGTGCCGCGACGTAGCCGTAGACGGCGACCAGCTCCCCGACGCTGATGTCGCCGGTGACCGCCATCCGGGCCGACAGCCACACCACCGCCGCGAGGAACAGCCCGGGGACGGCCACCGTCGCCGCGTCGATCCAGCTGTTCACGGCGCCGACCCGGTATCCCTCGACGAGCAGGGCGCGGGAACGGACCGCGTACCGGCTGGCGAACAGGCCCCGGCCACCCACCCCGGCGAGCACCCGCAGCCCGGCCACGATGTCGCCCGACCGGGCGGTCAGCTCACCCTGCTGCTGCCGGTAGACGGACTCCGCCCGCTCCAGCCGGCGCAGCAGGGGAGCGACGACGAGGACGACCGACGGCACGCCCACCAGCACGCAGAGCGCGAGCAGGGGCGAGATCGACCAGAGCACGATGGCGACGACCAGGTACGCGACCACCGCGCCGACGCCCGGCCCGGTCACCGTCATCACCTGCGCCACCCGGTCGATGTCGGTGCCGCCGACGGTGGCCACCTCGCCCGCCGCGGCCCGGCGCGGCAGCACGGCGCCGACCCGGGACAGTTGGCGGAGCACCACGGCGGCGGAGCGCGCCTTCGCGTCCTCCCGGATGAAGGTCATCGTGCGGTGCCGCATGATGCCCAGCCAGGACAGCGCCACGCCGGCGACGACGATCGCCGCCACCCACTGGGCCAGGGCACGGGTGTCGCCGGTGCGCAGTCCGTCGTCGACGGCGCGGGAGATCAGGTAGGGCCGGACCGACAGGGCGGTCATCCAGGCCGTGCCGAACAGGCTGCCGCGCAGCACCCGCCAGGGCTGGGAGCGGACCAGCCACCACAGGTACCGCAACGGGCCCCGGACGTCCGGAGTGCCGGGCTCGGGATGGGGGATCCGTGGTGGCACCGGCCTACGCTAACGAGTCGGGAACCGCCGCACCGCCCCGTTTCCGCCGAACCGCAGACCGATCTCGTCGCCGGCGGTCGCGGCCGATCCGACCGGCTCGGGGCGCGGCGGGTGGCCGGCGGGTGAAGTGTCGCAGGGGCGAGGCAGAATCGCATCCGTGCTGGTGGCGGTGGTCTCGGACGAGCGGGGCGGGGGAGCGCTGCAACCCCTCGACGCCGCCGGGCTGCCCGTCGGTCCGGTGCGGCCGGTCGGCGACCTGGCCGCGGCCGTCGCGGCCCACGAGGCGGCGGACCGGCCCCGCTGGGTGTGGGCCTCCGGCGCGACGATATACCCGGCGCTGCTGCGCGCCGGGGTGCGGGTCGAGCGCTGCCACGACGTCGAGCTGACCGAGGCCCTGCTGCTCGGCCACGCCGGCCGCTGGGGCGAGCCCCGCTCGTTCGCGGCGGCCTGGGCCCGGCTGACCGGCGCGCCGGTGCCGGCCGACCCGCCGGCCCGTCCGGCCGCGCCGCCCGGCCACGGGCAGGGCGCGCTCTTCGACGCCCTGCCCGGGCCGCCGGGCCCCGGCGTCGAGGCACTGACCCGGGTCTACGCGGACCAGCTCGCCCGGATCGCCGCGACCGAGCATCCCGGCCGGTTCCGGCTGCTGGTGGCCGCCGAGTCGGCCGGCGCGCTGATCGCCGTGGAGATGGGGGCCGCCGGGCTGCCCTGGCGGGCCGACGTGCACGACGAGATCCTCGCCGAGCTGCTCGGCGAGCCGTCGCCGGTGGGCGGCCCGCCGCGCCGGCTGGCCGAGCTGGCCGCGCGGATCGCCGACGCGTTCGGCGTACGCCAGTTGCACACCGACTCCCCGGCGGAGCTGCTGCGGGCGTTCGCCAGGGCCGGGGTGGACCTGCCCAACACCCGGGCCTGGGTGCTGCGCGGGGTGGACCACCCGGCGGTGCCGCTGGTCCTCGAATACAAGGAGCTCTACCGGATCTGGACGGCGCACGGCTGGGCCTGGCGCGACGCCTGGGTCCGCGACGGCCGGTTCCAGCCGGAGTACGTCCCGGGCGGGGTCGTCTCCGGCCGCTGGGCGACCCGGGGCGGCGGCGCGTTGCAGATCCCCAAGGTGATCCGGCGGGCGGTGGTGGCCGATCCGGGCTGGCGGTTCGTGGTCGCCGACGCCGGCCAGCTGGAGCCGAGGGTGCTCGCCGCGGTCTCCGGCGACGCCCGGCTCGCCGCCGCCGGCGGTGCCGGGGACCTCTACGCGGCGCTGGCCCGGGACGCCTTCGGCGGCGATCGGCCCCGCGCCAAGGTGGCCCTGCTCGGCGCCATGTACGGGCAGACGGGCGGTTCGGCGGTGCCGGCGCTGGAGGTGCTGCGCCGCAACTACCCGACGGCCTTCGCGTACGTGGAGGCGGCCGCGCGGACCGGAGAGACCGGCGGGCTGGTCCGCTCCTGGCTGGGGCGCACCTGCCCGCCCGGCGCGGCCGGGTTCGGCGACGCCGACGCCGACTTTGCCGACGGCGGTGGCGACCGGCAGTCGCCGCGGGCGCGGGCGGCCCGCTCCCGGGGGCGGTTCACCCGCAACTTCGTCATCCAGGCCACCGCCGCCGAGTGGGCCTCGACCCTGCTGGCGACGCTGCGGGGCCGGCTCGCCGACACCGGCGGCGAGCTGGTCTTCTTCCAGCACGACGAGGTGATCGTGCACTGCCCGGCGGAGCGGGCCGACGCGGTCGCCGACGCGGTCACCCGGTGCGGTGCGCAGGCCGCCGCGCTGCTCTTCGGCGACACCCCGGTCCGCTTCCCGCTGGACCTGTCCGTCGTGGACTGCTACGCCGACGCGGCGTGACGGCTCCCGTCCGGGTCAGGAGACGCCGGATCCGGGGTTGGCGGCGTCCCACGCCTGCCGCGACTCGGCGATGGCGTCCTTGTGCGCCAGCGACCAGTCGGCCAACTGCCGCACCAGGTGGGTCAGGCTCCTGCCGCGCTCGGTCAGCTCGTAGGTCACGGTCACCGGGACGGTCGGGTACGCGGTGCGCAGCACCAGGCCGTCGCGCTCCAGGCGGCGCAGGGTCAGGGTGAGCATCCGCTGCGAGATGCCGTGGATGGCCCGTTGCAGCTGCCGGAACCGGCGGACGCCGGAGGAGAGTTCGACGATCGCGAGCACCGACCACTTGTCGCCGATGCGGTCGAGCACGTCGCGGATGCCGCAGTCCGGATGCTCGGGCAGGCCGCAGGGTGCCAGCGCCTCGGTTACCGCCGTGTGCCCTGCCGACATCGAAGTGCCTCCTTGTGGCCGCTGCCGTGGTTCCCGACGATGAGGTTAGTTCCGACTCGGTACCACCGAAAGGCTCCCTCATGCTGCTGGTCACCGGCGCCTCCGGGCACCTGGGCTCGCTCATCCACGCCGGGCTGGCCGAGCGGGGCCTGGCCCCGCTCGCCGGCACGCGCACCCCCGGTCGCTTCGGCGCCGCCGGGCGGGCCGTGGACTTCGACGACCCGGCGGGGCCGGACCTGGCGGGCGTACGCGTGCTGGTGCTGGTCTCCGCCGGCTACGGCGAGGACGACGTCGTCCTCGCCCGCCACGACCGGGTGATCGCCTCCGCGGAGCGGCACGGGGTGGCGCACGTGGTCTACACGAGCCTGGTCGGCGCCGGCGACCACCTGGCCTTCGCGCTCGCGCACCGGTGGACGGAGCGTCGGCTGCGGGAGAGCCGGCTGGGCTGGACGATCCTGCGCAACGGGCTCTACGCCGAGCTGTTCGGTCAGCTGGCCGCCCCGGTCGACGGCGCGGTCACGGCCCCGTTCGGCACGGGGGCGCTGGCCGCCGTGGCTCGACAGGATCTGGCCGACGCCGCCGTGCGGGTTGCCGCCGACCCCGCCGCCCACCGCGGCCGCACGTACGAGCTGACCGGGCCCGTCGCGCTCACCGCGGCCGACCTCGCCGCCGAGTTGGGCGTGCCGTACCGGCCGGTGTCGTTGGGCGAGCGGCGGTCCGCCCTGGCGGGCCCGGGCCTGCTGCCGTTCCAGCCGGCCATGCTGATGTCGATCTACTCCGCCACGGCGGCCGGGTTCCTCGCGCGGACTGACGGCGACCTGGCGCGCGTGCTGTCGCGTGCGCCCCGCGACCCGATGCCGGTCGCGGTGGCCGCCGCCGGGGCGCCGTCCTGACCGTACGCACAGCCCGTGACGGGCGACGCGGTGCGGTTCCGGGCGGGTAACAGTTGCACTATTTTCCCTTTTCGCCCCGCTACCCGGTCCGCCTTGTCCTCGTTGCTCCCGATGTCCGTACGACGGAGCGGGCCGTGTCCTCGCGCCACGGCCCGCTCCACGGTGGAGGGGGCCCAGCTGAACCGGATCGCAGGAATGATCATCGCCGCGGGCGGAGGGCGCCGCATCGGCGGGCCCGAGGCGCTGCTGCACCAGGGCGAGAAGCCCCTGGTGAACCAGATGATCGACACGATGACCGAGGCGGGCTGCGAGCGGATCGTGGTCGTGCTCGGCGCCGCGGCCGACCAGGTCCGCGAGACGGCGGACCTGAGCCGGGCCACGGTGGTGATCAACCGGGCGTGGGGGACCGGCGTCGGCTCGTCCATCCGGGCCGGCCTGGCCGCACTCGACGACGAGGACATCGAGGCGGTCGTGGTGGTGCCGGTCGACATGCCCGGCCTGACCGCCACCGCCGTGCGCCGGGTGGTCGCGCTGCCGTACCCCGACGTGCTGGTCTGCGCCACCTACGACGGGCTGCGCGGCTACCCGATGCTGTTCGGACGCCGGCACTGGTCCGGCATCGCCACCCTGGCCAGCGCGGACGTGGGCGCCCGGCCCTACCTGCTCGCGCACAAGGACCAGATCGTCGACATCTCCTGCGACTCGGTGGCCGACGGCAGCCGGGTCGACACCCCGGAACTGATGGCGCTCTACGGGCTGACCGTCCCACCCCAGCGCGTCGGCGTCTGACCCGCCCCCACGCCCGCAGGTCCCTCCGCTAGCGTCGGCGGGGCGGCACCCGTCGCCGCGCGCGACGCCGGTCGGCCGTGGCCCGCCGGCAACGGGGAGGTTCGCCGATGATCGGAACGTTGATCCGGCACGTCGCCGGGGCGGTCGCCGCCTGGCTGGTGTATGTCGCCGAGGGGGCGTTCGGCCTCTTGACGCGGCTCGCGCTGGGCCTGATCATCGACGCCGACCAGGGCGGGCCATTGGCCAGGCCGTTCATGGCGTTGGACGCCACTCTGCCGGGTGCCGTCCTGGTGCTGCTGGTGGTGGTGCCGGCGGTCGTGATCGGCGAGGCCGCCGTCGCCCGCCGGGGTGCGTTCGCCCGTGCGCTGGCGGCCTGCGGGGTGGCCGCGCTGCTCGTCGGCCTGTACGTCGGAGGCATCGCGGCTGTCACCGGGGCGGTCGTCGCGGACGCGGCGCTGGTCTGGTCCCTTACGACGGCGGTTGTGCTGGGCCCGGTGGTGGCCCACGCGGCCGTGATGCGGGGGACACGGGCGGCGACCGGGTGGCTGGCCCGCTGGAGCCGCCCCGGCTCGCCGGCCACGCTCGCCCCGTCCGCGCCTCCGGTGGCCCATCCCGGCGGTCCCGAGGTCCCGTGACCGCGTCCCGTCCGCCGACCGACCTGGTCCCCGCCGACACGCCGGCCGAACAGCTCCCCACAACACGCTCAACGGGGTGACCGGTGGCATCTGGCGCACCCGCCGGGACGGACGGCCGGCCGTGCTGAAACTCCTCACCCCACCCGGCCGCCCCGGCCCGGCGCACTGGGCCGGCAGCGACGATCCGGGGCACTGGAACTACTGGCGCCGCGAGGTCGAGGCGTACCGCAGCGGGCTGGCCACCGCCGCGTACGCCGACGCCGGGCTGGCCGCGCCGACGCCGCTGGCCGTCGACGACCGGCCGGACGGCTCGGTGGCGCTGTGGCTGTCCGACGCGGACGGTCGGCCGGGCATCGCCTGCACGTCCGCCGACCTCGGCGAGGTGGCCGTCCGGCTCGGCGTCGGGCACGCCCGCCGGCTCGGCGACCCCGAGGCGCGGGAGCTGTCGCCCGGCCGTCGGCCGCCGGACTGGCTGGCGCGCGACTGGCTGCGCGACTACACGCTGAGCCGGCCCGTGGCCGCGCCGGTGCCGTGGGATCATCCGGTCGCCGTCGCCGCCTGGCCACGCCCCCTGCGCGACGCGCTGCGGGCGCTGTGGGACCGGCGGCACGAGGTGCTCGCCGCCACCGACCGGCTGCCCCGTACGCTCTGCCACCACGACTGCTGGCCGATGAACCTGGTGTTCGCCGCCGGCGGCCCGGTCCTGCTGGACTGGTCCGGCGTCGGCCCGGGGCCGGTCGGCGAGGACGCGGCCAACCTGATGCTGGACACCTTCCTCGACGGGCTGGTCGACATCGCGCTGCTCGACGAGGTGGCCGCCACCGTGGTCGACCGCTACGCCGAGGGGCTGCGCGGCGCCGTCGCGCCGGAGACGGTGGCCCGGGCCGTCCGGCTCACCGGGGCGGCCAAGTACTTCTGGCTGGCGCCGATGATGCTCGGTCGGCTGGGTCGGTCCGCCATCAGCGGCACCTACGACGCCCGCGACGAGACGGAGATGATGACGGGCCGCCGGCCCGTGCTGGAGCTGCTCGCCCGCTGGGCCGCCGAGGCGTCGGACTGACCGTTCGGGGTTGCGCGTCAGACGTCGATGTTGAAGCGTTGCAGCACCGACGGGGCGACCAGCCCGGCCGCCGCGAGCACCGAGATCACGGTCAGCACGGTCCGGACGACCACCACCTCGGTCTTGCCGCCGGCCCGCAGGGCGATCTTGTTCGGCAGCCCGATCGGCGTCCACATCCGACGCTTGATCGGGATGGGCCAGAGGATGGGCACCCCGGCCCGGGTGATCATGTCGCCGAGGATGTGCACGAAGCAGCCGACACCGACGGCCGTGCCGATCAGCGGGTAGCCGCGGCCGCCGGGCAGGTTGGCGAAGGTGTACCAGGCGGCGGCGGCCGACGCGAGGGTGACGATGACCCAGCCGGCGCGCTCCGCCCACTTGTCGAACAGGCCGCGCAGCGCCAGGCCGAACATGAAGAACAGGATGCCGATGACCGCCCACTTGCCGTACGCGGCGCAGAGCGTGGTGGTGCCCCAGCCGACCAGCAGGGTGAACGGGATGGTGTGGGTCAACGTGCGGTGGCCGTTGTTGCGGCGCGGATCCTTGCTGAGCTTCGTCGCGTAGTAGACCCCGAGCGAGACCTTCTCCATCACCTCGGCGATGAAGAGCGAGAACACGCCGAAGGTGCGGGCGACGGTCGCCCCGCCCTGGTTGCGGGTCACCTTCCCGGACAGGTCGAGGTCGGGGAAGAGCGCCCCACCGGCGCAGACCGCGGTGCCGACGGCGAGTTCCAGCGGCGACTGGTGGTAGTCGGCGAATTGTTGCAGCGCCCAGGACCCGGTCAGCCACACCGCCGCGCCGGACAGCGCGTGCGACGGTCCCATCATGTCGGCTCACCCTCCCCAGGGATCTTGAGCGCCAAAACTACGCCACTGTAGTTCGCCGGCGCTCCGCAGGGGCATCGCCCGGACGGTCCACCGGGGACGGTGGCGGGAAGGGGTGGGTCACCGGCAGGAAGTATGCCGTCGCCGGGCGGTGGACGCGACCGGTCTGTCCGCCATTGGACGGTGGGGAGGCGGCGGCGGGCCGCTCAGCGGACGGCGCCGCCGACGGCGAGCAGGTTCCCCTCCGGGATGGTGATCTTCTGGCGGGCTCCGCCGAGCCGGGCGGCGGCGCGTCGGGCCTGCGTCGGGCCGTGTTCGCGGCACGCCGTCGCGTAGGTGCCGGCGGTCCGGGCGGCGATGGCCGCCCAGCCGTACCGCAGGCCGACCATGGCGCGCGCCCGCCGGGCCACCCGCCGGGCGAAGACCTCGTCGCCGAGGAGCTGGTCGACCGCCTCGCCGAGGGCGCCCGGATCGCTGTGCGGGAAGGTCACCCCGGTCACGCCCGGCTCGACGATCTCGGCGAGGCCGCCGGTGCGGGCCACGGCCAGCGGTGCGCCGGCCGCCGCGGCCTCCAGGGCCACCATCCCGAACGGCTCGTAGAGGCTGGGCACCACGGTCGCGTCGGTGGCGCCGAGCAGCGCCGGGAGCCGGGTGGAGTCGAGAAAACCCGCGAAGCGTACGGTCTGCCCGAGCCCGAGGCGGCGGGTCTCCTCCTCCAAGTCGGCGCGGTAGGGGCCGTCACCCGCGATCACCACCCGCAATCCGGGGTGCCGGTCGCGCAGGTACGGCACGGCGTGCACCAGGTGCTGCACGCCCTTCTCGTAGACCAGCCGGCCGGCGTACCCGACGAGCGGGCCGTCGCCGGCGAACCGGGCCCGGGCGGCGGTGACCGCCCCCGGCCGGGCGCGCCAGGCCCGGTCGTCGACGCCGTTGGGCACCACGTCGATCTGCCCGTCCGGCACGTCGAAGAGCGTGGCGACCTGGTCGCGCATGTAGCCGGAGCAGGCGATCACCCGGGCGGAGGCGTTGCTCAGCCAGTGTTCGACGCCGTGGATGGTGCGGTTCATCTCCTCGGGCAGCCAGCCCTGGTGCCGGCCGGCCTCGGTGGCGTGGAT
>NZ_JBHMIR010000049.1:0-32251 GCF_048060285.1 Micromonospora sp. LOL_025 | reverse complement strand
CCCCGGTGATCTTCTCGATGTGTGACACGCGGCCGACTTCCCCCGATCGACGACGGTGCGGTACCCGAAGCTGAAACCTAGCGACATCCGCCCCGGTCAGCCACCGCAAGGAACAGCAACGTGACTGCATGTGTACGGCGCGGGCCACGGCGATCGCCCTGCCTACGGAGGGCCTCGGACCCGGGTCTTGAAATGATGTCGATCCTTCGATGCCGTTGGTAGGGTGCTGCGGTGCCTCCCCCTTCCACCGTCGGCGCGCCACCGGGCGACCGCTCCCTGACCTCCGAATCCACGCCCTCCACCGCCCGACAGGTGCGGCGCGCACGCTTCAGCGAGTCCGGTCTCGCGTGGCTGATGCTGCTGCCCTCGGTGGGGGTCTTCGCCCTGTTCGTGTTCTGGCCGCTCGGGCGGACGCTGTACCTGTCGGTGCACGGCAACGACATCTTCGGCGCCGCGTCGGAGTACGTCGGCGCGGCGCACTACCGGGACATGCTGTCCGGGGAGTTCGGCAAGGTGCTGGCCACGACGGCGCTGTTCACGCTCTTCTCGGTGGTGCCGGCCGTGCTGGGCGCGCTCTTCGTGGTGCTGCTGCTGGAGGCGCGCATCCGCGGCGTACGGGCGCTGCGCACCGCGTTCGCGCTGCCGTTCGCGTTCTCGGTGGCGACCGCGTCGGTCATCTTCGCCGTCATCTACAACCCGGCGATCGGGGTGGCGAACGGCCTGCTCGGCTCCCTCGGCTTCGACCGGGTCAACTGGCTCACCGACCCGTCGATCGCGCTGCCCGCCGTCTGCGCCGCGACGGTGTGGATGAACTTCGGCTACAACATCCTCGTGCTCTCCGCCGGGGTCTCGGCGATCTCGCCCGAGGTGGTCGAGGCGGCGCGGCTGGACGGCGCGACCGGGTGGCGGCTGGCGTCGCGGATCACCGTGCCGCTGCTCTCCCCGCAGTTGTTCTTCCTCGTCGTGGTCTCCACGATCCACGCCCTGCAGAGCTTCGGGCAGATCCACATCCTGACCAAGGGCGGGCCGGACCAGGCCACCACGACGCTGGTCTACTCGATCTACGAGAAGGCGTTCGCCTTCGGCTCCTCCGACTTCGGCGCGGCCAGCGCGCAGGCCGTCGTGCTGCTGGTCATCATGCTCGGCTGCACGGCCGTCCAATTCGGCGTCCTCGAACGGCGGGTCCACTACCGATGAAAAAGCTCAACCTCGGGCGGGTCGCCGTCTACGTCGTGCTCGGCCTGGCCGCGATCCCCGTGCTCTTCCCGGTCTACTACGGCTTCGTCGGCGCGGTGATGGGCCCCGGCGACCTGGCGACCTATCCGCCCGCGCTGGTGCCGAGCGCGCTGCACTGGCAGAACATCACCGACGTGTTCCGCTCGGTGCCGCTCGGCCGCTTCTACGCGAACTCCGCCGTGCAGGCCGGGGTCATCACGGTGGCGCAGGTGGTCACGAGCATCTTCGCCGCGTACGCCTTCGCGTTCCTCCGCCTGCCGGCGAAGGCGGCGACCTTTAGCCTCTTCCTCGCCACCCTCATGGTGCCGTGGGAAGCGATCATCATCCCCAACTACCTGGCCATCTCCGACTGGGGCCTGACGCGGGGCGGGCTGACGTACCTCGGCCTGGTGCTGCCCTTCCTCGCCTCGGCGTTCGGCACGTTCCTGCTGCGGCAGGCGTTCCTGCAGTTCCCGACCGAGCTGCGCGACGCCGCGGTGATCGACGGGTGCGGCCACTGGCGGCTGCTGTGGCGGGTCATCGTGCCGCTGTCCAAGCCCTCCATCGCGGCGGTCGGGGTCTACGTCTTCCTGTCGGCGTGGAACCAGTACTTCTGGCCGCTGATCCTCATCCGCGACACCGAGTTCCAGACGCTGCAGATCGGCATCTCCCAGCTCAACGACGCCGAGGCGGCGCAGCCGGGTCTCGTCCTCGCCGGCGTCGCGTTGTCGCTGCTTCCCACGCTGGCCGTCGTGATCTTCGGCCAGCGCTACATCGTCCGCGGGCTGACCGCCGGGGCGCTGCGTTGAACCATCGAGAAGGAGAACCAATGAGAAGACCTCGGCTCCGCCGTACGGCGGCGGCGTTCGTCGCCGTCGTGGCCGCCGCCGCGCTCACGGCCTGCGGCGACTCCGGGTCCGGCACCGACGGCGGCAGCGGCGCGCTCGACGCGCCGGGCGCCGAGGTGCTGGAGAAGGCCACGGACAAGACCACGATCGAGTTCTGGCACGCGATGAAGGGGGCCAACGCCACCGCCGTCGACAAGCTCGTGGCGGACTTCAACGCCCAGAGCGGCGGCAAGGTCGAGGTCAAGGCGGTCTTCCAGGGAAGCTACGACGAGACGATCGCGAAGTACAAGGCGTCGGTGCAGCAGAAGAGCACGCCGGCCCTGGTGCAGATCTACGACATCGGCAGCCGCTTCATGGTGGACTCGAAGCAGGTCGTGCCGATGCACAAGTTCATCGAGAAGGACGGCTTCAACGCCGGCGACATCGAGCCGAACATCGCCAGCTACTACTCGGTCGACGGCAAGCTCTGGTCGATGCCGTTCAACTCCTCGACGCCCCTGCTCTACATCAACAAGGAGGCGTTCGAGCGGGCCGGCCTCGACCCGACGAAGCCGCCGAAGGACCTCACCGAGATCGGCGAGCTGGCGAAGAAGCTCACGGTCAAGGACGCCAGCGGCAAGACCGTCCAGTACGGCTTCAACGCCGCCATCTACGGCTGGCTGGTGGAGCAGCTGCTCGCCACCGACGGCAAGGAGTACTGCGACAAGGGCAACGGGCGCAGCGGCCTGGCCACCAAGGTGCAGTTCGACCAGGAGACGGCCGTGCGGGTCGCGCAGTGGTGGACGGACCTGGTGAAGGGCGGCTACGCGACGAACACCGGCCGCAAGACCGACGACGCCCAGGCCGCGTTCAAGTCGGGCACGGTCGCCATGCACCTGGAGTCCACCAGCGTGCTGCGCGGCTACGTCGACGCCGCGAAGGGCAAGTTCACCGTGCTCACCGCCCCGTACCCGAAGGTGAGCGCCTCCTCCACGGGCGGACCGATCATCGGTGGCGCCTCGCTGTGGATCAACGGCGTCGGCCACAGCGACAAGGAGAAGCGGGCCGCCTGGGAGTTCGTGAAGTTCGCCTCCGGTCCGGTCGAGCAGGCCAAGTGGCACACCAGCACCGGGTACGTGCCGATCAACGCCAAGGCGCTCGACGAGCAGATCGACAAGGACTGGATGGCGAAGTTCCCCCAGTTCCGTACCGCCGTCGACCAGCTGCACGCGCTGCCGCCGTCGGTCGCGTCGGCCGGCTGCCTGCTGGGCGTGATGCCGCAGGCCCGCAAGGCGTCCGAGGACGGCCTCGAGGCGGCGATCGTCGGCAGCAAGCCCGCCGAGCAGGCCATGAAGGACGCCGCGGCGAGCGTGCAGGGCGCCATCGACAGCTACAACAAGTCCGTCAGCTGACCACCGCACCGGGCTGATCGTCGAGAAGGGCCGGTTCCGCCGGAACCGGCCCTTCTCCGCTGCCGGTCGCCGGACACCGTCGGAGTCGGCCGGAGGACCTCCGCGCGAGCGTCGGTGGTCGGCGCATCGCGTACGGCGTGGGTGCGGGCGGTTCCTAGGGTGGGCCCTGTCCACCGATCGAGGGAGAGACCGTTGTCGCCGTCGCACCGCCCACCCCGTTGGCGCCTGGCAGGGGCAACCCTGAGTCTCGTCGGGCTCGCCGCCTGTACCGGGCCCCGGGCGGAGCCACCGGAGCGGCCGGCGCCGCGGGTCGAGGTGACCCAGGAGAGCCTGCGCGGCAGCGAGACCGGAGCGGAGCAGGAGGGCCCGGAGCCGATCTGGTCGATGACGGCCGACCGGCTCGACCAGCCGTTGACACAGCTCGGCCAGGTCATCGTCGTGCCCGACGAGCGGGAGCTGCGGGCGGTGGACCGCTCCACGGGGCAGGACCGCTGGCGCCACCCGTTCCCGGTGAGCTACCAGTACGCGGTCGCCGGCGATCTGATCGTCCTCAGCGCCAGCAACGGCGGGCCGCTGGAGGTGCTCGACGCGGCCACCGGCGCCACCCGCTGGCGGGCCGAGGACACCCAGGACGTCGTCGTCCAGCAACAGGTCGTGTACGACCGGGAGTGCGTCGGCACCGGACGGTCGGCGAAGTGCGTCGTCATCGCGCGCGACGTCCGCGACGGTCGCCAGCTGTGGAAACTGCCCGCCGACCGGTTCGCCCGGGTGACCGACGAGGCGCTCGGCGTCCGCGCACCGCATGCCGCGCCCACCGGCCGGTACGTGGCGGTGCGGCTGGACGGGCGTACCTACACCACCGTCGCGACCACCACCGGCAGGGCCGGCGCCGGACGGTTGCCGAGCCGGGCCTGGCACGGCTTCGTCGCCGAGGGCCTGCTGGTGACCACCGACCACGATCCGCCCCGGGACGACCGGCGGTGCACGGTCAGCATCGCCACCGCCGACGCGGCCACCGGTGCCAGAGGCTGGTCCGGCGAGGTCTTCAGCGGGCGTCGCGAGGACGGAGAGTGTGCCAAGCGACTGGCGCACGATCGCAGCGGGCTGGCCCTGCTCGGGGCCGGCACCCGGCTCGTCGCGGTCACCGCGGCCGGTCGGCCCCAGGTGATCGACCTGCGGACCGGCAGGACGCAGTGGGAGGGGGCCGCCTCCGGCGTGCCGGTCGACGGGGACGACCGGTCCGTGCTGGTGCGGCGCACCGCCGACGAGGGCGAGCTGGCCCTGCTCGACGCGGCCACCGGCGCGACGCGGTGGAGCGCGCCGGATCCGGGGCTGTCCGGCACCTCGGCGAGCTGGCGGTCGAGCGTGACGAAACGCCTCGTGGCGGTCAGCGGCGCGGCAGGTGAGCGGCCGGTCGTGCTCGTCCACGACGTGTCGACCGGTCGCCAACTCGGCCGGTACCCCGGTTGGCTCGCCGGGGCCGGGGACGACTGGGTCGCGGTCAGCCACTCCGGAGGACCGGACGGGACCGCCCTGGGCCTGTACGCCTTCTGAACCGGCCCGCCGGACCGGCCGCGGGCCGACGGCCGTGTCCACCACCGGCCCGCACGCACGGCCGGACCGCCGCGCGCCCGGACTCAGCCGGGGAACGGCGGCAGCGCGGCGAAGCCGGGGCGCACCTGGACCTGCTGTGCGACCTGGCCCATGAGCATCGCCTCCCGCTGGCCGAACGCCCCGCTCTCGGCGGCCTGCACCCGCAGCACCGCGCTGCGCGCGGCCTTCGGCACGATGTAGCTGCCCAGGAACGCCTGGCCGTGGGGCTGGTGGGGCAGCCGGGTGGCGGGGCGCGCGACGCGGCGGGCGCCCGTACCGGCGCGGAACGCGTCCACGCCGGTACGGGCGCCGGTCTGCGATCAGGCGCGACGCGCCACGGCGAGTCCTCACCGTGGCGCGCCACCGTCAGCGCAGGCGGGCCTCGATGGCCTGGATGATGCGCGGGCGCAGTTCCGCCGCGCGGATGACGGCGTCGACGGAGCCGACCTCGACCGCGCGCTGGATGTTGTGCACCCGGTCGAACTCGGCGGCCACCTCGCCCAGCTTCTCCACGCGTACCGTCGAGCGCAGCTCGTCGAGCTCCGCGGTCAGCGCCGCGCGGTCGGTGCCGGAGGCGGCCGCGACGCGGGCCTCCAGCTCCCGCACGCGCGGGTCGGCCGCGGTACGGGCGTTGACGTCGCCGGAGAACACCACCGCGGCGGCGGGGGCGCCGCCGAGCACCGAGGCGAACGAGCCCTCCAGCGCGAGCACGGTCATGTTCGGGTTCAGCGCCTTCGAGAACACCACGAACGCGCCGCCGTGGTACCGCGAGATCACGCAGAACACGATGGGCCCGCGGAAGTTCACGATCGCGCGGCCGATCTCGGCGCCGTACTCCAGCTGGAGATTGCGCATCGACTCCGGCGAGCCGTCGAAGCCCGACAGGTTCGCCAGCACCACCAGCGGCCGGTTTCCGCTGGCCGCGTTGATCGCCCGCGCGGCCTTCTTCGACGACCGCGGGAACAGCGTGCCCGCGGTGTAGGTGTCCGGGCCGTCGGTGGGCGGGAAACCGCGCCGCGGCACCGACCGTGACTCGATGCCGATCAGGCACACCGGCATGCCACCCAGGTGTACGTCCTGCACCGCCACGGTCTCCGCGTCGGCCATGCCCGCCCACCGTTCCAGCACCGGGTGGTCCTGGTCGGAGAGCGCCCGCATCACGGTCCGGATGTCGAACGGCTTCTTGCGGTCCGGGTTGGCCTCGGCGGAGAAGATCTCGCCCACGGTGGTGAAGTCGCTGCCCGTCACGACGTGCGGGAAGTCGGAGATGTCGCGGTCGACGGGGTCGGTCGTCCGCGCCCGCCGCGGCCCCTGCTCGCCGGGTGCGACGTACGTGTGCTCGTAGTGCGCCATCAGCACGTCGCGCGCGGCGGCCAGGTTCGGCGCCCAGTACTGCGCCTGCCCGTTCGGGCCCATCACCCGGTCGTAGCCGCCGATGCCGAAGTTGTCCTCGGCCGAGACGCCGCCGGAGAAGTCGAGCGACTGCTTGCCGGTGAGCACCATCGCCGAGTCCGGCGTCATCACCAGGATGCCCCTGGTGTGCATCAGCATCGTCGCCTCGGCGTTCCAGTACGGCTGCGCGCCGACGGTGATGCCCGCGACCACGATGTTGATCTCGCCGCCGTCCTGGGTGAACTCGACGATCCGCTTGAGCGCCGCGGCCACCCAGTCCATGTTCTCCGTGCCCGACTCCATGGAGATCCGGGCGCCCGCGGACAGCGCGTACCACTCCAGCGGCACCTGCATCCGCTCGGCCAGGTCCAGCGCGGCGATCACGCGGCGGCACTCCGGCTCCGACAGCGCGCCGAGCGCCTTCGTCGGGTCGCCGAGCAGCACGACGCGGGTGACGCCCTGCGGGTGCCGCCGGGTCGGCGTGGTCACCACGCCGGCCACGATCGCCGCGCTGTTGCGCCCCTTCGGCCGGTCGACCGGCACCAGCGCGTGGTTCTCGTCGAGGTCGTGCTCGACGAAGGTGCCGAGCAGGCCGGTCAGCTCGTACGGGTAGACCGCGTTGCGGCTGCTCGCGCGCAGCACCTTCTGCCGGTAGTCGTCGAGCGGCTCGACCGGCTCGTCCGACGGCTCGCCGACGGTCAGCGCGGTGCCGCCGGTGGCGTCGAACGAGACGCGTACGGCGATCTTGGTCAGCTCGCCGGTCCTGCGGTGGCGCTGCCGGGCGATGAACAGGATCTCCTCCAGCCCGGCGCCCGCGGTCGTGGGCAGCACCCGGCGGGCGATCATCTCCAGCTCGGCGCGGGTGAGGTCGCTCGGCGGCCAGACGTAGAGCACGATCCGGTTGGTGCTGAAGCGCTTCCTCGACGGCCGCCGCGACTGGGCGCGGCGGATCGAGTCGAGACAGGTGGCGAGGACGTCCTCGGCCGTCGGCAGCGCCACCAGCCTGCCGTCGTGCTCGCGCAGCTCGGTCAGGTCGCGCACCTGCGCGAACGCGACGAGGCGGTCGTCCGACGGGTTCTCCCGCGCCACGCACCGGAAGAGGTAGACCTCCTCGTCCGACGACGGCAGCCGGGTGAGGTCGAACTTGCTCAGCCGCTCCATCTGCATCCGCTGCGCGATGTACGGGTGCAGGCCGCGGATCAGCCGCTCCTCGACCATCCCGAGGGTCGACGGACGGAACGTGAAGTGGTGGTGCATCACCGCGCCGCTGCGACCCGCGACGGTGGTGGTGAGCCTGCGGACCTGGTGCGGCAGCGGGTGCGCGCTGACGACCTCGTGCAGCGCCGCCGCCATCGCGTCGAAGTCCGCCGGCTGGTTCTCCCAGGCCAGGTAGATGTCGACGTCGATCGCGTCGTGGCCACTTGCCAGCTCCGCGAGGCCACGCAGCGCGCTGCCCAGCGCGTCGAAGCCCACGGCGGCCGAGACCACGCACGAGCCCGTCCGCTCGGCGACGACGAACGTGCAGCCCTCGACCTCGCTGGTGCGTACGCCGGTGAGGTCCTTGTTGCCGTAGTACCGCCGGGTCAGCACCTCCAGCATGACCGCGTTGTCGACGTCGTCGCGGACGAGCCGCTGGCCGAGCAGCCGCACCAGCGGCTCGGTGGAGCGCACCATCTCGGCGATGCGCTCGGCGCGGTCCGGCGCCTCGGGGTGCGCGTCCAGGTGGCGCAGGTGCCGGCGTACGTCGGCGTAGACGCGGGCGCGGTTGCGGCGCAGCAGCGGCTGGGCGAACCAGGCGAACACCACGCCGCGCGCGAGGTCGCAGACCACGGGGAAGCGGACCTGGGTCGCGGCCACCAGCCGCTCCAGCGCGAGACCGGCGGGCTCGCGCAGCGAGTCGTCCGGCGGCGGCTCCCGCAGCCAGGCGCGCAGCAGCGTCGCGACGACCGTGGCGTCGGCGGAGGCGCGTTGCAGGGCGAGGAAGATCCGGAACACGGCGGCTTCGAGCGCGGGGGAGCGCTCCAGCTCGGTGACGCCGTAGTGCGCGAGCGCCTTGGCGAGCTTGGCCTGGAAGGCCTCCGGCAACCCGGCCCGGTCGACGTCGAGGTACTGCAAATAGGTGTGGAAGTATTCGCGGGCGCTCGGCACGTGGCCGGCGCCGCCGCCGTCCTCGCCCGTGGGCCGGTTGCGGCTGAGCTCGGTGAGGTCGGCGAACACCTCGATGAGGCCGAGCTCCTCGGCCAGCGGCCGGTGGCCGTCCTCGGTGGCCGCCCGGCGCGCGGCGAGGTAGTCGTCGAGCAGCCGGCGCTCGTCGTGCGGGTCGACGTCGAAGCCGAGCAGCAGGCTGCGCAGGTCCTCCTGCCCGCGCGTGGCGCGCTCCCGCGCCGGGACGCTGTCGGGCGCGGCGGGCAGGTCCAGCTCGACGGACTCGCCGGCCGAGGTCTCGCCGGCCTCGGCGTCGTCGCCGAGCGGCTCCAGCCGCAGCAGTGGCGCGCCGGCCTCCACCTGGGTGCCCACGGACACGGCGCACTCCTTCAGCCGCGCCTTGAACGGCGCCCGCAGCACCGTCTCCATCTTCATGCTCTCCAGCACCAGCACCGGCGCGCCCGCCTCGACCTCGGCGCCGATCTTCAGCGGCGTGGCGACGACCAGTGCGGGCATGGGCGAACGCAGCACACCGCCCTCGTCGCGGCTGACGCGGTGCGCCACGCCGTCGACCTCGACCAGGTGGATCGGCCCGTGCGTGCCGATCAGCAGGCGGTACCGCGAGCCGTTGACGACGATCTGCCCGGTGTGCCGGTCGAAGCGCTCCAGCTCGACGTCGGCGGTGCGCACCGTGCCACCCGCTTCGATGCCGACGCGGAACCGGTGCGCGCCGACCCGCGCGACGCGTACGCGGTAGCCGACGCCGCGCAGCTTGAGGTCCAGCGGCCGACCGCTCTCGTGCTGCACCTGCGGGCGTCCGCCGAACGCCGTCGACAGCAGCCGCTGCCGCTCGACGCCTTCCTCCTCCTCGTACGCCTCGATGGCGGCGGCCGCCAGCGCGACGGCGGAGTGCCGGTGCGAGACGAGCCTGCCCTCGCCCCGGACGCGGTCGATCCAGCCGGTGTCCGCGCTGGCGTCGATCACCTCGGGCTGGTCGAGCAGGTCGAGCACGAAGCTCTTGTTCGTCGCGCCGCCCTCGATGATCACCGTGGTCTGCGCCATCGCCCGGCGCAGCCGGCCGAGCGCCTCGTCGCGGTCGCGGCCGTACGCGATGATCTTCGCGATCATCGAGTCGAAGTCGGCGGGGATGGTGTCGCCCTCGCTGACGCCGGTGTCCACGCGGATGCCCGGCCCGGCCGGTAGGTCCAGCCGCGCGATGCGACCGGGGGAGGGCGCGAAGTCGCGGTCGGGGTCCTCGGCGTTCAGCCGGGCCTCGATGGCGTGCCCGCGCTCCACCGGCGGCTCGCCCTCGAGCCGCCCGCCCGAGGCCACGTGCAGCTGCGCCCGGACCAGGTCGAACCCGGTGGTCGACTCGGTGATCGGGTGCTCGACCTGCAGGCGGGTGTTGACCTCCAGGAAGGCGAACAGCCGGTCGCCGGGGTGGTAGAGGAACTCGACGGTCGCCGCGCCGCGGTAACCGACCGCGACGGCGAGCCGTTCGGCCGACGCCTTGAGCTCGGCCGTCTGCTCAGGACCGAGCACCGGCGACGCCGACTCCTCGATGACCTTCTGGTTGCGCCGCTGCACCGAGCAGTCGCGGACCCCGAGCGCCCACGCGGTGCCCTGGCCGTCGGCGATCACCTGGACCTCGACGTGCCGGGCGCCGGTGACCAGGCGTTCCAGGAACACGACGCCGCTGCCGAACGCCCGCGCGGCCTCCTGGCTGGTGCGCTCGTAGGCGTCGGCCAGCTCGGCCTCGCCGGTGATCACGCGGATGCCGCGCCCGCCGCCACCCGCCGTCGCCTTGAGCATCAGCGGGTAGCCGATCTCGGCCGCCGCCGCCAGGGCGGCGTCCAGGGTCTCGACCGCGCCGCGGCTCCACGGCGCGACCGGCACGCCGACCTCCTCGGCGATCAGCTTCGCGCCGATCTTGTCGCCGAGCTTGCGCATGGCGTCCGGACTCGGTCCGACGAAGGTGACGCCGACCCTCTCGCACAGCTCCGCGAACGCCGGGTCCTCGGCGACGAAGCCCCAGCCGACCCACGCGGCGTCGGCCCCGGTGTCCACCAGCGCGCGCTCCAGCACCTTCAGGTCGAGGTACGGGCGCGCGGACGCCGGACCGAGGTCGTAGGACAGGTCCGCCTCGCGGACGAAGGTGGCCGTACGGTCGACGTCGGTGTGCAGGGCGACGGTCTCGATCCGTGTCCCGGTCTCCGCGGCGATGGCCCGTACGGCGTGGATGAGCCGCATGGCGGCCTCACCACGGTTGACGATGGCGACACGACTGAACACCGACCGAGCCCTCCTTTTAGACCAATGATGCGGCGCGCCGCAACGCGGCGGCACCTTCGGCAGTGTCCACCCTTCCGCCTGTGGATCAAAAGGTCAGGGGTCCGAATCCGTTCGACGGACGGACAGGGTTACGGCCTTGACCAGCCGAAACGCCGGCCAGAACCGTGATCGTTTCCCGGCATGTGTTGCGGCCGTCCACTTCGTGGGAGAGTGGTGCGCCCGGGGTGCACATATGTTACTGGCGGGTTCGTGTTGATCGGTGCCGCGACGGGGCCTCAGCGGGGACCGGTGCCGCCGTCGAGGTCGCCGACGAGCGAACCCGGAACACGCATCCGCCACGCGTCGGTGACGAGCTCCGTCAGGCGGTCGACGTCCACCTTCGCCAGCCGCAGCATGACCAGGGGCAGCCCGTCGTACGCGGGCGTGGTGAAGAAGACCTCGGGCTCGCCGAGGAGCAACGCCTGCTTCTCCGCCTCGTCGCCGACGTACAGCACCGCGACGTCGGTCCGGATCAGACGCGACGTGCCCGGTCTGCGCTCGGGATAGGACCAGACGAACCCCTTGTCGGCGACCCGGAAGTCGAAGCCCTCGCTGTCGATCTCGGCCGCGTGGGGCAGCGCCAGCGCCACGTGACGGACGTCGTCGGCGTCAGCCATCGGGGTTGCTCCGTACCATCGTCTCCCGCACCCGGGCAGCCTAGTCGCTGCGCGGCGCGCGACCGCCGCGGCAGCCGAGCGGGTGACGGCCCCGGGCCGTGGCGCCGCGGTCACCGAGGTCACCGCGGGCCGGGCGGCCGGCCGATCGCACGGACGGGCCGCCGGTCTTCAGAGGGCCGGGGCGCGCGGGGTCCGGTTGCGGCGAGTCGTCCGCCGCGGATGGGAGCATGGTGCCGGCGCGCGGGCCCGACCGGCGGGATCCGGCTGCGCGCAGCGGCTCCGGTCGCCGTCCGACCGCCGCCGCCCGACTGTGAACTCCGTTACCTCGCCGCCGAGCGGGAATGAGATCACCGGATCCGGATTTGGAGCCAGATGTGACTCCTGCACTCTTCCCAGCCCGGCTGCGTACCGACCGGTCGGGGGCGAGCCGATGACGGCCGCCGTCGACGCCCCGCAGGGGCCGGCAGCCCCGCTGACGCCCGGTGACCTGATGAGCCCCCGGCAACGCCTGCGGCTCGTCCTCGTCCTCGGGTCGCTGATCGCGGTGGGTCCGCTGACCATCGACATGTACCTGCCCGCGCTTCCCGCGATCGTCGACGATTTCCGGACCACGTCGGCGGCGGTCCAACTGACCCTCACCGGCACGCTGGCGGGCCTCGCCCTCGGCCAGCTGCTGATCGGCCCGCTGTCCGACGCCGTCGGCCGGCGCGCGCCGCTGATCGCGGGCATCGCGCTGCACGTCGTGGCGTCGCTGCTCTGCGTCGTCGCGCCGACCATCGCGATTCTCGGCGCGTTGCGGGTCGTGCAGGGCCTCGGCGTCGCCGCGGCCTCGGTGGTCGCGATGGCCGTGGTCCGTGACCTGTTCGACGGCGCGGCCTTCGCGAAGCTGCTCTCCCGGCTGCTGCTGGTCATGGGGACGGCGCCGATCCTCGCGCCGACCCTCGGCGGCGGGCTGCTGCGCTGGACGGACTGGCGTGGCGTGTTCGTGGCGCTGGCCGCCTTCGGTGTGCTGCTCGTGGTGGTCGCCGCGCTCGGCCTCCGCGAGACGCTGCCCGCCGAACGGCGCCGGCGCGGCGGGGTGGTCGGGACGGTGGGCGTGTACGGCTCGCTGCTGCGCGACCGTACGTTCGTGGGCCTGGTCCTGGTCGCCGGACTGGCCATGGCGGCGTTGTTCGCGTACGTCGCCGGGTCGTCGTTCGTCTTCCAGGAGCAGTACGGCCTGGACGAGCAGCAGTTCGGTCTGGCCTTCGGAGCGGGTGCGGTCGGGCTGATCGCGGCGACCCAGTTCAACGTGCGGCTGCTGCGCCGCCACTCGCCGCAGCGGATCCTCGTCGTCGCCCTGGCCGCGGGGAGCGTGGCCGGACTGGCACTGCTGGCCTTCGCCGTGACCGGGTTCGGCGGGCTGCCGAGCCTGCTGGTGTCGTTGTGGGTGGTGCTCGCGGCGGCGGGTCTCGCGATGCCGAACGCGCCGGCCCTGGCCCTGTCCCGCCACGGGGAGGCGGCCGGCACGGCCTCCGCCCTGCTCGGTGCCGTGCAGTTCGGCGTCGGTGCGCTGGCCGCGCCCCTGGTGGGCGTTCTGGGCACCGGCGCGGTCGCCATGTCCGTCGTCGTCGCGGGGGGCATGCTGGCGGCGACGGCGGTCCTGCTCGTCGTCGTGCGGCCGTCCCGGCTCGCCGACCTCGAGCCGGACGCGGTGGTCCTGGCCGCGCACTGAGCGGGCACACCGGTGCGCTGCCCCCACTCGTGGTCGACCTTCCAGGTCGACCACGCCCGGTGGACCGACGCGGCCCGCACCGCCGGCTCCGCGACGGCCGGGGCATCCACTGTGGCGATCGGAGGCGGCTGAAGCGGTTGTCGGCGCAGCGGTGGCGGCCTAGCCTGCTGGCTGTGCACGCCCCCTGCCGGCGGATGCGCCGGGTGTGCCGGTGAGCAGCCGCCTTCGTGAGATCGCCCGACAGACGGTGGCCATCGCCGAGTCGGGCCGGTACCGCAACGGCGCCGGCGTCGACGTGGTCATCGGTGCGCAGGTGCGGGCCGCGGTCGCCGGCACCCGCCACCACCTTCCCGACGAGACGCTCACGGTCAGCGACACGCGGGTCGGGGCCGGCGAGGTCGAGGTGACGTACGAGTCGACGTTGCAGGCGGCCCGCCGGCTCGCTCCGGACGCGGCGTGTCTGGTGTTCGCGTCGGCCAAGAATCCGGGCGGCGGGTTCCTCGGCGGGGCCAAGGCGCAGGAGGAGAGCATCGCGCGATCCTCCGCGCTCCACCCGTGCCTGCTCGCCGCGCCCGACTTCTACGCGGTCCACCGCGGCCAGCGCGACCTGCGATACAGCGACCGGGTCATCTACTCCCCGGGCGTGCCGGTGTTCCGCGACGACAAGGGTGGGCTGCTCGACCTGCCGTACACGACGTCGTTCCTCACCGCCGCGGCGCCGAACCTCGGCGCGATCGTCCGCAACCAGCCCGCGCACACCCCCGACGTGCCGGCGGTGCTGGCCCGGCGTGCGCGGCGGGTGCTCGAGGTGGCCGCCGCGCACGGGCATCGGACGATCGTGTTGGGCGCGTGGGGGTGCGGGGTGTTCCGCAACGACCCCGCCACGGTGGCGGGCGCCTTCGCCGAGGCGATGCGGATCGTCGACCGGTTCGACCGGGTGGTGTTCGCCATCCGCGACAACCTGTCGGGTACCCCCGTGTACGGCGCCTTCGCGGCACGCTTCAGGACCACCGGGCCGGCGGGCGACGCCCGCCGCGGGTGAGCGGTCCGGCCCGACGCCGCGCCGAGGCGCGACCCGGCGGTGGCCGCGCGGCCGCCACCGCCGCACGGCCACCGCCGTCGTGGTCAGCGCGGCTGCTCGGCGAGGTCCCGGATGCCCTGCAACGTGCCGGCCATGGCGTCGCGCAGGGCGCCCAGCCGGCGTGCGATGACCTGCTCCTCGTTCTCCGGGGCCCGGTCGATGATCAGGCTGAGCCCGGTGCGGCCGGGGCCGATCCGCACGGAGTGCGACAACCGGCACCCGCCGTCCTCTGCGGTGAGGCGGTACTGCCAGGTGGCGCCCGGCTGCTCGGGGTCGGTGGGGCCGCCGCCGAAGCGGTTGTCCGGGTCGAGCACCACCCAGCCGAAGACCCGCGGCGCGTCGAACCGCACGACGTGCGAGACGGTGCGCCACTCGCCCAGCGCGGGATGGTGGTTGTGCCCCTCGAACCGGGCGCCGAGCGCGGGCCCCCGGCTGCCGTCCAGCCATCGCACCCGGCGCAGCTCCGGACTGAACCGCGCGGGCAGCTCGATGTCCGTGACCAGCTCCCACACCCGGGCGGGATCGGCTGCCACGTGCAGGTCGCACTCGACCGCCGGGCCGTCGACGTAGCGCACGGCATCCTCCTTCGTGTCCTTCACCGTCTTCCGGTCCGCGCACCGCACCCACCGTCGGGGGACGGGCGACAGCCGCACCGGACAAGGATGGCCCGTGCGGGGCCGACCGCGCAGCCCCGCAGGCTCATGTGTCTCGATGCCGACGATCGGCGTTCATCGAGACGGCCGGCGGTCGACCGCCCGATCGCCGGGGCTGCATGCCGCCCCGCCGGCTGCCGCGACCCGGCGCCGCGGTCATGGCGGCGGCGTAAACGGGTATGCCGTCGCATGGGAACCGAGGTCGTCGTGGTCGGCGCCGGCTTCTCCGGGCTGGCCGCCGCGCTCGCGCTCGCCCGCGCCGGCGTACGGACGCGGGTGCTGGAGGCGCGGGACCGGGTGGGCGGGCGGGTGCTCACCCGGTGGCTGGCCGACGGCACCCAGCTCGATCTCGGGGCCCAGTGGGTCGGCCCCACCCAGGACCGGGTCAACGGGCTGCTCGCCCGGTACGGGATCGCCACCTTCCCGTCCGCCGCGTACGGCGCCTCGGGCGTGCTGTTCCCCGACGGCCGGCACGCCGGGGCGCCCGAGGCCGCCGGGAGGGTCCTCGACCTGCTCGACGCGTACGCCGAGCGGGTCGACCCGGCCGCGCCGTGGGCGGGGGCCGAGGCCGCCGAGTGGGACCGTACGACGCTGGCCGGCTGGCTGCGCACGGCCGCGCCGGACCCGGCCACCGCCCGGTACCTCGGGCGGCTGCTCGCGGGCGGGCTGCTGGCCGCCGGCCCGGACGAGATCTCCGTGCTCCAACTGGCGTTCTACCTGCGCTCCGGCGGCGGCAGCCGGGCGTTGCTCGCGATGGCCGGCGGCGCGCAGCAGGACCGGATCATCGGCGGACCGCCGGTGCTGGCCGAGGCGCTGGCCGCCGCCCTCGGCCCGGACGCGGTACGGCTGTCCGCGCCCGTGCGGGCCATCGCGCAGGAGCGCGCCGGCGTGGTCGTGCACACCGACACCGACCGCGTCGAGGCGGACGCGGTGGTGGTCGCCGTGCCGCCGACGCTGGCCGGACGCATCCGCTACGACCCGCCGCTGCCGCCCCTGCGCGACGCGCTCACCCAGCGGATGCCGATGGGCTCGGCGATCAAGGTCCACGCGATCTACCCGGAGCCGTTCTGGCGCGCCGACGGCCGTTCCGGCGTCGCGTTCTGCCTCGCCGGGCCGGTCACCGAGACGGTGGACAACAGCACCCCGGCCTCCCCGCGCGGGGTGCTCACCGCGTTCAGCTACGGCCCGGAGGCGAACGCGCTGCGACGGATGCCGCCGCAGGACCGCAGGGCGAGCCTGCTCGACGCCCTCGCCGCCGTCGCCGGACCGGCCGCCCGACGGCCCGACGAGTTCGTCGAGTACGACTGGTCGGCCGACGAGTGGACGCGCGGTTGCTTCTGCGGGGCGCCGACCCCCGGCTCCTGGTGCGGCTACGGGCCGGAGCTGCGCCAGCCGGTGGGGCGGGTGCACTGGGCCGGCACGGAGACCGCCACCCGGTGGGCGGGTTACCTGGACGGGGCGATCGAGGCCGGCGAGCGGGCGGCGGCGGAGATCCTGGCGCAGACGGGCGGTTGACGCGGCGGGGCCGGCTGCTCAGCGGCTCAGCCGCTCGGCGGCGGCGGTCGCCGTTCGCACCGACCGGACGCCGGGCGAGGAGGTGCCCGGCCGGTGCCGCGTCGACCGGTAAGCTCCAACCTCGGCGTACGTGTGTCGACCGGTGTTCGTCGGGACGAGGGGTGACCTCACCGCCCCCGGTGAGCTGAGCAGGGTGGAGTGGTTGTGACGGCCGACTGGCAGGCGGGCGGTTCCGGCGCCGCCGGGTCAGGACTGGCGCTGGCGGCCATCCAGGGGCGGCAGAGCCTGCGCGAGGAGGTGGCGCACGCCCTGCGCGCCGCGATCGTGGCGGGCCAGATCAGGCCCGGCACCATCTATTCGGCGCCCACCCTGGCGACGCAGTTCGGGGTCTCCCCGACGCCCGTGCGCGAGGCGATCCTCGATCTGGCCAAGGAGGGCCTGATCACGATCGTCAAGAACAAGGGCTTCCGGATCCGCTCCCTGTCGGAGCGCGAACTCGACGAGATCACGCAGATCCGGGAACTGCTGGAGATCCCGGTGGTGGCCGACCAGGTGGGCCGGCTCTCGGCGGAGCAGTTGCGCGAGCTCCGGGTCCTCGCGGAGGCCATCGTCAGGGCCGCGAGCCGGGGCGACGTCGTGGCGTACATCGAGGCGGACAGCGAGTTCCACCTGACCCTGCTGCGCGCGGGTGGCAACCTGCGGCTGGTGGAGACGGTGGCCGACCTGCGTAACCGCACCCGCCTGTACGGGCTCGACGCGCTGGTCAGGGACGGCCGGCTGGTCGACTCGGCGGACGAGCACGTCCAGCTCATGGAGCTGTTCGCGGCGGGGGACCGGGACGGGGTCGTGGACCTGATGCGCAGCCACCTGCGGCACGTGCGCGGAATCTGGGCCGACCGACCCGAGCGTTAGCCGGGGCGCGTCACCGCGGGCCGGCCTGTGGCGGTCCGCTGCCGGCACATCACCGCGCCGACGACGGGCGCCGGTGCCGGAAGAGGGAACACCGTTCGCATCTGGTGACGGCCCCGACAACCGTGCTACGGTGCCATGTAACATTTTACTGGAGGTGGCGTGGAACAGATTCCGTGGCGGGGCGTCCTGGCGGCCACCGCCCTGCCGTTCGACTCCCGTGACCTAAGTGTCGACCTCGACGCCTACGCGGCGCACGTCGGGTGGCTCGCCGAGAACGGTTGCCGCGGCGTCGTCCCGAACGGCTCGCTGGGGGAGTACCAGGTCCTCAGCGACGGGGAACGCGAGGCCGTCGTGCGGACCGCGGTGCAGGCGGCCCCGGCCGGCTTCTCGGTGGTTCCCGGCGTGTCGGCGTACGGCGCGAACGAGGCGCGACGCTGGGCGGACCAGGCGGCCGAGGCGGGCTGCCAGGCCGTGATGCTGCTGCCGCCCACCGCCTACCGCGCCGACGACGCGGCCGTGCTGGCCCACTACCGGGAGGTGGCCAAGGCCGGCCTGCCGATCGTGGCCTACAACAATCCGCTCGACACCCGCGTCGACCTCACCCCGGCACTGCTGCGGCGGCTCTTCGACGAGGGCCTCGTGGTCGCGGTCAAGGAGTTCAGCGGCGACGTCCGCCGCGCGTACGAGATCGCCGAACTCGCCCCCGGCCTCGACCTGCTGGCCGGCGCCGACGACGTGGCCCTCGAACTGCTGATGGCCGGCGCGGTCGGCTGGATCGGCGGCTACCAGAACGCCATCCCGGACAGCTGCGCCCGCCTCTACCAGGCCGCCGTCGCCGGGGACCTGGCGACCTCCGTGCCGCTGTACCGGACGCTGCACCCGCTGCTGCGCTGGGACTCCCGCTCGGAGTTCGTCCAGGCGATCAAGCTCTCCATGGACGTGGCCGGCCGGCCGGGCGGACCCACCCGCCAGCCGCGCCAGCCCCTGCCCCCGGCGGTCGTCACCGAGATCCGGAACACCACCGAGCGGCTGCTCGCGGCGGGTCACCGCTGATGCGCACCAACCGCGTCATCCACGTGGTCGACTCGCACACGGAAGGGATGCCCACCCGGGTGGTCACCGGCGGAGTCCCGGTGATCCCCGGCGCCACCATGGCGCAGCGCCGGGAACACCTGACGGCCCAGCTCGATCACCTGCGTACCTTCCTGATGTACGAGCCCCGGGGCCACTCGGCCATGTCCGGGGCGATCCTGCAACCCCCGACCCGGCCGGACGCCGACTTCGGCGTGATCTACATCGAGGTGTCCGGCTGCCTGCCGATGTGCGGCCACGGCACCATCGGCGTGGCCACCGTGCTGGTCGAGACCGGGATGGTCGAGGTCACCGAGCCGGTGACCACCGTCCGCCTCGACACGCCCGCCGGCCTGGTGGTGGCGTCGGTCGCGGTGACCGACGGCCGCGCCACCGCCGTCACGATCCGCAACGTCCCGTCCTTCGCCGCCGCGCTGGACGCCGTGGTGGACGTTCCCGGCCTGGGACGGGTCCGCTACGACCTGGCCTACGGCGGGAACTTCTACGCCGTGGTGGACCTCGCCGAGCTGGGGCTCAGCCTCGACCGGGCCCGCAGGCAGCCGCTGCTGGAGGCCGGAATGGCCATCCTGGCGGCGATCGACGCCACCGACCGGCCGGTGCATCCCGAACAGCCGGAGATCTCCGGCTGCCACCACGTCTACCTGGCCGGCGAGGGCTCGGACGCCCGCCACTCCCGGCACGCCATGGTGATCCACCCGGGCTGGTTCGACCGGTCGCCCTGCGGCACCGGCACGTCGGCGCGGATGGCGCAGCTGCACGCCCGGGGCCTGCTCCCGCTCGACCGGGACTTCGTCAACGAGTCCCTGCTCGGCACCCGGTTCGTCGGGCGGCTGGTCGGCACCACCACCGTCGCGGGCCGCCCGGCGGTCGTGCCGACCGTCACCGGGCGGGCCTGGCTGACCGGCACCGCCCAGCACTTCCTCGACCCTGACGACCCCTTCCCGGCGGGATTCCTGTGGTGAGTGAGCTGATCCGGAGTCGTTCCCCGCAGTGCCCGAGCGACGTGGTCGTCCAGCGGGCCGCGGCGACCCAGGGGGAGGTCCGGGCGCTGGCCGCGCGGGCGCGTACCGCACAGGCCGGGTGGTGCCGGGAAGGGCCGGCCGGCCGCGCCTCGGCCCTGCGCGCGGCGGCCGACCGGCTGCGCGACCGGGCCGACGCGCTCGCCGACCTCGTCGTCCGCGAGGTCGGCAAGCCGGCGAGCGAGGCGCGCGCCGAGGTGGACCGCGGCGCGGCCATCCTGGACTACTACGCGCAGGCCTGCTACGCCGCGACCGGTGACGTGCTGGCACCCTCGCTCCCGGCGCACCAGCCCGGCCTGCTCTTCACCGAACGCCGCCCGCGCGGCGTCGCCGGGCTGGTCACGCCGTGGAACTTCCCGCTGGCCATCCCGCTGTGGAAGGCCGCACCGGCGCTCGCCACCGGCAACGCCGTGCTGCTCAAGCCCTCCCCGGACGCGTTCGCCTGCGGCGAGGCCGTCGAGGGGCTGTTCGAGGGGCTGCTCCCGAACGGGCTGCTGCACGTCGTACCGGGCGGGACGGAGACCGGGCGGGCGGTCGTCGAGGCGAGCGACGTCGTCTCGTTCACCGGGTCCGCGACCGTCGGCGCTCAGGTCGCGGTCGCTGCCGCCCGCGCCGGGCTGCCGGTGCAGGCGGAGATGGGCGGCCAGAACGCGGCCCTGGTGCTGCCCGACGCGGACCTCGGGCAGACCGCCGCGCTGCTGGCCAACGCCGCGATGGGGTACGCCGGGCAGAAGTGCACCGCGACCCGGCGGATCGTCGTGGTGGGCGACGCGCGGGAGTTCACCGAGGCGCTGGTGGCCGCCGTGGCGTCGTTGCGGTTCGGCGATCCGGCCGAGGCGACCGTGGTCGCCGGCCCGGTGATCGACGCGGCGGCGCGCAGCCGGGTCCTCGACGCCGCCGAGGCCGCGCGGGCGAGCGGGGCGCGGCTGCTCACCGGCGGCACGGGCGGCCCGACCGTCGCCGACGACGGCTGGTACGTCGCGCCGGTGCTGATCGACGGGCTCGACCCGGCACACCCCGTGGCCAGGGAGGAGACCTTCGGGCCGTTGGCCACGATCCTGGCCGTGCCGGACCTGGCCAGCGCCGTCGACCTGGTCAACGACGTGCGGTACGGGCTCGTCACCTCCGTGCACGGCCGCGACGTCGGAGCGCTGCTCGACGCCGCCCGGCGGATCGACACCGGCCTGATCCGGGTCAACGCGCCGACGACCGGAGTGGACTTCCACGCGCCGTTCGGCGGCGAGAAGGCCTCCAGCTACGGCCCGCGCGAACAGGGCACCGCCGCCCTGCACTTCTACACCTCGGTTCGCACCGTCACCTTCGCGGCGCCGCCGCGACCCAACTGACACACCCCCACCCACCATCCCCGTCAAGGAGCCGCTGTGACCCGCGCCGACCTGCGTACCGGCAGCCACGACCTGCCGGTCAGCCCCGCGCTCGAGGAGTTCATGTCGTCCGGCTGGGCGGACACCGAGCAGTACGACCTGCCGGTCGACGAGGTCGCCGGCTGGGCCGCGACCCGGCGCGCGCGACTGCACGACCTGTTCGCCGGCCAGCGCCTGGTGGTCCCGGCCGGAGGCTACAAGCAGCGCTCCAACGACCAGAACTTCCGCTTCCGCCCCCACTCGGCCTACACCTGGCTGACCGGCGACCAGTCCTCCGACGGCGTCCTCGTGATCGAACCCGACGGGGACGCCACGCTGTTCCTGCGCCCACGCTCGGGGCGCAAGGACGGCGAGTTCTTCCGGGACCGGGTCTACGGCGAGCTGTGGGCCGGCCGGCACCCCACGCTGGGGGAGAGCAGCCGGCGGCTCGCCCTGCCGACCCGCCACGTCGCCGAGCTGGCGCCGGCGCTGGCCGGGGCGCACAGGCCGACCCGGGTGCTGCGCGGCGTCGACCGGGGTGTCGACGCGCTGCTCGGCGGCGGGGCCACCGCCGGCGATGCCGAGTTCGCCACGGTGCTGGCCGAACTCCGCCTGCTCAAGGACCCCTGGGAGATCGCCCAGTTGGAGCAGGCGGTGGCCACCACGACCCGGGGCTTCGAGGACGTGGTGCGGGCGCTGCCGATGGCGATGCGTACGTCCGAGCGGTATCTGGAGGGGGTGTTCTGGCAGCGCGCCCGGCTGGAGGGCAACGACGTCGGCTACCAGTCCATCGTGGCCGCCGGCGCACACGCGGCGACCCTGCACTGGAACGACAACGACGGGCCGGTCCGCGACGGTGACCTGCTGCTGCTCGACGCCGGGGCGGAGACCCGGTCGCTGTACACCGCCGACATCACCCGGGTGCTGCCGGTCTCCGGCCGGTTCAGCCCCTTGCAGCGCGACCTGTACGAGCTGTGCCGGCGGGCCAACGACGCCGCGCTGGAGTGCCTGCGACCGGGTGCGCGGTTCCGGGCGTTCCACGAGGCGGCGATGACCGTGCTGGTGCACGGGCTGGTGGATCTCGGGGTGCTGCCCTGCACGCCGGAGCAGTCGTTGGCGGAGGACTGCGGCCTGCACCGCCGGTGGACCCTCTGCGGCTCGGGCCACATGCTCGGCCTGGACGTGCACGACTGCGCCGCCGCCCGGTCCGACACCTACCTGGACGGCCGGCTCGCGGCCGGTCACGTGCTGACCGTGGAACCGGGACTGTACTTCCAGCCGGACGACGAACTCATCCCCGCCGAGTTGCGCGGGCTGGGCATGCGCATCGAGGAGGACGTGCTGATCACCGACGACGGGTACCGCATGCTCTCCGACGACCTGCCCCGCCGCGCGGACGACGTCGAGGCGTGGATGCACCGCATCGCTTCATGACCACCGCCAGCCCGGACGTCGTCGTCATCGGGGCGGGCATGGTCGGCGTCGCCTGCGCCTACTACGCCGCCCGCGCCGGACTGGCCGTCACCGTGGTCGACCGGGGCGGGGTGGCCGCCGGCACCACCGGCGCCGGCGAGGGCAACATCCTCGTCTCCGACAAGCCGCCCGGGCCGGAGCTGGCGCTGGCCCGCCACTCCGTCGCCCTGTGGCGGGAACTCGGGGAGACCCTGGGCGCGGAACGGATCGAGCTGGAACACAAGGGCGGCCTGGTGGTGGCCGCCTCGCCGGCCGAACACGCCGCGCTGCGGGCGTTCGCCGCGAGCCAGCGCGGGGTCGGGGTCGAGGCGCACGAGGTTGCCGCCGACGCGTTGCCCGACCACGAGCCGCACCTGGCCCGGGACCTCGCCGGCGGCGTGCACTATCCGCAGGACACGCAGGTGCAGCCGATGCTGGCCGCCGCCCACCTGCTGCGCGCCGCCCGGGTGCGGGTGCTGAACGGGACCACGGTCGTCGGTGTGCGCCGCGACGCCGCGGGAGCGGTCCGGGGTGTGGTGACCGACCGGGGAACGCTGCACACCACGGCGGTGGTCAACGCCGCCGGTGTCTGGGCCGGCGAGGTCGCCGCCCTGGCCGGCGTCGAGCTGCCGATCCTGCCCCGGCGCGGCTTCATCCTCGTCACCGAGGCGCTGCCGCCACTGGTCCGGCACAAGGTGTACGCGGCCGGCTACGTCGCCAACGTCGGCCGCAGCACGGGCGACCTGGAGGTGTCGCCGGTGGTGGAGGGCACGAGGGCGGGCACGATCCTGATCGGCTCCACCCGGGAACGGGTGGGATTCGATCCGACCTTCCCGCTGCCGGCGCTGCGCCGGCTGGCGGCGGGAGCGGTCCGGCTCTTCCCGGTCCTCGGCCGGGTCTCGGCGATCCGCGCCTACCGGGGGTTCCGGCCCTACAGCCCCGACCACCTGCCGATGATCGGCGCCGATCCCCGGGTGCCGGGCCTTTACCACGCCGCCGGCCACGAGGGGGCCGGGATCGGTCTCGCCCCGGCCACCGGGCACGCCGTCGCGGCGCTGCTGACCGGGCGCCGCCCGGACGTGGACCTACGACCATTCGCCCCGGAGCGCCATGATGTTCACCTTTGACGGCCGCCCCGTCCCCACCGACGGGCGACGGACGATCGCCGCCGCGCTGATCGCCGCCGGCGTCCGCTCGTGGCGCCGGACCCGGGTCGGTGACCGACCCCGGGGGATCTTCTGCGGGATCGGGATCTGCTTCGACTGCCTGGTCCGCGTCAACGGGGCGTCGTCACAGCGCGCCTGCCTGGTCGTCGCCCGCCCCGGGGACGTGGTCGAGACCCACGACGACGACGGGCCGCGGCCGTGAGCGCGTACGACGTGGTGGTGGTCGGCGCCGGACCGGCCGGGCTGGCCGCGGCGGCCTCGGCGGCGCGGGCGGGCTGCCGGGTGGCGGTGCTGGACGCCGGGCCACGGCCGGGCGGGCAGTTCTGGCGGCACCGGCCCGACGCGGACGGCAGCGGCCACCCCGACTGGTCGACGTTCGCCCGGCTGCGCGAGCAACTCGGCCGGGTCGACCACCGCGCCGACGCCGCCGTCTGGTTCGTCGAGTCCCGCCGGGCCACGGCGGGCCGCGCCGATCCGGAGTTCACCGTGCAGACCCGGTCGGGGGCGGTGCACGGGCGCCGGCTGGTCGTCGCCACCGGCGCCCACGACCGGGTCGTGCCGTTCCCGGGCTGGGATCTGCCCGGGGTGGTGACCGCCGGCGGCGCCCAGGCCCTGCTCAAGGGCCAGGGGGTGACCTTCGCGCGGCGGATCGTGGTGGCGGGGACGGGACCGTTCCTGCTGCCGGTCGCGACCGGCCTCGCCGAGGCGGGCGGCACCGTCGTCGGCGTCTACGAGGCGAACGACCCGGCGGGGTACGCCCGCCACCTCCGTGCGGTCGCCGGGGCGGCCGGCAAGCTCGCCGAGGCCGGCCGGTACGGCTGGCGGATGCTCCGGCACACGGTGCCCTACCACCGCCGGACGGCGGTGGTGGCCGCGCACGGCACCGACCACGTGACCGGGGTGACCGTCGCCCCGGTCGGTCCCGGCGGCACCGTGCTGCCCGGCACCGGCACCGAGGTGGAGTGCGACGGCCTCGCGGTGGGCTTCGGGTTCACCCCGCAGGTGGAGTTGGCCGTGGCCCTGGGCTGCGCGACCCGGCTGGACTCCGACGGCAGCCTGGTGCTGGCCGTCGACGCGGCCCAGACGACCTCGGTGCCCGGGGTGTACGCCGCCGGTGAGGTCACCGGCGTCGGCGGTGCCGCCCTGGCGCTGGTGGAGGGGCAGTTGGCCGGGGGCGCCGCCGCGCTCTCTCTCGGCCGTCCGCCGCCCTGGTCGGCCCGTCGGCACGACCGCCTGCTGCGTGCCCGGCGTCGGCTGCGCCGGTTCGCGGCGGCGCTGCACGCGGTCCATCCCGTGCCGGCCGGCTGGCCGGACTGGTGCGCCGACGACACGCTCGTCTGCCGGTGCGAGGAGGTGCCCGCCGGAGCGGTCCGGCGGGCGGTGCGGGAGCTGTCCGCCACCGACGCCCGCGGCGCGAAGCTGCTGACCCGGGCCGGGATGGGCTGGTGCCAGGGGCGGGTCTGCGGCTACGCCACCGCCTGCCTGGCGGCGCGGGAGGCGGGCCGGACACCCGGAGCGGCCGACCTGGCGGGGTACGCGTCCCGTCCGCTGGCGCAGCCGGTCACGCTCGGCGAACTCGCCGCCGAGGAGTGAGAGTCACGCGGCGTCGCCGGTCACGTGGTGACCGGCGACGCTTTCCCGGAGCCGGGCCGGCCCGGCCGCTCGCGCGACCTGCGGGTGTGGTCGCCGCGCGAGCGCTGGCGGCCACACCCGTCCGGCGTGGCGCGGGTCCTCAGTACTGCGACCGCACGGTGACCCCGCTGAACGCCTGCTTGGCGTGCAGGCTCACGTAGTGGTAGCCGGGGGCCGGGTTGTTGATCGTGATCGTCTCACCGTTGCCGCTGGTGGCCGACCGCTGGGTGTACGTGCTCGTGGTGGCCCAACCGCTGCGGCTGTAGTAGAGGTCCGCGTCGCCGGTGCCACCGGACGAGGTGATCGTCAGGCTGGCGGTGCCGGCCGGAACTTGGAGGTAGAGGTAGTGCAGGTTGCCCGCGGTGGCCTGGAGGTTGCCGCGCTGACAGTTGCGGCCCAGCGTCCGCACGTCGCCGCCGGTGCACTCGGGCAGCGCGGCGGGGTCGCCGGTGACGGTGACGCTCCGGGAGGTCCTGGCGGTGGCGCCCTTGTCGTCGGTGACGGTGAGCGTGACCGTGTACGTGCCGGCGGCGCGGTAGGTCTTCGTGGGGTTGGTCGCCGTCGAGGTGGTGCCGTCGCCGAAGGCCCAGGACCGGGCGGCGATGCTGCCGTCGCCGTCGGTGGACTGGTCGGTGAAGGTGGCGCTCAGCCCGGTGGTGGTGGACGTGAACGCCGCGACCGGGGCCTGGTTCGCGGGCGGGTTGGTGGCGCCGCCGCAGTTGCCGGCCGAGCAGGCGTCCAGCCAGGCGTACCAGTCGGCGTCGTAGCGGCTGCCGATGGTGCCGGTCAACAGCGTGCGGGCGGCGTTCCAGTTGCCCGTGCGGTAGTGCCCGAGCAGCGTGGCGACGTCGCCAGGGTGCGACTGGAGCATGTACCGCACCGCCAGGTAGCCCCACCGGTAGACGCGGTTGGTGTCGTGGCTGTACGTGGTGTCGAAGAGCGTACGCAGCGGGTAGGTCTTCTTTCCGGCCTCGGTGATCGCGGCGCCGTAGGTCAGCTCCCGGTACGAGTACGACACGTACTCGGCGAAGCCCTCGATCCACCAGATGGTGGGGGTGGCGATGTTGTCGGTGAAGTCGCCGTACAGGTTGAAGCGACCGTCGAGGTAGTGGGTGTACTCGTGGTTGAGGTTCCAGATCTCGAAGGTGGGGCGCAGCCACTCCGCCTCGTAGGCGATGAAGCGCGGCTGGTTCCCGGCGACCGCCGGATCGCCTTCGAGGTACATGCCGCCGTTGTTCGTGTCGATGCCGAACATCGGCCCGCCGTACGTCTGGTAGTCGGCGCTGGAGTCGAAGACCACCACCTCGATGGTCGTGTTGCGGTCGTCGGCGACCGGACCCTTGTCCGCCGCCACCGAGTGGAAGTAGGCGTCCTGGTTGCGCATGCTCGCGCACGCCCAGTCGAGCTGGGTGGAGGTCATCTGCTGGGCGCGGACGCGGATGGTGCTGCCGCAGGCGAAGGTGACCGGCAGGATCGCCGCGGCCAGGCGCGCCTGGAGGTCGCAGGTGTCGTAGTAGGCGCAGTTCGCCCTGTCGTAGTAGTCGGTCATCTCCGCGACGCCGACCCAGAGGGTGGCGGTGGAGCCGGTCATCGCGCTCAGGTCGAGCAGGCCCCGGGCCAGCGGCCGTACCTTCGACCGCAGGGCGGTGTGCTGGAGGAAGCGGCCCAGTTCGCGGCCGGCGTTGGAGACCAGGTAGCCCCGGTCGGTGCCGAGCAGGGCCCGGTTGCCGGTGGCGAAGGCGTACAGCGTGTCCAGCAGGCTCGGATCGGCGGTGACGGCGCTGACGAACTCGGGCACCTGGTGACCCCGGAACAGCACGGTGTGGACGTTGTTGACGGCGTTGAGCATCCACGACGACGAGTCGTACGAGCTGTCGTAGCCGGTCAGCAGCCGCTTCACCACGTACAGGTAGCGGGCGTTCTCCTCCGCGCTGTCGATGAGCGTGACCGCCTCGGCCAGCACCTCGCCGTTGACGTCGTTGACGTCGCCGGAGCGGCTGTTGGCGAAGAACGTGTCCAGCCCGGCGCGGATGGCGGTGCGCAGCCCGGGGCCGTACGAGCCCACGGTGGCGGGGTGGTTCCACTGCACGTAGTACCCGGCCCGCAGGTACAGCACGAGCTGTGCGGTACCCGTGGCGTTGGTGCCGTCGTAGGAGGCAGCGTTGTCCCGCAGCCCGTACGCCACGCTGGTCATCTGCGCCTCGCGGAAGGCCTGGGAGGCGTCGCTTCCGGAGAGGCTGAACAGGGTGTTCACGCAGTCGGTGGTGGACGCCCTGATCTGCTGCACCAGGGCGCTGCCGGTCCGGCTCGTGAAGTCGCCGACCGCGCAGGGCGCGGCGGCCGCCCCGCGCATCGACGGGGCGTTGCGCCGCCCCCCGTCGTCGGGCCGGTCGTAGTCGCGGCGCAGCTCCGCACGGGACGAGGGAAGCGGGGCCCGCTCGCTCAGCGGCAGCGGTGCCCGCCGGACGTGGGCGTCACCGGCGCCGGAGCCGAGGCCGGCGTCGCTCGGGGCGGCGCCGGTCGGCCTGGGCGGTGGCGCCGCGTGCGCGGTGCCGGAGGAGGTTATCGGGGTCAGCCCGAGCGCCAGCACCAGTGCGAGCGGGACGGCGGGCCAGCCGCGTCGGTTTCGTGTTCTCGTGATTCTCACGGGTCGCCTCCTGGCGTTCGTGGTCCGGCCGGGTAGCCGGCAGGTGGTGGCGGTGCGGAGTGGCTGCGGCGTCGATTCCCGTCGATCGGTTGGGGCCGCGCTGTGGGTGGCCAGTACAATGGCACACATCACACATCGAGTAAAGAAATCGCCGACGATCGATATAAGTGACGATCTGACTACGGTGCGTTGCCGTTGACAGCCGCTCGACCGGTCGCCTACGGTCTGCGGGCAACCTACAACTACATAGACGCCGTTCGAACCCGCGCGGGAGAGATCCCGACCGTCCGTCGGGGCGCCGAAGGAGCAAACTCCCAAGAAACTCTCAGGCCCCGTTACCGCTCGGGTGAGGCGAACTCTGGAAAGCAGACGATCAGTCGTCTCACCCACGGTGCAAGCCGCCAACCGGCGGTGAAGCTCTCAGGTCGATGACAGAGCGGGAGGCAACCGACCGTACGACGCGACCGCGTCGGAACGAGGGAGGCCTCCGTGCATCAGAGTCCGACGACCCTGCTCCACCCACCCCTGCACGCCGTGCACGCCGAACTCGGCGCCCGGTTCACCGGCTTCGCCGGCTGGTCGGTGCCGCTGCGCTACGGCAGCGAGACCGCGGAGCACCGCGCGGTACGCGAACGCGCCGGCCTCTTCGACCTCAGCCACATGGGGCAGCTCGAGGTGTCCGGGCCGCACGCCGCGGCGGCGCTGGACCATGCGCTGGTCGGGCACCTGTCGGCGGTGCCGGTCGGCGGCGCCCGCTACACCATGCTCTGCGACGGGACCGGCGGCGTGCTCGACGACCTGGTCGCCTACCGGCTCGCCGCCGACCGGTACCTGCTGGTGACCAACGCCGTCAACACCCGCACCGCGCTGGCCGCGTTGCACCTGCGCTGCGCCGGACACGCGGCGACCGTCGCCGACCACACCGCCGAGCGGGCCATCATCGCCGTGCAGGGCCCGCGTGCCGCCGACACGGTGCGGGCCGTGGTCGGCGCGGAGCCGACCCGACTCCGCTACTACACCGCCACCGCCGTGGACGTCGGCGGGCGGCCGGCGATCGTCGCCCGCACCGGATACACCGGCGAGGACGGGTTCGAGTTCTTCCTCCGCGCCTCGGACGCGGAAGACGTCTGGCGCGCGCTGCTCGCCGCCGGCGCCGGGCACGGGCTGACGCCGGCCGGGCTGGCCTGCCGGGACACGCTGCGCATCGAGGCCGGAATGCCGCTGTACGGGTGCGAGCTGCACCGGGGCGTCACCCCCTTCGAGGCGGGCCTGGGACGGGTGGTGTCCTTCACCAAGCCGGGCGACTTCGTCGGCCGGGCCGCGTTGGCCGAGCGCCGGGACGCCGGGGCCGCCACCGTCCTCGTGGGACTGACCGGAACCGGGCGACGCGTGCCGAGGACCGGCCATCCGGTGGTCGCGCTGGCAGACGGCGTACCGGCGCGACCCGTCGGCGTGGTCACCAGCGGCGCGCTGTCACCGACGCTCGACCGGCCCGTCGCGATGGCTCACGTCCACGCCGACGCGATCGAGGCCCGGTCCCGGCTGGGCGTCGTCGTCCGAGGAACCACCGAGCCGGTGCGGACCACCCCGCTGCCGTTCTACCGCCGTCCGCGCTGACGCGGCCCCCGACCCATCCCCCCAGGAGTGACGACCATGGACGTACCCGCGCGTCTGCGCTACAGCCGCAACCACGAATGGATCGACGACACGGCGGAACCGGCGGCCGTGGGCATCACCGCGTTCGCCGCCGCCGCCCTCGGCGACATCATCTACGCCGAACTGCCCGAGCCGGGCACCCACCTGAGCGCGGGCGAGGTCTGCGGCGAGGTGGAGTCCACCAAGTCGGTGGCCGAGCTGTACATGCCGGTGAGCGGCGAGATCGTCGCCACCAACGAGGCGGTCGTCACCGACCCGGACCTGATCGGCACCGACCCGTACGGGGCGGGCTGGCTGGTGCGGGTGCGCCTGACCGACGCGCCGGCGCTGATGACCGCCGACGAGTACCGCGCCTACCTGGCCGACGCCGACGCGGCGGGTGCGGCATGAGCCTGCTCGACCGTGAACTGATCGACGTCGACCCGGAGATCGCCGACGCGGTCGCCGCCGAGCTGGACCGGCAGCGGCGGACCCTCGGCATGATCGCCTCGGAGAATCACGCGCCCCGGGCGGTCCTGCAGGCGCAGGGCTCGGTCCTCACCAACAAGTACGCCGAGGGCTACCCCGGCCGGCGGTACTACGGCGGCTGCGAGCACGTCGACACCGTCGAGCGCCTGGCGATCGAGCGGGCGAGGCGGCTCTTCGGCGCCGCGTACGCCAACGTGCAACCGCACTCCGGCAGCCAGGCCAACACCGCGGTGATGGCGGCTCTGCTCGACCCCGGGGACACCATCCTGGGCCTCGACCTCGCGCACGGCGGCCACCTGACCCACGGCATGCGGATCAACTTCTCGGGCCGGCTGTACCGGGCGGTGGGCTACCGGGTGGACGCCGAGAGCCTCCTCGTCGACATGGACGCCGTCGAGCGGCTGGCGCACGAGCACCGACCGAAGATGCTGGTGGCGGGCTGGTCGGCGTACCCGAGGACCCTGGACTTCGCGCGGTTCCGCCGCATCGCCGACGCCGTCGGCGCGTACCTGCTGGTCGACATGGCGCACTTCGCCGGGCTGGTCGCCGCCGGGCTGCACCCCAACCCGGTGCCGCACGCCCACGTGGTCACCCTGACCACCCACAAGACGCTCGGTGGCCCGCGTGGCGGCGCCATCCTCAGCGCGGACACCGACCTGGCCCGGCGTCTCGACTCGGCGGTCTTCCCCGGCCAGCAGGGCGGCCCGCTGGAACACGCCGTCGCAGGCAAGGCGGTGGCGTTCCGCATCGCCGCCGGCGAGGAGTTCCGCGACCAGCAACGCCGCGCCCTGCGCGGAGCGCGGATCGTCGCCGGGCGCCTGTGCGCCGCCGACGCGCACGACGTCGGCATCCGGGTGGTCGGCGGCGGCACCGACGTGCACCTGGTGCTGGTCGACCTGCGCGCGGCGAAGCTGGACGGCCTCCAGGCGGAGCGGCTGCTCCAGAGCATCGACATCACCGTCAACCGCAACGCCGTACCGTTCGACCCCCTTCCGCCGATGGTGACCTCGGGACTGCGGATCGGCACGCCGGGGCTGGCCACCCGGGGCTTCGACGACGCCGACTTCGCCGAGGTCGCCGACATCGTCGCCACCGCGTTGACGACGGCCGAGGTCGGCGAGGAACTGCGGGCGCGGGTCCGCCACCTCGCCGACCGGCACCCGCTCTACGCGGACCCCACGGCCCGCCCGTGAACCATCCGCCGGGGGCGCGTGCGGGCACCGCGCTCCCGGCGGCACCAACCCCGCCCGCCGCCGTCGGGCGACGGCACCGGGATTCGGCTCTCCGGAAAGGCGCTCCATGCCGAACAAGCTCCTGCTCCTGGCCGCGGAGAACGACCGCATCCGCGCACTGGTCTCGCGATCGTCCCTGACCCGAGGGATCGTCCACCGCTTCGTCGCGGGCGAGGAGGATCCTGAGGTGGTCGGCGTGGCTCGCCGCCTCGCCGGGGTGGGCCTCCAGGTCACGATCGACCACCTCGGCGAGGGGACGACGGCGCTCGCGCAGGCCGAGGCCACCCGCGACACGTACCTCGCGCTGCTGTGGTCGCTGCACGCCGCGGACCTGGCCACGTCCTCCGAGGTCTCACTGAAGGTCTCGGCGCTCGGTGGGTCGTTGCCGGGCGACGGGTACGGGCACGCCCTGCGGCTCACCCGCGACGTCTGTGCCGCCGCCACGGCCGTCGGCTCAGGCGTCACCATCGACATGGAGGACCACACCACCGTCGACGCGACCCTCTCCCTGCTCGGCGACCTGCGGGCGGAGTTCCCGTGGGTCGGCGTCGCCCTCCAGGCGTGCCTGCGGCGCACGGCGGAGGACTGTCGGCGGCTCGCCCACCCGGGCAGCCGGGTCCGCCTGGTGAAGGGCGCCTACGCCGAGCCCGCCTCGGTGGCGTTCGTGAGGAGGCGCCAGGTCGACGACGAGTTCCGGCGGTGCCTGCGCATCCTGATGGAGGGGCAGGGGTATCCGATGGTCGCCACCCACGACCCGAAGCTCATCGAGTACACCCTGCACCTGGCGCGGCAGGGCGGGCGGAGCGTCGAGGACTTCGAGTTCCAGATGCTGTACGGCATCCGCGAGAACGAGCAACTGCGACTGGCGTCGGGCGGGCACCGGATGCGGGTCTACCTGCCGTACGGCCGCGACTGGTACGCGTACTTCATGCGGCGACTCGCCGAGAAGCCGGCGAACCTGTTGCTGCTGGCCCGCTCGTTCACGCCCGGTTCCGCCAATTGAGCCACGCCGCCGGGTGCGGCCGACGCGACAGGAAGTGCGGTAATGATCAGCGTTTTCGATCTCTTCAGTGTCGGCATCGGGCCGTCCAGCTCCCACACCGTGGGGCCGATGCG
>NZ_JBHMIR010000048.1:0-35999 GCF_048060285.1 Micromonospora sp. LOL_025 | reverse complement strand
CCCCACACCGTGGAGCCCCCGACCCGGGGCATTTCGTTCGCCGCACCCGCCGCTTCCCGCGCCGGGCACTTCTACTACGTTACCCGCTGGTTTCCGCCGTGTCAAACCGCTTCGTAGCGATCCGCACCACTTCAATCCCATTTCCGGGCATCCCGATGGGGTCGACTCTCGCCGACGGTCTTCGGGAGGTTCGGCAGACCGGCCGCTCCGCGGTTTCCCGCGGGCTCGCCCGGATCCCTGCCGGCCGTGAACCTTACCCGGTCGGTTCCGCCTCGCCAAATCCGCCTCGCGACGGATCCGGGGCACCGCCCGTTACCGGCCCCGGTGGGAGAACCCCACCCGGACCGATGGTCTCGCCGCGCTCCGGCCTGGCCAGGATTTTCACCCTGTTCGTCCGTTCCGCGCTGGCAGAGAGAAAGTTACGCCCGCCTGACAAGATCGTCAAATCCCGGGGGCGAGGGCCGCGTCACACCGTCCCGCCGGCTGCCAGCGCGGCCGCCGTCGCCTGGTCGAGCGCGCCGTCGGCGACGACCACCCGGTGCCGCCCGGTGTGACTCGTGCCCGCGGCGATCACCCTGGGCCGGTCGAAGGCGAACGCCACGCAGACCCCCGGGTACATCGCGGTACGGACGAACCAGCGGTCGCCCTCCGCGAGCCCCGCCAGCACGAGCGTGTACGCGGCCCCGTCCGGTCCGGTGCCGGCGAAGGCCAGCCACGGCGCGGCGCTGCCGTTGACCGCGTCCTCCCCCTCGGCGGTGGCGGTGTACACCCGCGCGGGTGTCGCGCTGGCCGCCCGCCAGAAGAAGCCGCCGTAGCCGGCGCCGCCCGGGCGTCCGTTGGTCGCCGGGCTGCCCAGGGTGACGTCCCGCTCGGCGGGGGCGGTGAGCGTGTACCCGACGTCGAGGGCCCAGGCCCGCTCGCCGGCCCGCTGCGCGGCCAGCTCCCGCCGCTCGGTGAGCAGCACCGCCGCGTCCCGGTCGCGCCACTCCAACCGGTGCGCCAGCCGTTGCGGGTCGCGGGTCTCCCAGTGGGTGTGCGCGATCCGGCCGTGGTCGTCGCGCCAGGTGTAGCCGGTGTCGCGGACGTAGGTGCGCCCGCCCCAGAGGTTGGTGCCGTCGACGTCCTGTACGGCCAGGGACGCGCCGAGGTGCCAGACGTGGTCGGCCGGGAACGCGTCGGTGACCACCGTCCCGCCGAGGGTCCGCACCGGGTGCAGGTACGGGCGGGGGCCGTGCCGGGGGTCGATCGCCGGGTCGACGACGTACCGGGCCACCGGCACGTCGTCGACGCTGAGCTGCCGATCGTTCTCGGTCACACCGGCCCGCCGGTCCGCCCCCGTCACGACTGTCCCACCGGGGCGGGCACGGCCCGCCGCGCGACGGCGTGCAGGGCGGCGACCACGTACCCGGCGAGGATGGGCAGCGCGACCGGGATGACCAGGACGGCGAGCAGCGCGGCGACGGCGCCGACCCCGCCTGCGGCGGCCCAGGTGCCCGGGTGGGCGCGGCAGGCGCCGGCGGCGACGCCGGCGGCCTCCCGCCAGCCGCGGCCGCCACGACGGCCGACCTCCACCACCACCAGCGCGGCGTACCCGGCCAGGGCGGCGGCCACCACGACGGTGACCAGGAGCATCGGTGCCCCGCCGGGGACCCGGCCGCCGGCCAGCGCGGCGACGTTCACGGCGAGCAGCCCGAGGGCGGCGACCGTCAGCACGCTCACCCCGACGCCGGGCAGCAGGGCTCGGCCGTACCGGGTCAGGTTCTCCCGGGCGGAGGGCCAGGACCCGACGGTGTACCGGTCGTGCACCGCCGCGCTCGCGGCGGCCACGGCCGCCGCCGCGGTGACCACCGGCAGCGCCGCCAGCGTCAGGACGATGCCGAGCACGGCCAGGTCGGTGGCGTCGGTGAGCACGTCCCGCCAGTCGCGGCGGGCCGGCCCGTCCTCCCGGTCCGGCCCGTCGTCGCGGTGCGGCCTCATCCCTTGAGTCCGCTGGTGTTGATGCCCTCCACCAGCATCCGCTGGAAGGCCACGAAGAACAGGAACACCGGCAGCAGCGACAGCACCGACATGGCGAACATCGGGCCGACGGCGCTCTGGCTCGTCGAGTCGATGAACAGCGTCAGCGCCACCGGCACCGTGTAGTCCTCGAGGTCGGAGAGGAAGACGAGCTGGCGGAAGAAGTCGTTCCAGGTCCAGATGAACGAGAAGATCGCCGTGGTGACCAGCGCCGGGCGGCTCAGCGGCAGGATCACGTGCCGGAAGATGCCGAAGGCGTTCGCGCCGTCGATCTTGGCGGCCTCGTCGAGCTCGCGCGGGATGCCCCGCATGAACTGCACCATCAGGAACACGAAGAACGCCTCGGTGGCCAGGAACTGCGGGATCAGCAGCGGCAGGTACGGCCAGTCGCCGCCCACCAGGCCCAGGCTGCGGAACAGGATGTACTGCGGCACGATCAGCACGTGCCCGGGCAGCAGGAGCGTCCCGATCATCACGGCGAACCAGACGCCGCGCAGCCGGAACCGCAGCCGCGCGAAGGCGTACGCGGCGAGCAGGCAGGAGACGCCGTTGCCGATCACGGTCAGCAGGCTGACCATCGCGCTGTTGAGGAAGAACCGGCCGAAGCTGAAGTCGAAGTTGGTCCAGCCGTCGGCGTAGTTGCCGGGGGTGAACTCGTTCGGCAGCAGGCCGATGTTGTTGACGATCTCCTCCTGGCTCTTCAGGGACGTACCGATCATCCAGAAGAGCGGATAGAGCACGACCGCGACGATCGCGATCAGGATGAGCAGGCGCACGGCCTGCCCGCCGCCGCTGGCCCGGCGCGGGCCGCGCGGGCCGGTCGTCGCCGGGGCTGCCGTCGGGGTTGCCGTCGCCGTCACCGGTCCTCCCCGTCCGAGTAGTGCACCCAGAACCGCCCGGTGCTGAAGAAGATCGCGGTGATGATCGCGATGGCGAGCAGGAAGACCCAGGCCATCGCGGAGGCGTAGCCCATCTCCAGGTTGGTGAAACCGGTGATGTAGAGGTTCAGCGTGTACATCAGGGTGGAGTCGACCGGGCCGCCGGTGCCGTTGCTGAGCACGAACGCGGCGGTGAAGCCCTGGAAGCCGTTGATCGTCTCCAGCACCAGGTTGAAGAAGATCACCGGCGAGAGCATCGGCAGGGTGACGGCGACGAACTGCCGCCACTTGCCGGCGCCGTCGACGGAGGCCGCCTCGTAGAGCTCGGTGGGCACCTGCTTGAGGCCGGCCAGGAAGATCACCATGGGCGCGCCGAACTGCCAGATGGCGAGCACCATCAGGGTCTCCAGCGCCCAGTCCGGATCGTTGACCCACGGCTTACCCTCGATGCCGAAGACGCCCAGCAGCGAGTTGAACGCGCCCTCGCGGTTGAACATGTTCACCCAGACGATGGCCAGCGCGACGCTGCCGCCGAGCAGCGACGGCAGGTAGAACAGGCCGCGGAACAGCCCGACGCCGCGCCAGGCGCGGTTGAGCAGCAGGGCCACGCCGAGCGCGGCCGCCAGCTTCAGCGGCACGGCGATCAGGGCGAAGGTGAGCGTCACGCGCACCGAGTGCCAGTACGACGGGTCGGCGGTGAACATCCGCTCGTAGTTGGCGAGCCCGACCCACTCCACCTCGGAGAAGGGGGTGAGGATGTCGTAGTTGGTGAAGCTCAGGTAGAGCGACAGGAGCATGGGTATCGCCGTGACGGCCAGCAGGCCGAGCAGCCAGGGCGACAGGAAGACGTAGCCGGCCAGACCGTCCCCGTGCCGGGCCCGCCCGGCCCCGCGCCTGCCGGCGGGGGTCGGGACGGATCCGGTACGTCGTCGGGTCGGGTCGGGCGCCGTGGTCAGAGCCACGAGCCGATTCCTCTCGGTAGCGTCAGGGTCAGGCGATGGCGGACTTGCAGGCGGCGATGAACTGCTCCGCCGCCTGGGCGGAGCTGATCCGGCCGTACTGGGCGTTCTCGGCGGCCTTGATCAGCTCGGAGCGGACCTTGCTGTGCCCCTTGAGCGGGACCTGCGGCGCCTCGCCGAACTTCTGGGCCAGGTCGGACTCGACCTGGATCGACTGCTTCATCGCCGGGTCGGTGACGTCGTCGCTGACCACGCGGCGCAGGTCGAGGTTCGACGGCAGGCCCCGGTCGGTACCGAGGATCTTGACCGCCTCGGGGTCGTTGGCCAGGAAGTTGATCACGTCGACCGCGACGTCCTTGTGCTTGCTGCCCTTGAACACGGACCAGTACATGGAGGCTCGGGCCCACTGGGCGCTCGGGTCGCCGGGGTAGGCGATGACGCCCAGCTCGTCCTTGGTGTTCTTCTTCAGCTCCGGCATCTGGTTGACCCAGACCCAGCTGGTGCCGGCCTTGCCGGTGACCACGAGCTGCTTGGTGATGTCGGTGGCGTTGCCCTCGTGGATGACGTCGGGGGTCGGGGTGGCGCCCCGGTCCCGGGCCCCCTTCCACAGGTCGAACCACTTCGTCACGTCCTCGGCGGTGAAGCCGAGCTCCTTGCCCTTGTAGAGGTCCTTGCCCTGCTGGCGCAGCCACACCCAGAACGCCTTGTAGTCGGCGCTCGGGTCCTGGGTGCCGGGCACCTTGGTCTTCTTCGCCACCTGCTCCGCCCAGGCGATGTGCTCCTCCCAGGTCATCCCGGTGGTCGGCTCGGGCAGGCCGTTCTTGGTCAGCAGCGTCTTGTTGTAGACCAGGCCCTGGGTGTTCTCCCCCGCCGCCACGCCGGCGAGCTTGCCGTCGACCACGCCGTACTGCCAGAGGCTCTTGGGGAACTTCGACACGTCGAGGTCGCCGGAGTCCTTGTAGGACGTCAGGTCGAGGGTGGTGCTGCGCGAGGCGTACTCGGCCAGGTAGTTGTCGTCGATCTGGAAGAGGTCCGGCGGGTTGCCGCCGGCGGTGAGGGTGGCCAGCTTGTCGAAGTAGCCCTGGTTGGCCTGCCAGGTCTTCTCGAAGGTGACGTTCGGGTGCTTCTTGGTGTAGAGGGCGAGGGCCTCCTCGGTCAGCTTCGCCCGGGCCTCACCGCCCCACCAGAAGACCGAGAGCTTGACCGGGGCGTTCGGGTCGTTGCTGGCCTCCTCGTCGCCGCCGCAGCCGGCGGCACCGAGGACCAGGGGCAGGGCGACGACCGCGGCGAGCATGCCGCGGATCAACCGCCGTCGGCGGACGGGGGTACGGTGAACGGGCACGGCCTGCGTGCCAGTGGTGGGGGGCGTTGCGGGGTGCATGTGCGCTCACTCCTTGGCGTTAGGAGGCGACGACGCCACCGGTGGCCGCGGTCGGGCGACCCGGGCCCGCAAGGCGATGCGGGCCCGGGACGACCAACTCGGCGTCGGGACGGTTCCGACCGTCCGCCGGCGCGGCGGCGGTCGAGTCGCGGATGACCAATTCGGTCTGGAGCATTACCTGTGCGGTGGTACGACGGTCGTCGCTCGTGACACCCCGACCGCCGCGTGAGCCACGGGCGGCGACGGTGTCGTGTTGCAGGAGCATGTCGACGGCCGTCCGGCCGGCGGCCGCGTTGGGCGTGGCCACCGTCGTCAACTTGGGCCGGGTGAGCCGGCTCAGGGCGATGTCGTCGATGCCGACGACGCTCACGTCCTGCGGGACGCGCATCCCGACGGCGTCGAGCCCTTCGATCAGGCCGATCGCCATCAGGTCGTTGTAGGCGAGGACCGCCGTGGCCTCGCTGCGGCGGACCAGCTCGGCGAGGGCCGCGCCGCCGGTCTCGGTGGGCTGGTTGGGCCCGAGCACGGTGAACTCGGCGCCGCCGGCCCGCGCCGCGATGCCGGCCGCCCGGCGGATCTCCCGGCTGGTCCACGAGCCACGCGGCCCGCTGAGCAGCGCGATCCGTCGGTGACCGAGGCCGAGCAGGTGCTCGATGGCCGACCGGGCGCCCTGCCCGACGTCCATGGTCACGCACGGCAGGCCGGCGACCTGCCGGTTTATCACCACCAGCGGCACTTCGCGGCTGAGCTGCTCGATCATGCTGTTGCTCATCCGGGGGCTGCACAGCAGCACCCCGTCCACCTGCTTGGCCAACGCGTGGACCAGCTCCTCCTCGGCGATCGGGTCCTCGTTGGTGTCGGCCACGAACACGTGGTAGTCGCGCTGGCGGGCCTGGCTCTCCGCCGCCTTGATCAGCGGCGGGAAGAACGGGTTGGCGATGTCTGCGATGATCAGCCCGATGTTGTGGGTGCGGCCGGTGATCAGGGCGCGGGCGGCGCGGTTGGGCCGGTAGCCGAGCTCCTCGGCGCAGGCCAGCACCCGGCCCCGGGTCTCCGGGTTGACCAGGTGCGGGGCCGAGAACGTGCGGGAGACCGTGGAGATGTGCACGCCGGAGGCCCGGGCGACGTCTCGGATGGTGGCTGGCACGGCAGGGCCCTTCGTCCAGTGTGGCTGGGGTCACGTCAGGTGCCGCCAATTAATGCAAACGGTTGTGCCGGTGTCAACGCCCGATGGTTACAGATGCGTTTCGGCGACGCTCCCACCATGTGCTCAAATGCCTATCAAAACGGATCTATGCCGCCGGTTTGGCACCGATCGTTGACGCCGCCGCGCGGCTCGTGGTTATTTCGCTGCAAACCTTTGCAGCAACACAGGAGGCGGTCGACATGTCGTCCAGCACCGGTCAGCGGGTCCGACACGCCCTCGTGGGCACCGGGTCCCGGGCCGAGATGTTCGTCCGGGCGCTGGTGCGCGACCACGCCGACACCGCCGAGCTCGTCGCGTTCGCCGACGTCAACCAGGCCCGCATGGACGCCCACAACCGGTGGCTCGGCGAGTTGGGGCACCCCCCGGTCCCGACGTACCGGGCCGACGAGCTGGCCGCCATGCTCGCCAAGGAGCGCGTCGACGTGCTGGTGGTCACCAGCGTGGACGACACCCACGCCGCGCACATCGACACGGCGCTGCGCGCCGGCTGCGACGTCATCACCGAGAAGCCGATGACCGTCGACGCGGACGGCTGCCGGCGGATCCTCGACGCGGTCGCCGACACCGGCCGGCAGGTGCGGGTGGCGTTCAACTACCGCTACAACCCCCTGCACGAGAAGCTGCGCGAGCTGCTCGCCGACGGCGCCGTCGGCGAGGTGGGCTCGGTGCACTTCGAGTGGCTGCTCGACGTGCGGCACGGCGCCGACTACTTCCGCCGCTGGCACCGCGACAAGGCGCACTCCGGCGGGCTGATGGTGCACAAGGCCGGGCACCACTTCGACCTGGTCAACTGGTGGCTGGACGCCACCCCCGTCGAGGTGTACGCCACCGGCCGGCTCTTCTTCTACGGCGAGGCCGGCCGCCGGCACGGCTACGCCCGCGACTACGACCGGGCGCACGGCTCCCCCGCCGCCGCCGACGACCCGTTCGCGCTGCGGCTCGACGCGCACCCGAAACTGCGCGAGCTCTACCTCGACGCCGAGGCCGAGGACGGCTACCAGCGCGACCGCAACGTCTTCGCCCCGGGCGTGGACATCGAGGACGACATGGCGGTGCTGGCCCGCTACTCCACCGGCGCGACGATGACCTACCACCTCACCGCGTACGCCCCCTACGAGGGCTACCGGGTGATGGTCAACGGCAGCCGGGGCCGGCTGGAGCTGGAGGTCGTGGAGAGCGACCACGTCAGCCCGGCGTCCGCCGGTGCGCTGAAGGGCGCGGCGCTGCACGGTGACGAGGCCGCCGCCGAGGCCGGCTCCGCCACGCTGACCCTGCGGCCGTTCTGGGCGCCGCCGCAGGTCGTACCCGTGACCGGGCACACCCGCTCCGGGCACGGCGGCGCCGACGCCCGGATGGCCCGGGTCCTGATCGGCGGCGAGCCGGACCCGATGGGGCGGGCGGCGACCGCCCGCGACGGCGCCCTCGCCCTGCTCACCGGGCTGGCCGCGAACCGGTCCTTCACCACCGGTGCCCCGGTCCGGGTCGCCGACCTGCTCGACCTCTCCTGAGCCACGAACACCCTCCGAGGAGCCCCACCCGTGCCCACGACCGACCTGCTCTTCCCCGCCGACCCCGCGCAACGCGCGGTGGCCCGTCGGCTGTACGCGCTGGCCGCGCCCCAGCCGATCATCTCCCCGCACGGGCACGTCGACCCGGCGATCCTGGCCGAGGACCGCCCCTTCCCGGACCCGGCGCGGCTGCTCATCGTGCCCGACCACTACCTCACCCGGATGCTGCTCAGCCAGGGCGTCCCCCCGGCCGACCTGGGCGTGCCCACCGTCGACGGCAGCCCCACGGAGCCCGACGGGCGCACCATCTGGCGACGCTTCGCCGCGCACTGGCACCTGTTCCGGGGCACCCCGTCCCGGCTCTGGCTGGAGCAGACCTTCCGCGACGTGTTCGGGGTGCACACCCCGCTCTCCCCGGCCACCGCCGACGCCGTCTACGACGAGCTCGCGGCCCGGCTCGCCGAGCCGGAGTTCCGGCCCCGGGCGCTGTTCGAGCGGTTCGGCATCGAGGTGCTCGCCACCACCGAGTCGCCCCTGGACGACCTCGGGCAGCACGCCAAGCTCGCCGCCGACGGCTGGGGCGGGCCGGGCGGCCGGGTGATCACCACGTTCCGGCCGGACAACGTCGCCGACATGGAGTTCGACGGCTGGGCGGACAACGTCGCGCGGCTCGGCGAGATCACCGGCGAGGACACCGGCACGTACGCCGGCTACCTGGCGGCGCTGCGCGGGCGGCGGGCGGCCTTCATCGCGGCCGGCGCCACCTGCACCGACCACGGCCACCCGACCGCGCGCACGCTCGCACTGGGCGCGGACGAGGCGGCGCGCCTCTACGACAAGGGCCTGCGCGGGGTCGCCGACGCGGCCGACGCGGAGACGTTCCGGGCGCACATGCTGCTGGAGTTCGCCCGGATGTCGCTGGACGACGGCCTCGTCATGCAGCTGCACCCCGGCGCGGTGCGCAACCACAACCGCTGGCTGTACGCGCGCCACGGCCGCGACGTCGGCGGCGACCTGCCGCAGGCCACCGAGTACCTGCACGCGCTGACCCCGCTGCTGGACGCGTACGGCAACGACCCGCGGCTGCGGGTGGTGCTCTACACCCTCGACGAGTACACCTTCAGCCGGGAACTCGCGCCGCTGGCGGGCGGGTACGCCGCCCTGTACCTCGGTGCGCCGTGGTGGTTCCTGGACTCGCCGGAGGTGCTGCGCCGCTTCCGCGAGTCGGTCACCGAGTCCGCGGGCTTCTACAACACCGCCGGGTTCGTCGACGACACCCGCGCGTTCTGCTCCATCCCGGTACGCCACGACGTGGCCCGTCGGGTCGACGCCGCCTACCTGGCCCGGCTGGTCACCGAGCACCGCCTCGGCGAGGACGAGGCCGCCGAGACCATCGTCGACCTGGCGTACCGGCTGCCGAAGAAGGTCTTCAAGATCGGAGAGAATGTCCTGTGAGTGTCACCGTCACCGCCGTCGACGTGCACGACGTGCGGTTCCCGACCGCCGCCGCCGGCGACGGATCGGACGCGATCAACCGGGGCGACTACTCGGCCAGCTACGTCGAGCTGCGCACCGACGCCGGCGTCACCGGGGCCGGGTTCACCTTCACCAACGGTCGCGGCAACGAGCTGACCTGCGCGGCGATCCAGGCCCTCGCCCACCACGTGCGGGGCCGCACCGTCGAGGAGATCTTCGCCGACCCGGTGGCGTTCTGGCGCTCGCTCAGCGCCGACGTGCAGCTGCGCTGGCTGGGCCCGGAGAAGGGGGTCATCCACATGGCCACCGGCGCGCTGGTCAACGCGGTCTGGGACCTGCGGGCCAAGCTGGCCGGCAAGCCGATGTGGCAACTGCTCGCCGAGCTGCCCACCGAGGAACTGGTGGCCAGCATCGACTTCCACCACATCACCGACGCCCTCACCCCGGACGAGGCGGCGGCCATCCTCGACAAGGGGCTCATCGGGCTGGACGAGCGCCGCGCCGGGCTGGAGCGCGACGGGTTCCCGTCGTACACCACCTCGGTGGGGTGGCTGGGCTACCCCGACGACAAGGTCCGGGCGCTGACCCGGCAGGCGTACGCCGACGGGTGGCGGGCGATGAAGATGAAGGTCGGCGGGCCGCCCGCCGACGACCTGCGGCGGGCGCGGATCATCCGGGAGGAGATCGGGCCGGACGCGCTGCTGATGATGGACGCCAACCAGGTCTGGGACGTCGACGAGGCGATCACCAACATGGCCGCGCTGGCGGAGGTGGACCCGTACTGGATCGAGGAGCCGACGCACGCCGACGACATCCTCGGGCACGCCCGGATCGCGCGGGCGGTGACCGGGCTGACCGACGGCCGGTGCCGGGTCGCCACCGGTGAGGTGGCCGCGAACCGGGTCATCTTCAAGCAGCTGCTCCAGGCCGAGGCGATCGGCGTGATGCAGATCGACGCCTGCCGGGTCGGCGGCGTCAACGAGGTCCTCGCCGAGATCCTGATGGCGGCGAAGTTCGGGGTGCCGATCTGCCCGCACTCCGGCGGCGTGGGCCTGTGCGAGTACGTCCAGCACCTGGCGGTCTTCGACTACCTGCGGGTCGGCACCAGCCTCGACGGTCGGATGGTGGAGTACGTCGACCACCTGCACGAGCACTTCGTCGACCCGGTGCGCACCCGCGAGGGGCGCTACCTGCTGCCGCAGGCGCCCGGCTACAGCTCCACGATGAAGCCGGAGTCGATCGCCGAGTTCCGCTTCCCGGACGGGCCGGTGTGGCGGTGAGCGTCGGCGCCGCCCGGCTCGGTCTCGGGACGCTGCGCCAGCTGCCGACGGACAGCCGCCCGCTGCTGCGCCCGGGCAGCGTGCCGGCGGGGATCGTCCACCTCGGGCTGGGCGCGTTCCACCGCGCCCACCAGGCGGTGTACACCGAGGAGGCGATGGCGCGGGCCGGGGGCGACTGGGGCATCGTCGGCGTGGCGCCACGCAACCCCGACGTGCTGACGACCCTGGCCGCGCAGGACAACCTGTTCAGCGTCACCAGCACCAGCGCCGAGGGGTGCCACACCCGGGTCGTCGGCGCGCTGGCCGGGACGCGGCACGCCGCGGGCGACCCGGCCGCCGTGGTGGCGCTGCTGGCCGACCCGGCGATCCGGGTGGTCACCCTCACCGTGACGGAGAAGGCGTACCAGCTGGACCCGGTGACCGGTCGGCTGCGGCCGGACCCGGAGGTCGCCGCCGACCTGCGCACCGACCGGGCGCCGGTCACCGTCCCGGGCCTGCTGCTGCGCGGGCTGCTCGCCCGCGCCGCCGCGCAGGGCCCGCCGCTGGCCCTGGTCAGCTGCGACAACCTGCCCGCGAACGGCCGCCGGCTGCGCGGCCTGGTCGAGCAGTCGGTGGCGTACGCGGGGGTGCCGGAGCCGCTGGCCGGCTGGGTGCGGGAGTGCGTCAGCTTCCCCGGCACCATGGTCGACCGGATCGTGCCGGCCAGCACGGCGCAGACCCTCGCCGACGCCGAGCGGGCCCTGGGGGTGGCCGACCTGGCGGCGGTGGTCGCCGAGCCGTACCGGCAGTGGGTGATCGAGGACGACTTCCCGGGCGGCCGACCGGCCTGGGAGCGGGCCGGCGCGGTGCTCACCGCCGACGCGGGGCCCTGGGAACGGCTGAAGCTGCGCGCCCTCAACGGCGTGCACTCGGCCGCCGCCTACCTGGGCGCGCTGGCCGGCCGGGAGACCATCGCCGACGCGCTGACCCTGCCGCACCTGACCACGGTGCTGCGTCACCTGGTCGCCGAGGACGTGGCGGCCAGCTTCGACCCGCCCGAGGGCGTCTCGGTCGTCGCGTACGGCGAGGAGGTGCTGACCCGCTTCGCCAACCCGGCGATCCACCACCGCACCCTCCAGGTGGCGATGGACGGCTCGCAGAAGCTGCCGCAGCGGATCCTGCACACCATCGCCGACCTGCGGGCCGGGGGACGGTCGGCGCACTGGGCCACGCTGGTGGTGGCCGCCTGGCTGCGCTTCGCGCAGGGCCACGCCGACGACGGCAGCCTCCTGCCGCTGGCCGATCCGCTCGCCGAGGAGATCCGCGCGGCGCTCGCCGCCGGCCCCGGGACCCCGGCGGGGGCCGTGGACGCGGTGTTCGCGCTGCGCGAGGTCTTCCCCGCCGAGGTGGCCGAGGACGACGACGTACGCGCCGAGGTGACCGGGTGGTTGACCGCCCTGCAACGGCACGGCGTGGCCGCGACGCTGGCGGGCGCCCGGTGACGGCCGCCGCCGCGGGGGCGACACCGGGAGGGGCCGGGGCCGTGCCGAGGGTCGCGGTCGTCGGGGCCAACGGGCACGGGCGCTGGCACCGGCGGGTCGTCGCCCCGCTGCACGCCGCCGGGCGACTGCGGCTGGTCGCCCTGGTCGACGTACGCCCGGTCGAGGACGACCCGGCGGCGCCGGTGCCGGACGGCACCCTGGTGCACACCGACCACCGGGAGATGCTGCGGGCGGCCCGGCCGGACGTGGTGGTGGTCTGCACGCCGCCGCACACCCACCTGCCGATCGCCCTGGACGTGCTCGCCGCGGGCGCCGACCTGCTGCTGGAGAAACCCCCGGTGCTGTCCACCGCCGAGCACCGGGAGCTGGCCGACGCCCTCGCCGCGACGGGCCGGGCGTGCCAGGTGGGCTTCCAGGCGCTCGGCTCGGCGGCGCTGACGGAGCTGACCGACGCGGTGCGGGCCGGGCGGCTCGGGACCGTCACCGGCATCGCGACGGTGGCGGCGTGGCAGCGCTCCGACGCCTACTACGCGCGGGCGCCGTGGGCCGGGCGGCGGACGCTGCACGGCCGGCCGGTGCTGGACGGCGCCCTGGCCAACCCGCTGGCGCACGCGGTCATGCAGTGCCTGGCGGTCGCCGAGGCCGCCGGGGACGGGCCGGTGGTGCCCGCGCGGATCGAGGTGGAGCGCTACCGGGTCCGGCCGATCGAGGTGGACGACACCGCGACCCTGCGGGTGTCGTCCCGCTCGGGACCGCCGATCGTCGCGGCGGTGACCCTGGCCGGGGAGGACTTCGTCGCGGGGGAGGTGATCGTGTCCGGCACCGCCGGCCGGGCCGTGCTGGAGTACCCGACCGACCGGTTGCTGCTGCCCGGCGACGCCGGCGCGCGCGAGGTGCCGGGCCGGCGCGGGCTGCTGGAGAACCTCCTCGACCACCGGGCCGACCCGGCGGTGCCGCTGATCGCGCCCCTGGCGCGGACCGCCGGGTTCACCGCGGTGCTGGAGGCGGTCACGACCGCGCCCGAGCCGGCGCCACTGGGCGGCGACCTCGTCACCGCCACGGGCGACGGCCCGCAGCGGGTGCTGACCGTGCGCGGGATCAACCGGCTGCTGCGCCGGGCGGCCGAGGAGGGGGCGCTGCTGTCGGAGCTGGCGGTGCCGTGGGCGGTGGCGCCGCACCGCACGGACCTCACCGGGCAGGAGGGACCGCAACGCACTGCAACTGAACCGCCCGCGTGACGCGGGTCCATATCGGATATAGCGGCGTCATCCCGACCCGGGGCGGTCGGGACGATACCGGCCGATCTGATCAATTGCAACACTTCTGCACACGTTTGTCATTGACTCGCATAAATCGCGAAACCTACCGTTGCCCCATATCGAACAGGCGACGAACAGGTGGTCCGATAGATGTGGAAGCAGACACTGGGCGCGGCGACGATCGCCGTCGCGCTCGCGGCGACATCCGGGAGCGCGGCGGCGGCCCCGACCCCGGACGGCGGGGCCGCTCCGGCTCCGGGCGGCGCGGCCGCCACGACCGGCGGGCTCTCCTGGGCCGCCCGGCACCTCGGGCGGCAGGCGTTGCCGGCCGGGGACGGCTGGGCGGCTGAGGGGACCGGCACCACCGGCGGCGCGGCGGCGACGCCGGAGCAGGTGCACGTGGTCTCCAGCCGGGCCGAGCTGGTCGCGGCCCTCGGCGGCGACAACGCCACCAACCGGGGCAACGCCACCCCGAAGATCATCTACGTCAGCGGCGTGGTCGACGGCTTCGAGGGTCCCGACGGCAGCACGCTCGACTGCGCCGACCTCGCCGACCCGGAGTACTCGCTGCCGGCGTACCTCGCGGCGTACGACCCGGCGGTCTGGGGCCGGGTGGCGCCGAGCGGGCCGCTGGAGGCGGCGCGGGTGCGCTCGGTGACGAACCAGACCCGGCAGACCCAGATCAACGTCGGCCCGAACACCACCCTCGTCGGCCTGCGCGGCGCCCGGCTGACCGGCCTGACGCTGATGCTCGACGGCGCGCACAACACGATCGTGCGGAACCTGACCTTCGACGACGCCCGGGACTGCTTCCCCGCCTGGTCCCCCACCGACGGCGCCGCCGGCAACTGGAACTCCCAGTACGACCAGATCTCGGTGCGCCGCAGCGAGCACGTGTGGATCGACCACAACACCTTCACCGACGGCGACAACCCGGACAGCGGCCAGCCGGTGCACCTCGGCCGGCCGTACCAGGTGCACGACGGGTCGGTGGACGTCACGCACACCGCGAGCCTGGTGACCGTCTCGTACAACCGGTTCGTCGGGCGGGACAAGGTCATGCTGATCGGCTCGTCCAACACCGTCGGCCCGGACGTCGGGCGGCTGAAGGTGAGCCTGCACCACAACCTCTTCGACGGGGTGCTCCAGCGGCTGCCCCGGGTGCGCTTCGGCCAGGTCGACGTGTGGAACAACCACTACCGGCTGGCCGGCGACGGGTTCGAGTACGCGATCGGCGTCGGGGTGCAGTCCGCCGTGGTCGCCGAGAACAACTTCTTCAGCCTCGGGGCCGGCGTCGTGGCCGAGGACCTGCTCTACGACTGGGGCGGCACCGCCGTCACCACCCGGGGCAACTGGGTCCGCGCCGCCGGGGACCGGGCCCGCCCGGTCGACCTGGTGGGCGCGTACAACGCGGTGCACGAGCCGGACCTGGCCCCGGACGCCGGCTGGACGCCGACCCTCCGACGCGGCCCCGTGCTGCCGGCACCCGCGGTGCCGGTGGTCGTGGGGGCGCTGGCCGGCGCGGACCGGCTGCCCCTGTAGGACGCCGGCCGCCGCGCCGTCCCGCGCGGCGGCCGGACGGCCGGTGGACCGCCGCGTCCGGCGCTCAGCGCGGCGGCCCACCGGTGCCCACCCCACCACCAGGAGGTCCACCATGAACCGGACACCCCGTCCCCGGACGCGCACGCCGAGACTGCTCGGCGCGGCGCTCACCGCCGGCGCCCTGGCCGTCGGCACGGTGCTCGCGACCACCTCGTCGGCGCACGCCGACACCCTGTTCAGCGACACGTTCTCCGACGGCGCGGCCGACGGGTGGTCGCGCTCCGGCGGAAGCTGGTCGGTCGTGACCGACGGCTCGTACGCCTACCGGCAGTCCGGCACCAGCAGCGACGCCCGCGCCCTGGCCGGCGCGGGCACCTGGACCGACTACGGGGTGCAGGCCCGGGTCCGGCCGACGGGCTTCGGCGGGGCGACCCGCCACGTCGGGGTGGTCGCCCGGGCGCAGAGCAGCAGCAGCTACTACGCGCTGGTGGTGACCGCGAGCGGCGGGGTGCAGCTGATCCGCCGCTCCGGCGGCGACCCGGTGTCGCTGGGCTCCGCCCCCGCCGGGATCACCGTCGGCAGCTGGGCGACGCTGCGGCTGGAGGCGGTCGGCAGCTCGTTGCGCGGCTACGTCGACGGCACGCTGCGGGTGCAGGCCACCGACGGGGCGTTCGCCGCCGGGCGGGTCGGCCTGGCCACCTCGTACGCCAGCGCCACCTTCGACGACGTCGAGGTGGACACGGCCACCGGGGCGCCGCCCACCGGCACGCCGACCGCCGGGCCCTCCCTGCCGCCGACCGGGCCGCCGATCGACCCGGGCGCTCCGCCGGTCGGGTTCGCCTCGGTCAACGCGCTGGGCCAGAACGGCACCACCGGCGGGGCGGGCGGACCGACCGTCACCGTGGACACGGCCGCGGAACTCCTCACCGCGATCGGCACGGCCGGCCCGTTGAACGTGCGGGTGGACGGGATGATCGCGCTGCCCGGTCCGATGCACGACGTCACCTCGGACAAGACGATCGTCGGCGTCGGCGCGAACTCCGGCATCACCGGCGGCGGGCTGAACATCGGCCTGTCGGTCAGCGACGCGACCAGCCCGCCGGCGAACGCCGTGCACAACGTCATCGTGCGCAACCTCAACTTCCGCAACACCGTCGACGACGCGATCAACGTGCAGATGTTCTCGCACCACGTCTGGATCGACCACAACGACCTGGCGTACGGCTACGACGGGCTGATCGACGTCAAGCGCGGGTCCAGCTACGTCACCGTGTCCTGGAACCACACCCACCACCACACCAAGAACATGCTGCTCGGCCACGACGACCGCAACGCCGCCCAGGACGTCGGCAACCTGAAGGTCACCTACCACCACAACTGGTTCGACCGCACGCCGCAGCGCAACCCCCGGGTCCGCTACGGCGACCCCGTGCACGTGTTCAACAACTACTTCGTCTACAACACCGACGTCGGGGTGGCCTGCCAGCTCGACTCCGGCTGTGTGGTCGAGGGCAACTACTTCGAGGACGTCGAGGTGCCCTGGTCCATCAGCTACGCCGGGGACCGGGGCCGGATGATCGCCCGGGACAACGTGCTCGCCGGCACCAGCGAGCCCGGCGACGCGGGGGGCACCGTCCAGGAGCCGCGCACGTTCTACCCGTACACCCTGACCGAGCCGGCCACCGTGAAGTCCGTCGTCACGGCCGGTGCCGGCACCGGCAAACTCCCCTACTGACCACGCCCGCGCGGGCCGCCGGACCCGGTCGGCGCCGGGTACCGGCCCGGCGGCCCGCGGCGCACCACACCCCAAGGGATCGATGCTTGTCGATCATTTGATCACCACCAGGGAGGTCCCGTGCACAACTCCGACACTCGTCGGCGGAGGCATCGCCGAGGGTCCCTCACCGCGATCGGGGCCGCGCTCCTCGCGGCCACCCTCGCCGTCGGCATGGCCGCCACGGCCTACGCCGACACGCTCTTCTCCGACGACTTCTCCGACGGCAACTCGTCCGGCTGGACGGCGTCCGGCGGAAGCTGGTCGGTGACCGGCGACAGCGCGCGGGCGCTGCGCCAGAGCAGCACCAGCAGCGACGCCCGTTCGCTGGCCGGCACGTCGAGCTGGACGGACTACTCGGTCCAGGCGACCGTCCGGCCGACCGCGTTCAACGGGTCGAACCGGTTCGTCGCGCTGCTCGCCCGGGTGCAGAGCAGCACCAGCTACTACTACCTGGCGCTGCGCAGCAACAACACCGTCGAGCTCAAGCGGCTGAGCGGCGGCTCCTCCACCACGCTGGACACCGCGTCCGTGCCGGTCGCCGCCGGCACGACCTACACGCTGCGGCTGGACGTCGCCGGCGGCTCGCTCAAGGGCTACGTCGACGGCACCCTGCGCACCGAGGCGACCGACAGCGCGTACGCCAGCGGCCGGATCGGCGTGGCGACGTTCTACGCCAGCGCCGACTTCGACAACGTGCAGGTCAGCTCGGGCGGCGGCGGACCCACGCCGACGCCGACCGGCCCGACACCCACGCCGACCGGCGACCCGGGCAACCCCGGCCCCAACGTGGCCGACGGCTGGGCCTCGGTCGACGCGTGGGGCCAGAACGGCACCACGGGCGGCGCCGGCGGTCCGACCGTCACGGTGACGACCGCCAGCCAGTTCATCACCGAGGCGGCCTCCAGCGGCCCGAAGGTCATCCAGGTCAACGGGATGATCGCGCTGCCCGGCCCGATGCACGAGGTCACCTCGGACAAGACGATCGTCGGCGTCGGCGCCAACTCCGGGTTCACCGGCGGCGGCCTCAACATCGGCCTGCCGATCGACAACGCGGTCACCGCGCCGCCGGCCAACGCCGTGCACAACGTGATCATCCGGAACCTGAACTTCCGGAACTGGGCGGACGACGCGATCAACGTGCAGATGTTCACCCACCACGTCTGGATCGACCACAACACCTGGACCACCGGGGCGGACGGCGGCGTCGACATCAAGCGCGGCTCGTCGTACGTGACGGTCTCCTACAACCACGCCGACGGCACCGACAAGAACATGCTGCTCGGCCACGACGACGGCAACGCCGCCCAGGACACCGGCCGGCTGAAGGTCACCTACCACCACAACTTCTTCGACAACACCAACCAGCGCAACCCGCGCGTGCGCTTCGGCGACCAGGTGCACGTCTACAACAACTACTACCTGAACACCGGCAACTACGGCGTCGCGTCGACCGAGAACGCCGGCGTCATCGTCGAGGGCAACCACTTCGAGAACGTCGACGACCCGTACCACCTGGCGGAGGGCTCCTCCGGCGACGGCCGGCTGGTCGCGCGCAACAACTGCCTGGTCAACTCCGGTGCCGGGCAGACCGGCGGCAGCGTGAGCAACCCGCCGTACGCGTACACCGTGGGCACGGCCTGCGACATGAAGGCCGTGGTCACGGCGCAGGCCGGGGTCGGCCGGGTCGGCCTGCCCGGCAACCCGACCACCCCGCCGCCGAGCACCCCGGCGCCGAGCACCCCGGCGCCGACCCCGACGCCGACCCTGCCGCCGGCCGGGGACCTGGTCGGCTGGGCGACCCAGAACGGCGGCACCACCGGCGGGGCCGGCGGCCAGACCGTCACCGTCTCCGACGGCCAGGCGCTCGCCGACGCCCTGGAGTCCTCGTCGCCGCTGGTCATCCGGGTCACCGGGTCGCTGACCATGCCCGACAAGATGAACGACGTGCGCAGCAACAAGACCGTGCTCGGCGTGGGCGCCGCGACGCTGGACAACGGGCTGAACATCAGCGGCGCGAGCAACGTCATCGTCCGCAACCTCACCTTCCGGGGCTGGGACGACGACGCGATCAACGTGCAGGGCTCGCGCAACGTCTGGATCGACCACAACACGTTCGACGGCGGCTACGACGGCGCGGTCGACGTCAAGCGGGCCTCCGACTTCGTGACCGTCTCGTGGAACCGGGTCACGAACCACACCAAGAGCATGCTGCTCGGCCACGACGACGGGCACACGGCCGACATCGGACACCTGCGGGTCACCTACCACCACAACTGGTTCGACGGGAGCAAGGAGCGCCACCCGCGCGTCCGGTTCGGTGACCCGGTGCACGTGTTCAACAACTACTACTACGGCGCGGACTACGGCGTGGCGTCCACGATGGGCGCCGGGGTGCTGGTCGAGGGCAACCACTTCGAGAACGTGACCCGTCCCACCGCCGTCGGCTACGCCGAGTCGGACCCGGGCGACCTGGTCCAGCGCAACAACATCTTCACCAACTCCGGCGCGCCGGAGAGCGCCGGGGACGTCGCCCCCATTCCCTACCCGTACCAACTCGACGACCCCAGCGGCGTCAAGGCGGCCGTGACCGCCGGGGCCGGCGCCGGCCGGATCAACCCCTGAGACGACCCCGGGGGGTGGCGGTCGGGCCGACCGCCACCCCCCGGGGCGTTGGCCGAGCGGGCTGCAACAGACCTGCACGTGCCGGGGCATTGACCGTTCTCTTCGCGGAAACATAATCTGAGGCTCACGCGGGGAAGCGCTTTCCAGGCAGCTGACCTCCCCGTCGAGCCTCGCCGGATCCGGACGTCCGACGCGCGGGCCGGCGGGTACCGGCCCCGGTCGCACCACGTACCGTCCCGGCCCTTCCCTCGGGCCACGGACCGCGGACCGCCACACCAACCCCCTGCAGGGAGAAGAACATCGTGCACCTCAGACGCACTCACCGACGGGCCCTGGCGGCGGCCTTCACCGCCGGGGCGACCGCCGCCGTGCTGGCCGCCGGCATGGGCTCGTCGGCCTCCGCCGCCGCCGTCTTCTCGGACGACTTCAACGACGGCGACGCCAGCGGATGGTCGAAGTCCGGCGGCACCTGGTCGGTGGTCACCGACGGCTCCGGCGTGTTCCAGCAGTCCAACGCGGGCAGCGAGCTGACCCGGCAGTTCGCCGGCCAGACGAGCTGGACCGACTACCAGGTCCGGGCGCGGGTCAAGCCGCTGTCGTTCGGCTCGTCGAGCGGCCTGGTGGGCCTGGCCGCCCGTTCGGCCAGCAGCACCAAGATGTACCGGCTGGCCCTGCTCGGCTCCGGCCGGGCCGAGTTGCAGGCGGTCAACGGCAGCCAGATCACCTCGCTCGGCTCGGCCTCCGTGGGGGCCGCCGCCGGCAGCTGGTACACGCTGCGCATCGAGACCGCCAGCAGCACCGTCCGGGGCTTCGTCAACGGCACGCAGGTCGGCTCCGGCACCAGCGGCCTGGCCTCCGCCGGCCGCATCGGGCTGGTCACCTCGTACGCCAGCGCCAGCTTCGACGACGTGGCGGTGGACACCTCCGGCGGGTCCACCCCGACCACGCCGCCGTCGACCACCGCGCCGCCGACCACTCCCCCGCCCAGCACGCCCCCGCCCAGCACGCCGCCGCCCACCACGCCGCCGCCGACGAACTGGCCCACGCCGACGGCCAACGTCAAGGTCGACGCCACCATCGACGTCCCGGTCAGCCTCGACGGCGGGCTCAAGCGGTACTACGGCATCGGCGACGGCGGGCAGGGCGAGAGCCAGGACCCGATGTTCGTGCTCGCCCCGGGGGCCACCCTGCGCAACGTGATCATCGGCGCCCCCGCCGGCGACGGGGTGCACTGCGAGGGCAACTGCACGCTGATCAACGTCTGGTGGGAGGACGTCGGCGAGGACGCCGCGACCTTCCGGGGCGGCACCACGTACACGGTGGACGGTGGCGGGGCGCGCTCCGCCAGCGACAAGGTGTTCCAGCACAACGGCGCGGGCACCGTGTACATCCGCAACTTCCGGGTGGAGAGCTCCGGCAAGCTCTACCGGGCCTGCGGCAACTGCTCCACCTCGTACCAGCGGCACGTGGTGATGGACAACGTCACCGCGACCTCCACGAGGATGCTGGCCGGCATCAACACGAACTGGGGCGACACCGCCCGGTTCAGCCGGATCACCATCCTCAACGACCCGAACCGCACGACCCGGATCTGCGTGAAGTACAAGGGCGTGCCGAAGGGCAGCGAGCCGAGCGAGATCGGCGAGGGCGCCGACGGCACCAACTGCCTCTACTCGGCGTCGGACATCACCTGGCGATAGCCCCCACCAGGGCGACGGCGGCCCCGCGGACCACCCGGTTCCGCGGGGCCGTCGCGTGGGGTCACCCTTTTCGCGGGGGCGTGCGACCGCGACGGTAGCGTGGCGCCACAGCACGGCCCGTGGGGGCGGATCTCCCCGCCGGCGCGGCGCTCGCGATCCTACGGAGGAGGATGCATGTCCCACGGCGACGACCCGTTCGCGGCACGCGAGGACGCGGCCTCGCGGCCGAGCTTCGACCTCGCGCTGCGCGGCTACGACAAGCGGCAGGTGGACCGCTACGTCGAGCAGGTCGACGGCGAACGGTCGGCGCTGGCCGCAGAGCGGGACCGGGCCTCGGCCCAGCTCCGCGAGCTGACCGTCGAGACGCACCGGCTGCGGGCGGAGATGACCGAGCTGCGGGACCGGCCGGCGCAGCCGGACCGGGCGTCCTTCCGCGACCTCGGTCCGATGGTCGACCAGATCCTGGCCCTGGCCGAGAAGCAGGCCGGGGCCATCACCGACGCCGCCGGGCAGCGGGCCGCCGAACTCGAGGCCGAGGCCGAGCGGGTGCTCACCGAGGCCCGCGAGCAGGCCACCACGACGCTGCGCGAGCTGGCGGAGGAGGCGGCCGCGCGACGCGACGAGCACGACAGGGAACACGAGGAACGCCGCGCCAACGCCCAGGCCGAGCTCGCCAGGATCCGGGAGGCGGCGGAGCGGCTGCGGGCGGCGGGCGAGGCGGCCCACGACCACGCGCTGCAGGAGGCGAAGCGGATCGACGAGCAGACCGCCCAGCAGGTCGAGCAGGCCCGCGTCGAGTCCGAGGCGTTCCTGGCCTCGGCCCGCACCCAGATCCAGCAGGAGGTGCAGGCGGCGCGCGCGAAGACCCAGCAGGAGCTGGGCCAGTGGCAGGCCGGCGTGGAACGGGAGATCAACGAGCGGCGGGCCGCCGCCGAGCAGGAGATCGCCGAGCAGCTCGCGTCCGCCGAGCGGGAGCTCGGCGCCCAGCGTACGGCGGCCGAGCAGGAGATCGCGACGCTGATCGCGGAGGCCCAGCAGTACGCGGCCAAGGTGCGCCAGCACGTCGACGAGCAGGCCGCGACCCACCAGCAGCAGCTCGCCGCGACGCAGCAGGGCATCCGGGACCGGCGGGAGGCGCTGGCCCGGATGCAGGCCGAGCTGGACGCCGCGCAGCAGCAGCTGGCCCAGGCGCGGCAGGAGAGCGCAGCCGTCGAGCACGAGTTCGCCGAGGTGCAGCAGCGCCTGGCCGAGACCCGGCAGGAGCTGACCGACGAGCTGCGCCGCCTCGACGAGGCACGCCGGGCCGCGGACTCCGCCGAGCAGCACGCCAAGGAGGTCCGCGCCCGGGTGAAGCGGGAGGCGAAGCGGGTGGCCGATCTGGCCGCGGCGGCGGTCATGGCGGCCGCCACGGGCGGCGCGGAGACCGCGGAGTACCCGCAGGTCGCGGCCCGGCCGAGGCCGGGCCGACCGGCGCCGGCGGCGGTGGAACGCGCCGCCGACGCGGCCCCGGAGGGCGGCGACGACGCGGCGGCGACCGCCCCCGCCGACGGCGGGCGGGCCCCGGCCGAGGCACCGGCCCCGCAGCCGGCGAACCAGGTGGTGACGGCCGGCTGACCCGTGGACGGCCGGCCCGCGCCGGAGCCGTCAGGTGCCCGCCGCCGGGCCCCAGGGGGCGGACGGCCCCTGAGGAGGCGGGAACGGGCCGGGGCCGGCGGGCGGAACCGGCGGATCGAAGGCCACCGGGGGACCGTCGGCCGGCGGCCACGCGGACGGGACGGGCGGGCCGGCTTGCGGCGGCACCGGGTGGTGCGGCGTCGCGGTGTGCCACCCCGTTCCGCTGTCACCGGATGGCCGCGCCGCGGCAGGTGGCGCGGCGCGCCGCCGCAACTCGTCGACGGCTCGTACCGCGTCCACGGCGGCCGCCAGTTTCCCGTAGCGCCAGGCGGGATGGAACAGTGCGTGCGTCCAGTGCACCGTCAGCGCCGCCAGCACGAAGGGACGAGCGGTGTCGGCCAACGTCACTCCCATCAGGCTGACGTCCCGCACCCCGACGAAAACACTCACGCCACAGGCGGCGACAGCGACCGCGGAGGTCCACCTCCGGCGGCGCAGCAGTGCGAAGACGCTCGCGATCAGGGCCAGGACGATCAGGTCGGGGTCGCCGCCGAGCAGCAGACAGGTGTAGCCGACCAGTCGCACGTCGAGTGCCCGCCGTGACGAGCGGGCGGCGAGCCGTCCGGTCACCGCCTCGCCCCGGGCGGCCCGCTCGGCCAGGTCCCGCCTGCCGCGGCGGCTGACGAGCACCGCGTACGTCTCGACCAGCGCCAGCACGACGACCGCGACGATCCCGGACGGCTGCCCCCAGTCCCCGTCGAAGGTGCGGCTGCTCACAAGGAGCAGCGCCAGAGGTACGAGCGGGAGTGCCCAGACGGTACCCGGCACCCCGCCGACGCCGACGACGAGCGCCATGGTGCCGGCGAGCACGGCGAGCGGGAAGGCCAGGACCACCACGGGGCCGCTGAGAGTGAAGCCCAGTACCACGGCGGCCACGACGGCGGCGGCGATCCAGTAACGGCCCCAACGCAGGTCGTCGGTTGTGGTGTCGTCGGCTGCCGTGACAGCGTCCGGCGCGAATCGCCTGCGCCAGAATGGGACGGCCGCCGGGCGGGGCGGCGGTACGGCGGTGGAGGTGTGGTCCGGGCCGGGTGCGGCCGGTGGCTGGGTCATGACGTCCTCCCGGGCTCCGCTGGTCCGTCCTGCTGAGCGGCACGCACGTCGTCGATCAGTCCGGTCATCGGCTCGGGGCCGATTCGTTCGATCACGCCCTCGTCGAGCAGTTCCCGGATGGAGTGGGGCAGCAGGTACTGGGTGCCGCCTCCGTCGCGGCCGAACGCGTTCGCCGCCGGACCGGCCTCCACGTCGTACGGTTTCAGGACCCGGTACTGACGGTCCTCTCTGGCCACGTCGGCCCCGAACGGGGACACCTCCGCCGGGAGCGGCGGCAACGACCGCGCCTGCTCCGGGGTCCCCTCCGGGCTGGCGTAGCGTCCACCGGAGATGGTGCCGTCGTCGTTCTCGTGGCCCTCGCCGCCCTGCCGGATCATCACCTCGCCGGGCTGTAGCGTCCGGTTCTCCTTGACGGCCTCCCTGTCGCGGACGACGAACCCGTCCTGCTCCGGGAAACACAGCACACGGTGACCCGCACCGGCAGCCGGTTCCTCGGGGCCGCCCGGTTCCGGCGGCTTGACCTCGGTGAACTTCTCGAGGAAGCTCTCCCGGTCGTACCCCCGCACCGGCAACGGCGCCACCTGCTCGCGGTACTCCTGCCGGGTCTTCCAAGCCGGGCCGTCGCGGCCGGCGACGTCGGATCCGTCCGGTGGCGGCCCGCCCGGCGGCGGCGCGTCGGCCACCGCACCCGCACGGGCCTCGGCGGGCCGAGCGTCGGGCGCCGCGGACGACGTCTCGGTCCGCGCGGCGCGCCGGTCGTCCGTCGCCTCACCGGCGCCACGGGCGGGGGCCTCGACGCTCTCGTCGCGCCGGACCGGGGCGCGGTCGGCAGCCCGCTCGGCGACCGGTTCCCGTGGCACGGAGCCGAACACCTCGCGGTCGAACCACCGCTCCAAATTCAGTCCGTGCCGGGTCGTGAGGACCTCCGCGACGAAGGCGCGCGCGGTGTCGCCCCGTGCGGGGCTGTCGCCTCCGGTGTCACCGTGCTCCGGTGTCGTGTCGTTCTCCCGGTCGATCGGCATCATGCCTCCTCTGGTGTGGGGTCGGAAGTCGGTTTTGTCGGTCGCCGTGGCGGGATCCACGTACGCCCGCAGCCAGCCGGCGTCCGGCCAGGCGTGCAGCGCGCTCCCGGCCCGCGCGGCCCAGTCCGGGTCGTCGAACCGTGCGCCGACGGCGTCCTCCAGGGCGGAGGGGGTGCACACGCCGAGCAGCAACCGCCGTGGCGTCGTCTCGGGGTACGTCGCGACCAGGCGGGCGCGGGTCAGGCGGAGCTGCTCGCCGACGGTGCGTCCGGGCACCGGCGCGCCCAGCCACCGCTCCCACCGCGCGCTGGAAGGGTGCCGGCCGGCCTCGGGCCGCGCGGCCGCGAGCAGGTGCAGGTCACGCAGTACCCGGACCCACCGGTACGCCGGTGCCAGCCAGCCGGGCTCGTCCGGCGGGCACGGCGGCCCGCCGTCGAGCCCCGCGAGCAGGGCGGCGAGCACGTGCGCGGCGAGTCGGGCCGGCCCGATCGTGCGCGCGAACAGCACCGACCTGCTGGCCACCGCGGCGTCCACCGCCTCGGCCAGGCACAGCCGCAGGTGGCTCCGGTCGTGCGCGCGCAGCGCACGGAGGAGGTCCGCGCCGGGCGGCAGCTGTGGGTGACCGACGAGGTGCCCGACCACCGTCAGTTCGGCCCACAGGGCCAACCGTGGATCGGCGGTCGCCAGTCGGCGCGCCCGGACCAGTTCCTCCAGGGACGCGGGCGGCCCGGCGGCCGGGTCGACGGCCGTGGCCAGCAGCGCCGCTGACGCGGGCGGCTCGGGCGCACGCCGTTCCCGCCCGGTGCCGTCGGGCATCCGGGCCAGCACCGGCGCGTCCATGCCGTCCGTGAAGACGGCGGCGGTGCCCGGCCGCAGGGCGACCAGGTACTCGGACTGGCGCGGCGACAGGTTCATCGTGGCCCCGACGGTGTCCCGATCGTCGCGTGCCGGCAGTCGGTGCACGATCTTCACGGCCGTGTTCTTGATGACGTCGGCGATGAGCTTGTCCGGGATCTGCTCGGCGATGACCAGCCCCTCCCCGTACGCGCGGATCTCGGCGAGCATCTCGACCGCCTGGTCGACCGCGCCGCCGGCGCCGGTACGCCGCAGCAGTCGGTGCGCCTCCTCGATCACCGTCAGGTGCCGCAGACGATCGGCGTCGACGGCATGCACCCGCAGGTGCTCCGTGAGCCGGACCAGCAGCGTGCCCATGAGGAACGCCTTGTCCCGGTCGTCGCCGGTCTCCGGGTCGACGTCGGGCCGGCCGAGTACCAGGTCCCAGCCGAGCTCCTCGTAGCACCGCGTGAGCGCGGTGGTGAGGACCTGGGGGAACGGCTCCTCGGCCTGGAACGCGGCGAGGAACGATGCGCGGACCAGGTCGAGGTGCGTCTGCAGCGGAAACCCGGCGGCCGGTTCCAGTGGGTTGAGCCCCACCGGGACGCCGGTGGGCGCGCCGGGCCTGACCACCACCACGTCGGCAAGCCCCGCCAACCGCGTGGCCATCGCCCGGTACTCCGCCTTGGCCGGTTCGATCACCAGCCACGGCAGTCCCTGTCGGGTCGCCTCCTCGAGCAGGTGCCGGACCGTCTGCGACTTGCCCGCCCCGGTGGCACCGCAGACGAAGGTGTGCCGGTTCAGGCTGCTGTGCGGCAGACGGATCGCCCCGGCCGGCCGTTCGTCCCGGTCGAGCACGTCCCCGAGCGTGACGGCGTCCGACGCCGCCTCCGTCTCGGGAACGACGTCGAAGTCCGGGCGGCGTACCCGGCGGACCCCGGGGATCTCGTCGCGGGGCGCGCGGGCGAGTGCGGCGAGCACGTCGGAACCCGCGGCGAAGTGACCGGGAAGCGCCTCGGTCGCGTCCAACTCCGCCAGCCCGGCACTCCGGTCGCCGACGACGAGGGTGTACGGCAGGTCCGGGGCCTGAAGCGCCGCCGCCACGAGTGCCGCGACCCGCAGCGCGGCGTCCTCGTCGCCGCCGCCCGCGGCGAGTGTCAGCCTCCACAGGCCGCTGGTCTCCGCCCGGCGCAGTTCCCGGTGGCGCTCTCCATGCCGCTGCGCCTGCACGGTGGCCAGTGGCGAGGTTCCCGCTCGGCTCCGCGCCAGCCGGTCCGCCGCCTCGGCGGCGGCGGTCAGCCCGGCCGCCTCGTCGGCGCCGATCGGCTCGGCGAGCACGAACCAGGCGAAGGGCCCCGCCCAGATGGACAGCAGGCAGTCCTCCAGCGCGGGTGGCGGCTCGCCGCGTCCTTCGACGGGCTTCGGGGACTCGACGGTGAGCGGATCCACGATGGCGCCGATCGTGGTCCACCGGGGCATCCGCGCACAGAGCGTCCGGGCGGCGCCCGGCGGAAGGGGGCGGCCGTGCGCGCCCAGGGGCAGGGCGAGCCGGTGCCCGCTGTCCTTTATGGAGGGTGTCGGCTCGGCAGTCGGCACACCGCCGGCAAGCAGCCGGACCGGACCGCCCGTCCGCTCCCGGCACCAGGCCCACAACACCGGCAGGTTGCGCCGGTGGGCACCGCTGAGCGCGGCGAGCCGGTGGGTGCGGTCCGGTTCCCCGACTGGCTGCTCGCCGGAGGCGGCGCGCGGGATGCGGTCGACCGAGTGAACCGGGATGCTGGCGAGCAGATCGGGCAGCCGGACCCGCGGCGCGGCGGAGATGGCTTTCACCGGCCACCTCCCGGGGAGGTTGCGACCGACGACGAGGGGTACGGCCCATCAGTCCGAGGTGCCGGAGTGCGGGCGTCCGTCGGCGAAGGATCCATCCGGACGCGGGGCAGCGTCACGATGTCGGGGTTGATCTCTACCGGAGTCAGCGACAGTCCGTGCGGCGCGTGGTCCACCAGCAGCAGCAGGTAGTCCGGCAGGCGCTGCAGCACCGTGGGTTCGAGGGCGTACTCGTACACGCGGGATGCACTGGTCGCCAGCGTCCAGTTGGTCCCCTCGGCGACGCTGCGGGTGGTCCCCCAACTGCGGCCGACGGTGTGCGTCTCGCTCGCCCCGCGCGTCGTCGCCGTGCCGGTCCCGCCGGTCCAGCCGCTGCCCACGGTGGCACTGGTCGGCCAGCCGGCATCCAGAGGCCCGCTGGCGGAGGCGTTGCCGGACGTACCGCGGTTGGTCGATCGGGTCGACGAGGTGTTGGTACCGGTGCCCGCCGACTCGGTGGCCCCCTCGTTGTCACCCACGGTGTGTGTCTCGTTGCCCCCGAGGGTGGCGGTGAGCTGGGTGAGCGTCATCCGGTGATGGCGGCCGACGAAGTCCGCAGCCCGGGTCGCCTCCTCGTGCTGGCCCAGCCGCATGAACGCCACCGCTCCCGAGCCGAGTCCCCGCAGCGCCTCGTCACGCAGATGCCGGAAGATGAGCAGCAGCGGTACCCGGTGACGGGCGCACAGGTCGGACAGGCGCTCCAGGTGGCGCTCAGGCAGCTCGTCGGCGCCGGCCACGATCAGTACGTCCGGTCGGTTGGGGGCGTCGACCGCGACGATGTGTGGGAGGGCCTGCACGACCATGTCGCGCAGCAGGTCGTCGCGCACGCCGTTGCCGTCCGTGCGTAGGGCGACGCAGGTGAGCTGCGGGGCGGGAGCGCCACTCCGCGGCCAAGTGCCGAGTTCGGCCAGCGGCTCCAGTACCGCCACCATGCGACGGAGCGCGCGCAGGGCGTCGCGTTGCTCCTCCTCGCCGAGCAGGGCCTCCGCCAGCTTGCCGGTCTCCTCGGCGGTGAGCAGCGGCGAGGGCTCGAGGCGACCGGACAGGACGCGCAGCGCCGCGACGATCCGGCCGATCGAGACGTCGGCCCCGAGCACCCGGCAGATGTCGTGCAGCAGGGTGGTGTCGAGACTGCGGTCCTCACGCCCCTCCGGTCCGGTTCGGCCGTGCATCATCTCCACGAGGGCGTCCACCAGTTCGTCGACGGGCAGGCCGGCGAGGAGCCGGCACCGGGCGAGGTCCCGGGGCAGCCACTGGTGGTCGAATCGATATCCGGCCCGGTGCGCCAGCCGGACGAGTTCCCGCGCGACCCCCTGACCGGAGAGGTCCGCGACCCACACCCGGCATCCCGCGGCCAGTGCGCCGGCGCCGTACACGGTCAGCAGCGCTTCCCAGCCCCAGAGCGCGCCGCCGTACACGTCGAGACGACGCGGTGGCGCGGGGACGGACAACCACTCGTCGACACCGTCCAGCCGGGCGTGCTCGGCGGTGACCCAGGCCTGCGCCTGCCGGTGCCAGTCCAGCAGGTCCTCCCGCACCCGCGCGGGCACCGCCCGGCGGGCCGAGTGGACCGCCGCCTGTCGGGCCATGCAGAGCACCAGCCAACCGGCGGTGGCCACCGCCGCCAGAAGCGCGAACACGATGCTGGCGCCGGCCCGGGTCGGATGCCCGGAGTAGACGACGGCGCCGCAGAACAGCAGCACCACCGCACCGCCGCCGAGCAGCCCGCCGACCTTCGCCTGTCGGCGTATCCGCAGGAGGCTCGCCTCGTGCGCGGCGTCCCGGTGCCCGGCGAGGGCAGCCGGGTCCGGCGGGCGCAGCGGGAACGGGCGCAGCCCTCGGGCGCGGTCCTGGAACCGCCAGCCCAGCCGCGGGCCGGGAGTGAACAGCCGGTGCCAGCCGGCCTTGGCGACGGCGGCCGGTGCCGTCGCGTCGGGCGTGGGCGGCGGTACGGGGGACGTCATGCCGAGTCCTCCCGGGCGCCGGCCGCCGCCTCGGCGGGCCACCGATGCGGCGCGGTGGCCGCCACTGGGACCTGCACCATGTCCGTCCTCCTTCTCGTTCGCAATAGCCGGTCGCTCGCCCGACAACGTGGGAATTGCAGCGAGGTCCGTTACGACTCGGCGGGACGCGCTCCTGGCGAATTCGACAAGTGGGCCCCGCCTCCCGACGGGTCGATCACGCGGTACTGAGATCGCACCTCTGTCTACCGCCCGAGCGTTTTGTTCACGGACCTCGGCTATTGCTGAAAAACAATGAGTGCACAACGATGGCCGGGTGGGACGCCGTGAGAGGGCGTTGGATCCCGACGCCGACCCGATACAGCGCTTCGCCGTCGACCTGCGGCACCTGCGCCACCGCGCGGGATTGACCTACCAGGAGATGTCGGGCCTGGCCAACTACTCGGTCACCGCCCTGTCGCAGGCCGCCGGCGGGCGGGACCTGCCGACGGCATCAGTCCTGCGGGCGTACGTCCGCGCGTGCGGCGGCGACGAGAACGCATGGACCAGGCGGTTGTTGACGCTCACCGCGGCGGCGCCCACCAATCGACGGGAAACGGCCGGAGCCGAACCCAGGACTCCCCCTTATCTCGGCATGGAGACGTACCAACCCGAGGACAGGGATCGGTTCTTCGGCCGCGAGCGACTGGTCGCGCAGTTGCTGGACCGGATCGACACGCAACCCTTTCTCGCTGTTTTCGGCCCCTCGGGAAGCGGTAAGTCGTCGTTGCTCCGGGCAGGGATGATCGGCACGATCCGGGCCGACGACGCACCGGCCGGTCGGCACCGGGTGGCCCTGCTCCTCACCCCGGGGCAGCAGCCGCTGCGTGCGCTGGCCAGCAGCCTCGCCGCCCTCGCCGAGCTTTCCCCGGCAGCTGTCCTGGCAGACCTCGACAGGGACCCGGCCGGCGCCGACCTCCTCGTCCGCACCGCCCTGGCCGGGCGAGCGCAGGGCACCGAGGTGGTGCTGGTCGTCGACCAGTTCGAGGAGGTCTTCACCCTCTGCGGCGACGCCCGCCAGCGGGACCGGTTCATCACCGCGCTGCTCGGCATCGCCCTGCGACCGCACTGCCCCGGCCGGGTGGTCCTCGGCGTCCGTGCCGACTTCTACGGTCACTGTGCCAGCAACCGGCCGCTGCTCGACGCCCTCCAGGACCAGCAGTTCCTGGTCGGGCAGATGTCCACCGACGAGCTACGGACGGTGGTCACCGAACCGGCCAGGCGGGCGGGCCTGCGGGTCGAGTCCACCCTGGTCGCGGCCGTGGTGGCGGACCTGCGGGCAGGCGGCGGACCCGGGGCTCTTCCGCACCTGTCCCACGCCCTGCTCGAGACCTGGCGCCACCGCCACGGCGACAAGCTCACCCTCGACGCCTACCAGGCCGCCGGGGGGCTGAGCGGTGCGATCGCCCAGACGGCGGACCACCTGTACGACAACCTGGACGAGCCCGGCCGCAGGACCGCCAGATGGATCCTGCTCCGGCTGACCGTCGGCGAGGGCGGTGAGGCGACCCGCCGCCCGGTGGACCATGCCGAACTGACCGCAGGACCGGGCGGCCAACGGGCCGTCGACACGGTACTGACGGCGTTGACCGCCGCTCGCCTGGTCTCGGTCACCGACGGCCGGGTGCAGCTCGCGCACGAGGCGTTGCTGCACGCGTGGCCCACGTTCCAGACCTGGCTGACCGACGACCGCGACGAACTTCGCCTGCAACGACGACTCAGCCATGCCGCCGCCGAGTGGACGACGCACGACCGCGACGCCGGCTTCCTCTGGAGAGGCAGCCGGCTCGCCGTCGCCTGGCAGTGGGCGCGGGCGCATCCGGAGGCGGTCAACGAGCGGGAACGCGAGTTTCTCGCGGCGAGTGGCGCGCTGGAGCGCGACGAGCTGACCACGAGCCGCCGGCAGAACCGCCGACTGGCCGTCCTGGCGGCCGCTCTTGCCGCGCTGGTGCTGCTCGCCGCGACCGCGACGGCCGTCGCCGTCGACCAGCGGCGCACGCTCGCCCGGGAACGGGACCGGGCCACTGCCGAGAAGCTCGCCGTCCAGGCGACGAGCAGCCCTCACCCGCTCGCGTTGCTGCTCAGCATGGAAAGCCTCCGGCTGCACTCTTCCGACCGCGGTCGCGCGGCCCTGCTGGACGGCGTGCTGCGGCCACAGCGCAACACGACCACCCTGACGGGACACACCGGCAGCGTGCACGCGGTCGTCCTGAGCGCCGACGGGCGGACGGTGGTCTCCGCGGGTGACGACCGCACCATCCGCCGCTGGGACGTGGCGACCGGCGCGCCCGTCGGAGCGCCCCTCACCGGTCACACCGACCCCGTCGAGGGCCTGGCGACCAGCCCGGACGGCATGATCGTCTCGGGCGGCGACGACGGGACGGTCCGGCGCTGGGACGGCACCACCGGTGAGCCCCTCGGCGAACCGATCCGGGGGCACTCCGACAACGTCAAGTCCGTCGCGATCAGCGCCGATGGCGCGATGATCGTGTCGGGGGGCAAGGACCGCACGGTCCGCCGCTGGCACGCCGCGACCGGTGCCGCGCTCGGCCCACCGCTCGTCGGCCACACCGACCACGTGTGGTCCGTCGCCGTGGGCGCCGACCGGCGGTTGATCGTCTCGGCGGGCTGGGACCACACCGTCCGTCGCTGGGACAGCGACACCGGACGCCAGATCGGGGCGCCGCTGCGCGGACACGTCGGTCCGGTGTTGGACGTCGCCGTGCACGCCGGCAGTTCGTTGATCGTCTCAGGCGGCCAGGACGGCACGGTGCGGCGTTGGAACGCCGCCTCCGGCACACCCGTCGGCACCCCCCTGACCGGACACGGCGCCCCGGTGGAGGCGGTCGCCGTCACACCGGACGGTAAGACCATCATCTCGGCCGGTCGGGACCGGACGGTGCGGCTGTGGAACGCCCGCACCGGAGCGCTACTCGACGCGCCCCTGCCCGGTCACCGGGACCAGGTGCGGTTCGTTGCGGTCAGCAGGGACGGCGGCACCATCGCCACTGCGGGCCGGGACCGGACCGTCCGACTCTGGCGGACCGAGCCGGGAGCGCCGATCGGCCCGACGTTGCGCGGTGTCAGGGACCAGTTCGCCCGGGTGGCCGCGCACCCGCGCCAGGCGATGATCGCCTCAGGCCACGGCGACGGGACGGTCCGCCGGTGGCACGCCGGCACCGGCGAACCGATCGGCGCGCCACTCGCCGGCCACGGCGACCAGATCACGTCGGTGGCCTTCGCACCCGACGGTCGGCGCATCTACTCCGCCAGCCAGGACGGCACGCTCCGACGGTGGGACGCCGCCACCGGTGCACCGATCGGGGCGGCGTCGCGGGGCCACACCGCCGAGGTCGCCTCGGTCGCGGTGGACCCGACGGGTGCCATCGTCGCCACGGCGGGCTGGGACGGCACGGTACGCCGATGGGACGCCGCAACCGGAGCGCCGCTCGGTCCGCCGCTCCTCGGGCACACGGACACGGTCAACACCGTCCTGTTCGCGCAGGGCGGCGCGACGATCGTGTCCGCGGGTCACGACGGGACCATCCGCCGCTGGGACGCCCGCACGGGAACCGCGCGGGGCGGGCCGCTCCGCACGGGGGCGCCGGTCGAGGCACTGGCCGTCAGCCCGGACGGCACGGTCATCGCGGCGGCGTCCGCGCCGAACGCCGTGCGCCGTTGGAACGCCGAATCGGGCAGCGAGGTGGGCGAGCCGCTGGTCGGGCACCACGAGACGGTGACGCAGGTCGCGTTCGACCCCGGTGGTCGGAGCATCTCCGCGGTCGACCGCGACGGTGTGATCATCCGGTGGGACGTCGGGACCGGTCGTCGGGCCGGGCCGCCACTGTCCGGATACGTCGACCACGTGGGGAGGGTGGCCTTCGTCCCGGGTACCGCGACGGTCGCCGTGGCCAGGCCGGACCACACGATCCAGATCTTTCCCATCGACGTACGACAGTGGACGGGGCACGCCTGCGTCATCGCCGGGCGCAACCTCACCCCTGCGGAGTGGAACCGGTACGTCGGTCACGGGCAGCCGTACCACCGCACGTGCGCCCGCTTCCCGGTGCCGACCGGCCCGTAGGCCGCCGGCGGGGCCGGCGGGCGCGGGCGCGGAATCTGGCTGGTCCAACCAGTTGACGGGTTGATGTGCGCTGCGCCACACTCCTCGGCATGGCCTTCGCTCCCGTCCCCCGCTCGTCGGTCTCCGACCACGTCTTCGGCCAGGTCCGCGACGCCATCGTCAGCGGTGCCTACCGCCCCGACGAGGCGCTGCCCGGCGAGCGGGAACTGGCCGCCACCTTCGGGGTCAACCGGCACGCCGTACGGGAGGCCCTGCGCCGGTTGCAGCAGCTCGGCCTGGTGCGGGTCAGCCAGGGCGGCGCCACCCGGGTGCTGGACTGGCGGGTACACGCCGGGCTCGACCTCGCCCTGTCGCTCACCCGCTTCCACGACACCCTGCCGGTGGACACCCTGGTCCGCGACATGCTGGAGATGCGGGCCTGCATCGGCGTCGACGCGGCCCGGCTCTGCGCCGAGCGCGGGGACCCGGCGGTGCGGGCCGCGGTCCTGCGGGCCGTCGAGGAGTACGCGGACCTGGCACCCGACCTGGCCGGGATGGGCGAGGCCACCATCGTGCTCTGGCGGCACATCGTCGCCGGCTCCGGCAACACCGCCTACCTGCTGGCCTTCAACAGCCTGGTGGCCGGCGCGCTCGCCGTCGGCGAGGTGCCCCCGCAGCGGCGCGCCGCGGAACTGCTCGACATCGCGGGCCACCGCCGGCTCGCCGACGCCGTCGTCACCGGCCGGGCCGCCGACGCCGCCCGCGAGGCACGGGCCCTGCTCACCGCCCCCCTCACCACCCCCGCAGCACCGAGAAGGGAAACCCGGGCATGATCCCCGCCGTGCTCTACGCCGTACCGGCGTTCCTGCTCCTCATCGTCGTCGAGGCACTCTCCTACCGGTTCGCCCCCGACGACGACGAACGCGGCTACGAGCTGCGCGACACCGCCACCAGCCTGACCATGGGCGCCGGCAGCCAGGTCATCGGCGTGCCGTGGAAGCTGCTGACGATCGGCCTCTACGCCGCCGCGTACACGGTCACGCCACTGCAACTCTCCCCCACCAGCGTCTGGACGTGGGTGCTGCTGTTCTTCGCCGACGACCTCGCCTACTATTGGTTCCACCGCTCCCACCACGAGGTACGGCTGCTCTGGGCCGGGCACGTGGTGCACCACTCCAGCGTCTTCTTCAACCTCTCGACGGCGCTGCGGCAGAGCTGGACCCCGATGACGTCCGTGCCGTTCTGGCTGGGCCTGGCGCTGCTCGGCATCCCCCCGTGGATGATCTTCCTCCAGCAGTCGGTCAGCCTGCTGTACCAGTTCTTCCTGCACACCGAGCGGGTCAACGTGCTGCCCCGCCCCATCGAGTGGATCTTCAACACGCCGTCGCACCACCGGGTCCACCACGGCGCCAACGCCGAGTACCTCGACCGCAACTACGGCGGCATCCTGATCGTCTGGGACCGCCTCTTCGGCACCTTCGAGCCCGAGCGGGCCACCGTCCGGTACGGCCTGACCAAGAACATCGACACGTACAACCCGCTGCGGGTGGCGACCCACGAGTACCGGGCGATCTGGGCCGACGCCCGGGCCGCCTCGTCCTGGCGGCACCGCCTCGGCTACGTGCTCGGCCGACCGGGCTGGCAGCCCGCCGCGCACGCGCAGCCGGCGGTGGCCCGGTGAGGCGCCTCTGGCCGTTCGGCGTGGTGGCCGCCGTCGAGCTGATCGGCGTGGCGGCCGACTCGACCCTCCTGCAGTGGCTGGCCAAGCCCCTGCTCGCGCCGGTGCTGCTGGTCCACCTGCTGCGGGTGCGCCGGCGCGTCGATCCCGTCGCCGTCGGGCTGGTCTTCGCCACCGGCGGAGACATCGCGCTGCTGGTCTCCGGCGACACGGCGTTCCTCGTCGGCATGGGGTGCTTCCTCGGCACCCAGGTGGCCTTCCTGACCGCCTTCCTGCGCCACCGGCGGCCACCGGTCGTCGCGGTCGCCGCCTATCTCGCCTGCTGGGTGGCGGCCAACCTGGTGCTGTGGAACGCCCTCGGCCCGCTGCGGCTGCCGGTCCTCGGCTACAGCCTCGCGCTCAGCCTGATGGCCGCCGCCGCGGCCGGCGTCTCCCGGCGGGTGGCCCTGGGCGGCGGGCTGTTCCTGATTTCCGACCTGCTGATCGGCATGGAGGCCGCGGGGTTGCGGGTCCCCGGCCACGGCCTGGCCGTGATGACCACCTACATCGCGGCCCTGCTGCTGATCACCACCGGCTGGTTGGCGGCCACCGCCGAGCGCGCCCGGCCCGGCAGCCCCGCCCGCGCCCCGGGGCCGGTGCCCGGCAACGCCCGCTAGACGAGTAAGTCCGAAGTCGGGTCAGTGGTCGTAGGCGATCAGGGACCTGGTCACGGGTTGGCCGGTG
>NZ_JBHMIR010000047.1:0-36445 GCF_048060285.1 Micromonospora sp. LOL_025 | reverse complement strand
CCAACTGGGGTCGGCGGGAAACTGACCGGGGCTGGCGGCACCACCCGGCCAGCCCCACCACCACAGACCCCACCCCCACCGCCGCCCCCGGCTGACGACAACGACACCGCCGACCACGGCCCCACACCCGAAGGCCCAAGGCAGGTGGGCCCGACGAACGAAGGCCGCACGGACAGCCCCGCGCCATGGAGCAAGCCGGCCACCGGCACCCCCGGCGGCACGCCAACCGGCCGACGCACCCCGATCCGGGCCAAGGAGAGACCGACGGAACGCCGCAGCCTGGAACTGGAGAACGAGGCCGCCGACCTGATCGCCGACAGGGGCTACCGGGTGCACCAGAACCCGACGAAGCAGGAGATCGTCGATGCGCAGCGGAACACCGGCGATGTCGTCGATCCGGGAAGGTCACCGGATTACCTGGTCGAAGGGCAAGTCTTCGATTGCCACGCTCCCGGTCCCACCACCTCGGTCCGTGCCATCGGAAGCGCGGTCACGAGGAAGATCACGGACGCCCAGACGCAGCGGGTGGTGCTGAATCTCCAGGACTGGCGGGGGGGGGACCTCGCCGCCCTGCAGAAACAGTTCGACGACTGGCCGGTACCGGCGTTGAAGGAACTGGTGGCGGTCACACGGAACGGCACGATCATCGAGATCGTCCGGCGGGACTGAGGAAGGCCGAACATGTCCATCACCTATCGACTGACGCTCGCCGGCGACATCCCGTTGGAGTTGGTGGCCGAACTCGCCGCTCCGGACGCCGCCGAGACACCGACGCCGGCCGGCAACCGCCTGCTCAGCGCCAATCTCAACGATGAGTGCGGCTTCGCCGTCAGCATCACGTCGGGCAGCCACGGGTACTACGAGGCGGAGGCGGACGGGGCTGTGTGGGCGTGGGAGCCGGAGAACCACGTCGACATCGGCTTCCACATGCGCAAGGACACGCTGAGCGACCTCGGCAGGCCGCGCATGTTGCAGACCGTGGGCCGGGTGCTGGCCGGCCGGCCCGAGGACGCGGCGCTGGTGCTCAACGACAACTGGCTGATGCTGACCCGGGTGAACGGCACGATCCGCCGGCACAACGAGGCCGACTGGTACGACGAGGCGTACGACAGCTTCCTGCCCCGCTGACCCGCTGACCCGCCGACCGTCGGGTCGGCTCCGGCCATTCCGGGTCCCCCTGGCGCGAGCGCGGCCGCCCTACCATCGGATCGTGGCGAACTTCGATGTCCCGGCAGCGGTCGCGACGGTCTGGCAGCGGCAGGCTGCCTGGTCACGGGCGTCTGGCGAGGCCAAGCGGGCGATCACCCGTGCACGGCTGACCATCGCCGCGCTCACCGTGGGGGCCGCCGTGTGCGGCACCCTCGCCAACCAGCTCGGGCACGCCCACCCCGGCGCGGGGCGGGCGCTCGCGATCGTCGCGGCGGCGGCGCTGCTCGTGGTGCCGCTGGCGGCACGGTGGTCCTCCCGGGACGCGGTGCACGCGTGGACCCGGCTCCGCTCGGTCTCCGAGGCGCTGAAGGCGGACACCTACCGCTACCTCGCCGGGGTCGCCCCGTTCGGCGGCGCGGACCGGGACGCCGTCCTGCTCGGCCGGTTCGACGCGCTCATGGACGACGCCGGCGACCTGGTCGGCCGCACCCTGGACGCGCCGCCGGCCGCCCGTCCGCTGCCGGCGGTCTCCGACGTGGCCACGTACGTGACCGAACGGATGCAGCGGCAGGTCGACGCCTACTACCTGCCGGCGGCCCGCCGGATGGCCCGCGCCGCGCGGCGGGTCCGGTACGCGGCGACGGGGCTCACGATCGCCGCCGCCCTGGTCTCCGCGGCGGTCGGGGTGCTCGGCGACAACCTCGGGCTCACCGCCTGGATCGGTGTCGCGGCGGCCGTGACCACGGCGCTGGTGGGCTACGGCTCCGCCCAGCAGTACGAGCACCACCAGATCGAGTACGCCCGCACCGCCGACCAGCTGACCCGGCTGCGCACGGTCCGCGAGGCCGGGTTGGGCTGGGCCGACGACGACGCGTTCGTCGCCGAGGCGGAGCGCATCATCTCGCTGTCCAACGAGGGCTGGATGGCCAGGATGATCGAGCAGGATGGCGCTGCGCAGCCGTGACATCACAGGTTGTGCCATATAGCATCGTCGATAGTCGTCGTTGACCGTCGTTGTGGGCGGCCGTCCGTCCACTCCCGACTTCAAATGGGGGAACCGACGTGGAGCGCACCGTACGCCAGCCCGATCCGACCCCACCGCCACTGGACGACCTCCGCCGTACCCCGCTCGGCCGGATCTCCCTCGACCGGGCCCGGTCCGTCGCGCACGTGGCCGGCCGGAGGGAGGACCGTCCGGCGCGTGTCGATGTCGCGGCCTTCAGCTCTGCGATCTGAGCCGGCCGGGCCGGACGGGCAGCCGACCGGGCACGTCGCCCCGCTGACGCAGTACGTGCTGAAGCTGGTCAGCCGCTGCGACCTCGCCTGCGACCACTGCTACGTCTACGAACACCCCGACCAGTCCTGGCGGCGCCAGCCCCGGGTGATGGACCCCGCCACGGTGACGGCCGTCGCCGAGCGGATCGCGGAGCACGCGGCGGCGCACCGGCTCGACGCCGTACGCGTGGTCCTGCACGGCGGCGAGCCCCTGCTCGCCGGCGCCGCCCGGCTCGACTCCACCGCCGGCACCCTGCGGCGCGTCATCGGCCCGGTGGCCCGGCTCGACCTGCGGATGCAGTCCAACGGTGTGCTGCTCACCCCGGCGACCTGCGACGTGCTGGTCGCCCACGACGTCAGGGTGGGGATCTCGCTCGACGGCGACCGGGCCGCCAACGACCGGCACCGCCGCCACGCCAACGGGTCGAGCAGCCACCGCCAGGTGCTGCGGGCGCTGTCGCTGCTGCGCAGCCCCGCGTACCGCAGCAGCTACGCGGGCATCCTCTGCACCGTCGACCTCGCCAACGACCCGGTCCGGGTGTACGAGGCGCTGCTCGCCGAGGAGCCGCCGCACGTCGACTTCCTGCTGCCGCACGCCAATTGGGACAACCCGCCCGCCCGGCCCGACGGCCTCGCCACCCCGTACGCCGACTGGCTGCTGGCCGTCCACCGGCGCTGGCTGGCCGACGGGCGTCCGGTGCCGATCCGTCTGCTGGAGTCCCTGCTCTCCACCGCGTCCGGGCACGGCAGCCGCAGCGAGGCGGTCGGGCTCGGCCCGGCCGACCTGGTCGTCGTCGAGACCGACGGCACCTTCGAGCAGGTCGACTCGCTGAAGTCCGCCTTCGACGGCGCGGCGGCCACCGGCCTGGACGTCTTCCGCCACCGGGTGGACGACGCCGCGGCCCATCCGGCGATCGCCGTACGGCAGACCGGTCTTGCCGGTCTCTGCGCGACCTGCCGCGCGTGCCCCGTGGTCGGGCACTGCGGCGGCGGGCTCTACGCCCACCGGTACCGCGCCGGAGCCGGCTTCGACAACCCGTCCGTCTACTGCCCGGACCTGCTGAAACTCGTCCGGGTGGTGACAACGGCCCCGGTCGCCGACGAACCCGCCCGGCCCGCCGACCAGCTCAGCCCGCGCGTGCTCGACGACCTCGCCACCGGCGCGGGCACGACGGGCTCGGCCGCGCAGCTCGCCGCCGTCCACCTGGCGCTGGCGCGCGCCCTGCTGGTAGCGCTCAGCGAGCGGGCCGCGCGCGACCCGGTGGCGGCCGAGGGGTGGCGGCTGCTGGTCCACCTGGACGACGCGCACCCCGACGCCGTCCGCGCCGTGCTGACCCACCCCTTCGTACGCCGGTGGGCCGGGCGCTGCCGGGACGGGGCGGCCGAGCTGTCCTACCTGGCCTGCGTGGCCGCGGCGGCCGCCGTCCGCGCCCGGGTCCGGGCCGACCTGCCCGTCCCGGTGCGCGACGGGGTGGTCAGTCTGCCGACGCTCGGCGCGCTGGCCGCCGGTTGCGAGCGGGGCGTCGTCCGGCTCGTCACCGACGACGGCGACGTGCGGCTCGCCGGCCGGCGGGTCACCGCCGACGCGGGCCGCGACGACGGCTCGATCGGCGAGGACGGGCCGGACGGTTGGCTGCCGGTGCGTTCCGTCCGGATCGACGGGCACCGGCTGCTGGTGGAGGACACCGATCCGCACCGGGACTGCTACGACCTGCCGGTGCAACCGCGGCTGTCCGGCGCCGCCGCGACGCGGTGGACGCGGCAGGTGGAGCGGGCGGTACGCCGGATCGACGCCGAGACCGTCGGCTACGCGGCGGGGGTGCGCACCCTGCTGCGGGCCGTCGTGCCGCTGCGCGCGGAACCGACCGGCCGGTTCCGCAGCGCCGCCGCCGGTGCCGCCTTCGGCGCGGTGGCCGTCACGGGCGTACCCGACGACGCCACCCTCGCCGTGCTGCTGGTGCACGAGGTGCAGCACCTCAAGCTCAGCGCGGTGCTGGACGTCTGCGACCTGTTCGACCGCGACGACGCCCGGACGCTGCGGGTGCCGTGGCGGGACGACCCGCGCCCGGTGGAGGGCGTGCTGCACGGCGTCTACGCCCACCTGGCGGTCGCCGACGTGTGGCGCCACCGCCCCGGGCCGGCCGCCGGGGGCCACTTCCACCGCTACCGGGACTGGACGGCCGGGGCCCTCGACGCCCTGCTCGGCCTCGGCGCGCTGACCGCCACCGGCGAGCGGTTCGTCGGGGGGATGCGCGCCACCGTGGACGGGTGGGCGTGACCCCCGGCCCGCTCGGGCGGGACACGCTGACGGCGGACCTGCGCGCGCTGGGACTGCGGCCGGGGGCCATCGTGCTGGTGCACTGCGCCCTGTCCCGCGTCGGTCGGGTGGCGGGCGGCCCCGCCGCGCTGCTGGCCGCCCTGTCCGACGTGCTGGGCGGGTCGGGCACGGTGGTCGTACCGGCGCAGACAGCCGGCAACTCCACCACCTCGCGGGCGTTCCGGGCGGCGACCGCCGGCATGGGCGCCGCCGGGGTTGCGGCGGCGGAGGCGGCCATCGTGCCGTTCGACCGGGAGCGCAGTCCCGCCGAGGGCATGGGGATCTTCGCCGAGCACGTACGCCGGCAGCCGGGGGCGTCCCGGAGCCGCCACCCGCAGACCTCCTTCGCCGCCCTCGGCCCCGAGGCGGCCCGGCTGACCGCCGTCCACGACCTCGACTGCCACCTCGGCGAACGCTCGCCCCTCGGCGCGCTCTACGCCGCCGACGCCGTGGTGCTGCTGCTCGGCGTCGACTGGTCGGCCTGCACGGCGTTCCACCTGGCCGAGTACCGGCTGCGCCGGCCGCCGGCCGACCGGGCGTACCGGTGCTACGTGCGCGACGCCGCCGGGCGGCGGGTCCGGCGCGACTTCCGGGCCCTCGATCTCCGCGACACCGACTTCCCGCTGATCGGCCGGGCCCTGACGGACACCGGCGCGGTGCGGCGCGGGCCGGTCGGCGGCGCCGACTGTCGGCTCACGGACATCCGGGTGGCCGTCGACTTCGCCCGGGGGTGGATGGATGAGCACCGGCGGTGACGAGCGGGGCAGCGGAGGGTTGGCCACGGTCGATACTGTGGACGGTCGGGAGTCGCCGCACCGGTCGGGAGCCTCAGTTGACAGAGGGCACGTTCTGGGAGGACGAGAGCGCCCCCGTGTTCTTTCTCAGCTACGCCCACAAGAAGAACCAGGTCGCGGCTCCCCGGGACACCAACCAGAAGGTCTTCCAGCTCTTCGTCGACCTCTCCGACCACGTCGTCGAGCTGCTCGGCCTCGGCCCGGGACGAACGGCCGGATTCATGGACCGGATGCTCGACGGCGGGCAGGTGTGGACCGACGACCTCGCCTTCGCCGCCGGGCACTGCCAGGTCTTCATCCCGTTGATCTCCACTCACTACCTCAACAGCGACTGGTGTGCCCGGGAGTGGGACGCGTTCACCCGCCGGCCGATACTGACCCGGCCGGGCGCCGAGCCGTCGGCGGGGGAGACGCCGGTCATCCCGGTCAACTGGTCACTGGTCGAGCGTCGCCGGCTGCCGGCGGCCGTGTCGCGGAGGCAGATGTTCACCCCCACGCGGCTGCCCCCGGAGATCGCTCCGCAATACCACGAAGAGGGCATCTACGGTCTGCTGAGCCTCGGCGACACCGGCAAGGCCGCCTACGACGCGGTGGTCTGGCGGCTGGCGCAGCGGGTCGCCCGGGCCTATCGGACGCACTGGGTGCAGGCGCAGGTCCCGACCGACGTGCGGCAGTTGCGCACCACGTTCGAGGAGGGCGGACATGACGTGGTCTGACCCCGTTCCGCCCCGGGGCGCATCTCGCCGGGAGACCTACTTCTTCCTCAGCTACGCCCACTCGGTGCCGCTGTCGGCCGGTGTCCGGCCGGACACCGACTACTGGGTCAACCGGTTCTTCAACGACCTGGCCACCGCCGTCCGGCACGCTGCCACGAGAAGCGGCGACCTCGACGCCGGCTTCTTCGACGGCCAGGTCAACCCGGGGGCCGACCTCAGGCAGACGCTCACCGACGCGCTCAGCCTCGCGCACGTCTTCGTGCCGCTGCACTCACCGAACTACTTCCGCAACGCGTGGGCCCTGGGCGAACGCGAGTCGTTCCGCAGCCGGCTCACCCGGCTCACCCCGGCGCAGGCGGAGCGGCACCTGGTGCCGGTGCTGTGGCTGCCGCTGCCGTCCTGGGGCGAGCGGCCGGAGACCACCCGGGCCCTCGACCTGGTTCCGCACGCCGGCGACCGGGCCGACTACGCCGAGAACGGCCTGCGCGCCCTCTGCAAGCTCAGCGCCTACCACGACCTGTACCGGCGGGTCCTCGACGCACTGGCGAAGCAGATCGTCACGGTGACCGAGACGCAGCCGCTGGCCCGGTCCCGGGCGGCGACGCTGTCCAGCCACCCGGTGCCCGACAGCGTCGGCCCGGCGCTGGTGGTCACCACCCTCACCGACCACGCACGGTGGCGGCCCTACGCCGGGCAGCACGAGCTGGCCGTGGCCGACTACGTCGCCGCGACCGCCGAGCGGCTCGGTCTGCCCACCCGGGTGGTCGACCTGGCGGCGGCCCGGGCCCTGGCGCCGCAGAGCCCCACCGTCGTGCTGGTGGACGCCGCGACCGGTGCCGCCGGCATCCGTTCGGCGCTGGACGACCTGCCCCGCTGGGTCGTCCCGCTGGTCATCGCCGCCGACCACGAGCGTGGCGCGACGGCACCCGAGTCGGTCTCCGAGGCGTTGCAGGCCGCCGGGTTCCCCCGGGTCATGCCGGTACGGGCGATCGACGAATTCGAGCGCTGCACGCCGCTGCTGGTGACCGAGGCCCGCAAGCAGTTCCTGCGGTACGGCCCGGTCGACCCGCCGGACGGGCCGGTCACCCCGAGGCCGAGCCTGCGCCCGGCCCGGCCGTTCGACGGACCGCCGGGGTCCGGCGCGAGCCTGCCGCCGGTGCGGCCGTTCGACACGACGCGAGGGAAGGACGAGCGATGACGCCATCGCGCGAAGGGCAGGTCATCACCTTCTACTCCTACAAGGGCGGCACGGGCCGCACGATGGCGCTGGCCAACACCGCCTGGATCCTCGCCGCGAACGGCCAGCGGGTGCTCGTCGCCGACTGGGACCTGGAGTCTCCCGGCCTGCACCGGTTCTACGCCCCGTTCCTCGACGCGGAGCAGGTCGCCACCACCGGCGGCGTCATGGACCTGATCCTGGACTACGAGTGGGAGAACGCCCGCCGGCGCGAGGAGACCGGCGCCGACCCCCGGCCCGGCGACTGGCACCGGGAGTACGCGCGGGTCCACCGGTACGCGTTCTCGGTGAGCTGGGAGTTCCCCGGCGGCGGCAGCCTCGACCTGCTCCTGGCCGGCCGGCACAATCCCGACTACGCGACCAGCGTGACCGGCCTGAACTGGGACAACTTCTACAACCGGCTCGGCGGCGCGCAGTTCTTCGACGCGCTGCGCGAGGACATGAAGCGGCACTACGACTACGCCCTCATCGACAGCCGCACCGGGATCAGCGACGTCGCCGAGATCTGCACCATCCACCTGCCCGACGTCCTGGTCGACTGCTTCACCCTCAGCGACCAGGGCATCGACGGCGCCGCGGCCGTGGCCGCCCGGGTCCGCGACTACGAGGGGCGTCGGGCGCGGCGGGTGCTGCCCGTGCCGATGCGGGTCGACGACGGGGAGAAGGGCAAGCGGGACGCCGGGCGGTCGCTGGCCATGCAGAAGTTCGCCGGCCTGCCGGGTGGTATGACCGACAGCGAGCGGCAGGCGTACTGGCTCACCGTCGAGGTGCCCTACCGCGCGTACTACGCCTACGAGGAGACGCTGGCGACCTTCGGCGACGAGCCGGGCGGGCGCACGACCCTGTTGTCCGCGTACGAGACGTTGACCAGCCACATCACCAACGGCAGGATCACCGGCCTGCCCCGGATGGACGACCAGCTGCGTCGCCAGACGGTGCAGCGCTTCGAACGCAAGCCGACGGTCGTGGACGAGCTGATCCTCCTGCGGCACGTGCCCGAGGACCAGGTCTGGGCGGAGTGGGCGCAGGCCGTGTTGAACTCCGCGGACCTGCGGGTGGTCACCGCTTCCCTGGACGGGCCGGCACCCGAGCAGACGGGCACGGCCTTCCGCGAGGTCCGGCTGGTCTCCCGCGCCTACCTGGCGGCCTGGCGTGCCCGCTCCGACACCGGGGGCGACCGGGCCGCGCCGAACTGGCTGGCCGTGCACGTCGACGACACCCCGCCCGTCCCGGACGTCCCGGTGGGCAGCTGGACGGCCGTGCACGACCTCACCGCCGAGGACGCGGCGACCCACCTGCTGAAGCTGGTGGGACGCACGGTGGGCCCGGCCGGCCTGCGCCCCGCCCGCTTCCCCGGGGTGCGCGCGACGGTCTTCAACGCGCCGGCCCGCAACGCCCGCTTCACCGGGCGCGAGGACCTGCTGCGCCGGCTCCGTGAGGAGCTGAGGGCGTCGGGCGGCAGCGGCACCCCGGTCGCCCTGCGGGGCGGCCCCGGTCTCGGCAAGACGCAGCTCGCCATCGAGTACGCCCACCGGTTCCGGGGCGCGTACGACATCATCTGGTGGGTCGCCGCCGACCCGCCGCAGTTCGTCGACGTGATCATGACGGAGCTCAGCGACGAGCTGGGCCTGCCGAGCCAGACGACGATCCCGGAGACCAACCGTGCCCTGCGGCAGCGGCTGGGTCAGACCGAGCGCCGCCCCGACGGCAGCCCGCCGCCGCACTGGCTGCTCATCTTCGACAACGCCGACCAGTACGAGGACGTCCGGCCGTACCTGCCGCAGGGCAACGGACACGTGCTGGTCACCACCCGCAACCCGGACTGGGGTGACCTGGCGCGGGCGGTGGACGTCGACGAGTTCGAGCGGGCGGAGAGCGTGGCGCACCTGCGCGCCCGCCTCGGCGAGCACCTGATGAGCGTCGCCGAGGCCGAGCGGGTCGCCGACGCCGTGGAGAACGTGCCAATCTTCGTCGCGACGGTCGGGGCGTGGCTGGCCGACACCCGCACGCCGGTCGAGGAGTACCTGGCCGGGCTGCGCCGCACCGGCCTGGAGACGGAGGTCTGGGACCTCCCGTTGCAGCGGCTGAGGGAGGGTTCCCCGGGGGCGTACCGTCTCCTCCAGCTCGCGTCGGTGCTGGCCCCGGAGATCTCCCTCGACCTGCTCTACAGCGACCGGGTGGCGCGGGTCATCGCCCCGCACGACCCGGTGGTCGCCGCGCGGGTCGCCGACCGGGTGTCCGAACGTGACATCGCGGCGACGCTGGTGCAGCGGATGAACAAGCTCGCGCTCATCAAGCTGGACCCGCACGCCCACCGGGTGCAGGTGCACCGGCTGTTGCAGACCGCGCTGCGCGCCCGGATGACCGACGACGAACTGGTCACGGCCAAGCACGAGGTGCACCAGATCCTCGCCGGGTCGCGACCGCCGGGCGAGGTGGAGGACCCGGCGAACCGGCAGCGGTTCCGGATGCTCTGGCCGCACCTCGACGGCTCCGACGCGATCTCCTGCCGGGACGACGACGTCCGGCAACTGGTCATCGACCGGGTCCGCTACATCTACGTCAGCGGCGGGTACGAGCAGGGCGAACGGTACGCGCGGGAGACCGAGGCCGTCTGGTCTGGGCTGTTGGCGGAGCTGCCGCCCGACGGGCCGGAGCACCGCAAGCTGCGCGTCCAACTGCTGCACCTGCGGTTCAACTGGGCGAACGTGCTGCGCAGCCTCGGGCGGTTCGACGAGGCCCTCCGGCTGGACGAGGACACCCTGCACCAGCAGGAGGAGCTGATCGGCGACAGCCACCCCCACACGCTGATGACCGCCGGCGGTTACGGGGCCGACCTGCGCACCCTGGGCCGATACCGGGAGGCTCTGGAGCGCAGCCTGCGGACGTACGCCGCATCGGTCGAGGTGTTCGGCGAGGATCACCGGCGGACCCTGACCGCGGCGAACAACCTGGCCGTGTCCTACCGGCTGATGGGCATGTTCGACCAGGCGCTCGAAGGTGACCAGGCCACCAACCGGCGGCTGCGGGTCGTCCTCGGGCCGGAGCACCCGAACACCCTGGTGTCGGCCAACAACCTCGCCCGCGACCTGCGGGAGACCGGCGACTACGAGGGTTCCGTGGCGCTGCTACGGGACGTGGTGACCGGCTACCGCAACCTCTTCGGCGAGCAGTCCCGTGACCTGCTCACCGCGCAGGCCAACCTGGCCGTGTCGTTGCGCAGCACCGGGGAGATCGCCGAGGCGGCCCAGCTGCTCGACGAGACCTACCAGCGGCTGCTGGCCACCCTCGGGCCGGCCAGCCCGGACACCCTGTTCAGCCGGCTCAGCCGGACGGCCAACCTGATGTTGCAGGGGCAGAACGCCCAGGCCCTCGCGGAGCTGGTCGAGGTGGAGCAGCAGTTCGTCCGGGTGTTCGGCGCCGACCACCCGTACTCGCTGGTCTGTCGGGTCAACCTGGGCGTGGCCCAGTGGGACGCCGGCGACACGGGCACCAGCCTGTCGCTCACCGAGGCGGCTGCGGCGGCGATGCTCGCCGCGCTCGGCGACCGGCACCCGTTCACCATGGCGGCGGCCAACAACCTCGCGGTCTTCACCATCCTCACCGGGGAGCCGGAGCGGGGACGCGACCGGCTGCTGGCGGTGGTGGAGCAGCTCGCGGAGGTCCTCGGGCCCGAGCATCCCGACACGTTGCGGGCCCGGGGCAACCTGGAGACCGTCAACCAGGCGTTGTCCGGGGGCCGGGTGAGCATCGGGCGGATGCGGATTGCCGACCGGCTCGCCAACCGGGTCGGGCAGCACCACCCCAGTGTCGTGGTGCTCCGCGACGGGCGGTACGTGCGGCGGGTGCTCGACCCGCACCCCTACTGACCGGGCCGCGCGCCGATCAGCAGGTCGGCGCTCAGCGCGGGGTCGGGGTCGACGAGCCAGCGCAGGATGCGCGGCAGCTCCTCGACCGCGTCGAAGTGCGCCGCCCCGGGCCGGACCTCCATCTCGGCGCCGGGTATCTGCGCGGCCAGCCAGCGGCCGTGGCTGACCGGGGCGAAGTTGTCGTCGGCGCCGTGCCACAGCCGGACCGGCGTCGCCGCGGTGTCGATCGCCCGCAGGTCGAAGGCCCAGGGGCGGCGGAACGCCAGCACGTCGTCTATCCACCCGTACGGCCCGGAGCGGAGCGCCTCCGCGTAGGTGTCGGTGATGAGCCGGCGCAGCGCCGGGTCGTTGACCGCCCGGCGGTCCGCCGCGCTCATCTCCGTCTTCAGGTCCGCGAGGAGCAGCCGTGGGTCCGCGGCGGCCCGTTCGGCGCGCTGGCGGATCTCCTCCACCACGGCGGCGGTGTCCGGGCTGCCGGCGCCGAACCCGCGCACGTTGCCGGTGTTCATGCCGCCGACCCAGTCCAACTCGATGGCGTTCCACGGGGCGAGGCTGACCAGCACCGCCACCCGGGTCACCCGGCCGCGCAGCCGAGCGTCGGCCGCGCAGGCGAGGGCGTGCGGGCCGCCGCCGGAGCGCCCGACGACCGCGAACTCCTCCACGCCCAGGTGGTCGGCGATCGCCTCGACGTCGCGGGCGGCGTCGGCGACGTCGCGGTTCTCCCGACGGTCGGAGTCGCCGTAGCCGGGCCGGTCGTAGGCGATCAGCCGGACGCCCATGCGGTAGAGGACGATGCCACGGGGCTTCGGGCCACGCCGGCTGCCGGGCGTGCCGTGGAGCAGGAAGACGGGGAAGCCGTCGGGCGCGCCGGTCACCTCGTACGCCACGCGTCTGCTGTCCTCGCGTTCGGCGAAGTCGGCCCCTGGCTCGCCGTCTCGGGTCACTCCGTCCTGCCCTTCGGTGCCGCAACCAGCCAATACTCGCAACCCGGCATCGAGTAGAGACGATGTCGGACGGCTCCACTCAACAATCGAGCCTAATGGTCGGGCCCGCCGCGCCGCTATGCTGAGCGGGAACATGGGGCCGGATCTGTCTGAAACGACACCTACGGCCCACCTGGGCTGGAACTTCCGGCTGGCCCGCCGACCGGGACGCCCGTCGGGTGATCCGGTCCGCCCGGGGCGGCCCCGCACCGGTCCACCCGGTCGTCGGCCACCGCCCTCCTGGGGCCGGCCCGGAGCAGCGGCGCCGCCGCGCCGGGTCAGCCGGCGAGCGCATCGAGGGCGTCGTCGAGCCGGGGCTTCCGGCCGTCGGCGAAGACGTCGAGGAACTCCTCGCCGGGCGCGGCCCAGAACCGGGTACGCGGCTCGTCCCGCCAGTCGCAGGTGATCTCGCAGCCCCACGAGTGCAGGTACGTCCGCTGGTCCTCCTGCCCACGGTGGAACAGCGGGTCGCCGACGATCGGGAAGCCGAGCCAGGCCAGGTGGACGCGGATCTGGTGGCGCCGACCGGTGACCGGCTTGAGCACCAGCAGCGTACGGTCGCCGCTGACCAGCGCCGTGACGAAGTCGGTACGGGACTCGTAGGAGGGCTTGGACCGGTCGACGGCCGACTCCGGCAGCGCGAAGCGGTGGCGGTCGGCGTCGTAGCGGATGGCCTCGCGCTCGCCCGCGATCCGGATGGTGCCCTTGCGGCCCGGCCGCAGCGGCAGGTCGATGGTGCCGGTCTCGGGCAGCCGCGCCCCCTCGACCCAGGCCAGGTAGCGCTTGTCGGCGCCCCGGTTGGCGAACTGCCGGGTCAGCGAGGCGTGCGCCGACGGCGTCCTGGCCAGCAGCAGCAGCCCCGAGGTGACCTTGTCGATGCGGTGCACCCAGTGCACCGGCTCCCCGGCGGCGGCGGCCAGGTCGGTCAGGGACTCGGCGTGCCGCTCGCCCATCACCGAGATGCCCGGCGGCTTGTCGAGCACGAGCAGATGGTCGTCCTCGTGGATGGGATCGCGCCGAAGTTCCGACCAACTGAAGGTGGTCATCATCGCCTCGGCTCTCGACTGTGCTGAGCTGCTCCGTGTCGCCGACGGCCGCGCCCGGGACATCGGTGACGCGCGGAGCGGGGTCGAGCCGGCCAGGTGGGCCGGCACGGCGAAGGATATCAACCCGGCGACGGCGCCCTCCGACATCGCGTCCGGGGCCGAGCGTCGCGCGGGCGGCGCGTGCCCCGGGGGCACCGCGTCGCGCGGGCGGCGCGGACCGTGCGGGAGACCGGCACGACCCCTCGTGCGGTACACGCGGGGGTCGCCAACCCGAACCGACCACGCCATCTCCGTATTTCGCCGCACGAGGCGGACCAACGGCGAGGCGAGCACGTTAGAAGAAATATGACGGGTTGTCGGACTCTACCGTGAAAACGCACATGGGGGTCGAGGCAGACCGACGCGGAGAGCGCGGTCCGGACCTGGGAGGAATCCAACCGTGACCCAGTACGTGGAGGAGGCCGGCGGTCCGACGCGGCAGGCCGAAGAGTCCCTACCGCCGGCGGGAGGGGCGGGTGCCGGAGGATCGTCCGTGCCGTGGTGGAGGCGACCGTGGATCGTGCCACTGGTCGCGCTCAACGGGGCCTTCCTGCTGTTCGTCCTGCCGCCGTATCTCGGTCTCGACCCGAGCCAGTCACGGGTGGTGCTGAACGACGGCTTCGCGTCGCACTACGCCGTCCTGGTGGTGCACATCCTCTTCGGCACCATCGCGCTGGTGACGTTGTGCCTCCAGGCCTGGCCGTGGCTGCGCCTGCGGTACCCGAGGGTGCACCGACTCAGCGGGCGGCTGTACGTCTTCGCCGGCGCCATCCCGTCCGCGCTGCTCGCGCTCGTCCTCATGCCGTTCGCCGCGGCGCCGAACGGGCTGCTCGGCAGCGCGCTGGCCTCCGTGGGATGGATCGCCACGACGGTGCTCGGGTTCCGCGCGGCCCGCCGGCGCCGCTACGCCGAGCACCGGAAGTGGATGGTCTACAGCTTCGCCTTCGCCCTGCAGACCATGTGGGGACGGGTGATCTTCCTGTTCAGCGCGGTGACCGGGCTGTCCATGAACCCGATCGTCGCCGCCGAGGCGGGCGGGTGGCTCAGCGTGCTGGTAAACCTCGCCATCGCCTACTGGTGGCTGCACCGCACCCCCCGCCCGTCACGCCGCGGCGCTCAGCCGACGCGCCCGGCCGGCGTGCTCACTGGAACCGCCACCGGGTCGCGCTGAAGCCGGACTCCTTGTCCATGCCGATGACCTTGGCCGGGGTCACCTCGAAGACGATGTACGGCGACGGGCCGATCCCGTCGCCGTCGATCCCACCGTCGACCGGGGTCACCTCCCAGCCGTACTTCTTCCCGTACGCCTCGGCGACGCGCTTGAGCGTCGCCGGGTCGCTGATCCGGGCTGCCGTGCCCTCGATCGAGAGGTCCAGCTCGGGACTGCCGACGGTGAGGACGCAGTGCGGGTTGGTGGCCAGGTTGTCGACCTTGTGGGCGGTCTCGCTGGAGCAGAAGAACATGCTCCGGTCGAGCCACATGGCCAGCAGTGGCACGGCGTGCGGCCGGCCGTCCGGCCGGACCGTGCACAGGAAGAACTCTCCCGCCTCCGTCAGCCGCTCACGCGCCTGCGACCAGGGCATCGGCTTGGAGCCTTCGCTGGCAAAGGACGGTTCCGCGACCGGCTCACGGTCCACCATGGGTTCCCCTTCGAACGACGACATCGTTACTGAAGCAGCACGGAGAGTATCTCAGTGTGACGGTGTCCGCGAGCGGACGGACACCGGCGCCGCGGAGTGTCGGAGGAGCGCGGCCCTCGATCGCCCCGCGATCCCGCGTCCACAGGGGAACGAATCCGCTTGACCTCAACCTCGCTCCAGGTCCTAGGTTCGCCGCATGAGCATGGAAGTCACCGCGTGGATGTCCCTGCACCACGCGATGCATCAGCGTGACCAGCGGCCCTTCTCCAAGGCGACCCTCAGGCGGATCGGCGGCTTCGCCCGCCCGCACCGCCGCCTGCTCGCGTGGTTCCTGGCGGGCAGCGTCGTGGCCGCGGTGCTGACCGTGGCCGCACCGGTGCTGGCCGGGCGGGTGGTCGACGCGATCGTCTCCGGTACCGACACGGCGACGGTGGTGCGGCTGGCCGTGGCGATCGCCCTGATCGCGCTCGCCGAGGCCGGGCTGGGGCTGCTCACCCGCTACCAGTCGGCGCGGATCGGCGAGGGCCTGATCCTCGACCTGCGGACCGCCGTCTTCGATCACGTGCAGCGGATGCCGGTCGCCTTCTTCACCCGGACCCGCACCGGCGCCCTGGTCTCGCGCCTCAACAACGACGTGATCGGGGCGCAGCAGGCGTTCAGCGACACGCTCTCGGGCGTGGTCGGCAACGCCGTGACGCTGCTCCTGACGCTCGCGGTGATGCTGACCTTCTCCTGGCAGATCACCCTGCTGGCGCTGGTGCTGCTGCCGATCTTCGTGCTGCCCGCGCGGAGGATGGGCCGGAAGCTGGCCCGGCTCGAACGGGAGGCGGCCGGCCTCAACGCGGCGATGAGCACCCGGATGACCGAGAAGTTCTCCGCGCCCGGCGCCACCCTGGTCAAGCTCTACGGCCGGCCGGCGGAGGAGTCCGCCGAGTTCGCCGCCCGCGCGCGGCGCGTGCGCGACATCGGCGTCCGTACCGCCATGTTGCAGACCGTCTTCATCACGGCCCTCACGGTGGTCGGTTCCCTCGCGCTGGCCCTGGTGTACGGCCTGGGCGGCGTGTACGCCATCCGCGGGCAGCTCGACGCCGGCGCGGTCGTCGCGCTCGCCCTGCTGCTGTCGCGCCTGTACGCGCCGCTGACCTCGCTCGCCAGCGCGCGGATGGAGATCATGAGCGCGCTGGTCAGCTTCGAGCGGGTCTTCGAGATCCTGGACCTCAAGCCGATGATCGAGGACAGGCCGGACGCCCGGCCGCTGCCCGACGGACCGGTGGCGGTCGAGTTCGACGACGTCCGCTTCGGTTACCCGTCGGCCGAGAAGGTCTCCCTGGCCTCGCTGGAGGACGTGGCGAAGCTCGACACCCGCGGCGGCGAGGAGGTGCTGCACGGTATCTCGTTCCGCGCCGAGCCGGGGCAGATGGTCGCCCTGGTCGGCTCGTCGGGCGCGGGCAAGTCCACCATCGCGCAACTGCTGCCCCGCCTGTACGACGTGGAGGAGGGCGCCGTCCGGCTCGCCGGGCGCGACGTCCGTGACCTGACCGGCGACTCGGTCCGCGACGCCCTGGGGGTGGTGACCCAGGACGGTCACCTGCTGCACGACACGATCCGCGCCAACCTGCTCTACGCCCGACCCGACGCGGGCGAGGACGACCTGTGGGACGTGCTGCGGCGCGCGCGGCTGGCCGACCTGATCCGCTCGCTGCCGGACGGGCTGGAGACGGTCGTGGGCGAGCGGGGGTACCGCCTCTCCGGAGGCGAACGTCAACGGCTCACCATCGCCCGGCTGCTGCTCTCCCGCCCGCGCGTGGTGATCCTCGACGAGGCCACCGCGCACCTCGACTCGACCTCCGAGGCGGCGGTGCAGGCGGCGCTGGGTGAGGCGTTGACGGGGCGGACCAGCGTGGTCATCGCGCACCGACTCTCCACGATCCGCTCCGCCGACCAGATCCTGGTGCTGGAACAGGGCCGGATCGTGGAACGCGGCCGGCACCCCGACCTGCTGGCCCGGGGCGGCCGGTACGCCGAGCTGTACCGCACCCAGTTCGACCAGCCGGTGCCGGCCTGACTTGTCCACCGTGCTCGCGCACCGGGCAGGCAGCGGGTTCCGCCTGTTGCCCTCACCGAGCGGGATGGAGGGCGCCGCGCCCGCCGCTCAGCGCCGGTTGCGCGACCGGCGGGCCGCCAGTACCCCGCCGACGATCGCCGCCACGGCCGGCAGGCCGCAACAGATCGTCAGGACGAACACGTGCCACGGCTTGACAGCTCCCATGCCCGCGAGGGTAGGCGAGGCGGGCCACCGTCGCAGACGGGCCGTCGGGGTGCGTGTCGCGCCCCGACGGCCCGTCGTCGTCGGTCGTCGTCAGCCGTTGTTGTCGATCAGGCTGGCGATCTGGCTGTAGATCACGTGCGCCTTCGCGCCCTGGTTCGACGGGCAGCCGCCGAGGTGGTGCAGGGCGATCACCCGGTGGCTGGAGTTCAGCACCGGCGAGCCCGAGTTGCCGCCGGAGGTGTCACAGCTGTAGCTGATGTTGGAAGCGTTGTAGTTCGCGTTCTTCACGGTGCACGTCGCACCGTTCTGGGTGTCCTCGTAGATCGACAGTCGCTTCGGGCTGCCGTCACCGTGCCCCGGGATGTACATCCGCGTGCCGGTGGTGGTGGCGGTCGTCGCCAGGTACAGCGTGCCGAAGCTCTGGATGCTGGTGAAGTTGTTCACCGAGTACAGGGCGTAGTCCAGCTCGCCGGAGCCCCCGCTGCTCACCTTGTAGAGGGTGGCGCCGCTGACCTTGGTGCCGGCGCCCGGGTTCGAGCCGCCACAGGTGGCGCACTGGTAGTTGAACTGCATCTCGCTGCCGCTGACGGCGGCCTGCGTCGAGAAGCAGTGCTTGTTGGTCAGCATGCGGTTGGTGTTGCCGACCCGCCAGGTGGTGCACATCCCACCGCCGCTGATCAGCAGCCGCGCCACCGCCCTGCCGCGCGCGTACTCGGTGGGGTGGCTGTTCTGGTAGCAGACCACGTCGCGGCGGGCGTCGGTGCTGCAGACGGACTGCGTGGAGAGGTTGTGCTGCGCGATCTCCGCGCGGTCGTAGCCGCGCCAGAACCGGTCGATGGTCGCGACGTTGCCGCGGGAGGCGCGGCTGCTGTGCATCGTCACCATTGCGGTGTCGCCCTCCACCGACATCGCCCAGAAGCCCGGCTGTCCGTCGGTGGTGTAGTCCGAGCCGGTCGCCCGGTTCAGGTAGCGGTCGTACCGGTAGCTCTCCCGGCCGTCGGGGCTCGACACCGTGACGTAGTCGCCGTGGGCCAGTCGCAGCGCGCTGAAGTGCACCTTGACGTACGACGCACCGGGGTGCCGGATGACCTGCGTCCGGCTGTCCCCGGCGGAGGACAGCGTGCCGGTGACGGTGCGGAGTTCACCGACCGTGGTGACGCCCTCCGCCGAGAACTGATCCGATTCGGGTGCCCGTTCGGATTGCGGTGCGAGGGGTTGCACCGAGTACGCCCCGGCGGCGGGTACCGACATCAGACTCAGCCCGAGTGTGCAGGCGCCGAGCGCGACCGCCGCCGTTCGTAGGCGGCGCATGGCATGTTTCATCGTCGCTCCCTCCGAGGAACCAGCACCCAGACGTGCTTGCAGCCTTCATACACGAGCCGATGGACACATGCAAACCTATCGATGCCTAGCCGATACTCCGGGGGCGTCGCTGGCGTGTTGACGGGCAGAAGGCGGCCGGGATCCCCGGGAGCACCCGGTCCACCCCCTCCGGTTGCTTCCGCGGGCAACACGGAAGGGATCACCCGGTGGCCGTGGGGCTACGCCGGGGGCAGCTTCGACGGCTGTGCGTACGCCTACGGTACGAGCAAGTTCGCCATCGAGCGGACCGGCTTCATGACCAGTTCCTGCGCCAACGGCCCGTCCGTCGTGGCTCCAGCAAGGCCGACGGATCGCCGGACTCCCTGCGGTGGTGGCACTCGGAGGCGGTCTTCTGCACCGCCTCCGGCACCGACCCGCTGTGCAGCCCGTACGGGGTCTGGAGCGAGAACAAGGGCGGCGGCCTGAAGGTCACCCGCAGCACGACCGCCTGCCCGGTCTACGGCAACATCGGCGCCGCCGCCGCGTACGGTTCCGGCGCCGCGACGCCGGCCCACCCGCTGGGCACGGTGCCGGCGGGGCAGCAGGTCGACGTCCGCTACGTCACCAAGAGCCGCCAGTACGTCATGGCCAAGTGGCACGGCCAGCGACTCGTCGGGGGTAATCGCCTGGGGGTTCTTCCCCCGCGGATGCCTGACCTGATTCCGGAACGCGAGGACGCCTGCTCGGGCGGTAGACGGGGACGCGATTCTCTTTCTATTCACAATCATCGATTAATGTCCACGGCAGTGACGACCCGACACGAAACGAGGAACTGCATGCGTACCCTCCTGCGTGGCGCGGCGGCTGCCGCCGTGGCCTCGACCATCGCCCTGTCGGTGCCGGCCCCCGCCCAGGCAGCCCAGCCGAACCAGCTGTGCCGCACCAACAGTTCCGCGATCCTCTACACGAGCCCGAGTTCGGGGATCTGGGTTCCCGAGGGGTCGCTGGTCCGCATCCTCGACTACCGGGGGCCGCTGCACTACCTGGCTCGCTACGACGGGACCGTGGGCCAACTCGAGCGCAGCCGGGTCATCCAGGAGAGCTGCTACTACCAGTGAGTCGGTAGCGCGTGCCCTCGGGCGGTGGTCGGGCCGGGCGGCCCGGCCACCGCCTGCTCCTGCTCGGCCTCGTGGCGCTGTCCGTCGTCCCGCCCCGGTCGATCGGGGTCGCCCGCGCCCGCCCCGGGTCCTGCATGGAGGACCGCGCGGGCCTGCTCGGCGGCGTGAACCATACTTTCGCTGATGAAGTCGAGGAAGCGGGCGATGTTCTCCAGGCGGTTGGCGGCGGGGGTGTGGGGGCCGAGGAGCGCGACGCCCTGGCGTGCGGTTTCGACGAGTTGGTCGTTGGCCCGGGCGCTGGCGACCGTCGCCTGGTAGAAGAGTTCGTCGTCGACGACGTAGCGGTCGCGGCGCCGTTCGTCGCGCTCTCGGCGGACGAGGCTCTGGCCTTCGAGGAAGGTGATCGCCTTGGAGATGGACGCCGGGCTGACCTGGAGGCGCTGGGCGAGTTGAGACGCGGTGAGGCTGCCCGCGTCGGTGATGAACAGGCAGGTCAGGACCCGTGCCGCCATCTTGGTCAGGCCCGAGGCCATGAGGACCGTGGTGAACGCCTCCTCGTACTCGGCAACGGCCGCGGCGTCGCGCCCGTGCGCCTGAGCGACTGACTGCGGCCCACGGGTGGCACCGGGCCTGCGGTGGGCGCGGCGTTCGGTGGCGCGGTGGGCCAGGTCGGCGCGGTAGGCGGCGGGGCCGCCGTTGCGCATCACCTCGCGGGTCACCGTCGAGGTGGGACGATCAAGACGCCGCGCGATCTCGGCGTACGAGACGCTGTCGGCCAGCCCCAGCGCGATCTGCTGGCGTTCCTGCTGGGTGAGCCTGCCCCCCGGCATCGCGACCTCCTTCGTGGTCCTCATTGGTGTCGCCCGCTCGCCCAGCATAGCGTTCACCTCACTCCATTGCAATGATCAATGGATCATTCGTTGCATTAAAGCCGCAACCATTGCAACAAACTACCGCGTTTGAGCTGCGCAAACACCCGGCTAGCGCAACAAGATAGTTGCCGTAATATGGAAAGCAACGTAGCGTTTCTTATATCTGAAACAAGGAACGAGCGCAGGAGCGCACGATGCAGAAGTTCGACACCCCCGCCCCGATCACCGCTGTCCTGGACATCCCGGCCGGACGCGTCCAGTTCATCGCCGCGCACCGCGCCGACACCACCGTCGAGGTCCGGCCCGACGATGCCACCGCGAGCCGCGACATCAGGACCGCCGAGCGGACCACCGTCTCCTACGCCGACGGCGTCCTGCGGATCACCTCCGCGAGCCTCGACAACCGGCTGCTCGGGCCCACCGGGTCCGTGGAGATCACCGTCCAGCTGCCCGCCGGCTCCCACGTCGAGGCCAGGACCGGCAGCGCCGAACTACGCGTCGTCGGACGCCTCGGCGACGTCGCCTTCGACGGCGCGTACCGCAACATCAAGATCGACGAGGCCGCGAGCGTCCGCCTGACCGCGATCGACGGTGACGTCGAGGTCGGTCGGCTCAACGGTCCCGCGGAGATCAGCACCGCACGGGGTCACGTCCGCATCGGCGAGGCCGTGCGCGGCACGGTCGTCCTCCGCACCCGGTCCGGCGACATCACGGTCGGCGCCACCGCCGGGGCGTCGGCCGCCCTGGACGCCGGCACCGGCCACGGCCGCGTCAGCAACGCCCTCAAGAACGACGGCACCGCACAGCTCGACATCCGCGCCACCACCGCCCACGGCGACATCGCCGCCCGCAGCCTCTGAGGCACCAGCTCGCGGTATTCCGGCCGAGCCTGTCACTCGCCGCCGGGGATCCGTCCGCCCAAGACGGGCCGCGGTCCAGGAGCAGTACCCCGACCGGTCGTCCACGACGCCGAACGCGAATCGGCACCACACGCAAGGAGACTCACGATGGGACACCACGACAGCGGCTTCTCCGAGGCAGGGCTGCGCAGGATGCGGAACGTGCTGGCACGGCACGTCGATTCCGGCCGGATCCCCGGCCTCGTCGCCCTGGTGAGCCGCCGCGGGCAGACGCACGTCGAAGCGATCGGGACGATGCGCCATGACGGTGGCCCGCCGATGCGCCGAGACACGATCTTCCGGATGGCCTCGACGTCCAAGCCGGTCGCGATGGCCGCGGCGATGGTCCTGATCGACGAGTGCCGGTTGCGGCTGGACGACCCGGTGGAGCCGTGGCTCCCCGAACTCGCCGACCGGCGGGTGCTGGCACGCGTCGACGCGCCTCTGGACGACACCGTGCCGGCGCGGCGACCGATCATCGTCCGGGACCTGCTGGCCTCGACGTTCGGGCTCGGCATGGACATGACGGCACTGGGCACGCCGATCATGGGCGCGGTCTTCGAGCAGGGGCTCACACCCAACGGGCCCGAGCCGATGCCCGAGCCGGATGAGTGGATGCGTCGCCTCGGCACGCTCCCGCTGATGCATCAGCCCGGAGAGCGTTGGCAGTACCAGATCAGCAACGATCTGATCGGCGTGCTCGTCAGCAGGGTTACGGGCCGGTCGTACGAGGCCTTCCTACGTGAACGCATCTTCGACCCGCTGGGGATGAAGGACACCGGATTCCATGTACCAGCGGACAAGATCGACCGGCTGCCACCCCTCTACGCCCCGGACCCGCGGACCGGAGCGTTCCACGTGTGGGATCCGGCAGAAGGGGGACGCCACAGCCAGCCCCCGGCGTTCCAGAGCGGCGGCGGTGGGCTGGTCTCCACCGTCGACGACTACCACGCCTACTTCCAGATGCTGCTCAACCACGGCATGCACGGGACCGAGCGGATCCTGTCCCGGCCCGCCGTCGAGCTGATGACCACCAACCGCCTCACGCCCGAGCAACAGACCGCCCGAGACGCCATGGCACGCGACAACGTCCACGTCTCCTTCGGCCAGGGGCAGCACGGCGGCTGGGGCTTCGGGATGGCGGTGCGCACCTACCGCGGCGACTACGCGTCCATCGGCCAGTTCGGATGGGACGGCGGAAGCGGCACGTCGACCTACGCCGACCCGGACAAGCAGCTCAGCGGGATCCTGCTCACCCAGGTCGGAATGTCCGTCCCGGATCCGGCGCGACTCATCCACGACTTCTGGACGGCGCTCTACCAGGCGATGGACTGACACTGGGCCTGCGCCGCCCACGCCGCCAAGGGCGCCCTCCCGCCCCGCCGCCCCGGGACGGCCGGACCGCTGGCGCGGTGGTGGTCGCACGACCATACTCAGCGGACATGGAGAGGGCCCGTGCTGGGTTGGGCCGGGACCTGGCGCACGCGCTACGGACCGGTCCGTTCTCGGCGGCGCTTCACCTCGCGATCGAGGACCGTGGACTGAGGCTGGAGGAGATCCAGGAGCAACTGTCGGCGGCCGGCGTCAGTGTCAGCCTCACCACGTTGAGCTACTGGCGGCGTGGTCGCAGTCGCCCGGAACGCTCGGAATCCATCAAGGCGGTCCGGCTGCTCGAACAGATCCTGTCGCTGCCCGCCGAGTCCCTCATCGTTCAACTCGGCCCGCGACGCCCCCGGGGCCGATGGCTGAGCCAGCCGCCCGGGACGATCGAGATCGACCGGCTCTTCAGCGACGGCATGAGCGTGGCCAAGATGATCGGCGAGGTCGACCGGTGGATGTACCACGAGCTGACCCGGCTCAGCCTGCACGATCTCTATCTGGTGGGCGACCGGCGCCAGGAGGTCAGCCTGACCTGCCGGCAGGTACTGCGAGCCAACACCGACCGGGTGTCCCGGACGGTGGGCATCTTCCGCACCGACGACCTGACCGCTTCGACCCGGATCAACGCGGTGCGCAACTGCCGGCTCGGCCGGGTCCGCTCCGACCACAGCTCGGGCCTGCTCGTCTCGGAGATCATCTTCGACCGCATGCTGGCTCAGGGCGACACCGTGGTGATCGAGTACGAGTTTCTCAGCAACTCGCAGACGCCGACCGACAACTACTACCGGGGCTTCTCCACCCCGGTCGGCGAGTACGTCCTCCAGGTGCAGTTCGCCCACGACGCCGTGCCCGCCCGCTGCCACCGCTTCGAGCGACGCGGGCTCAACGCGCCCGATCAGGGCGTGTGGGAGGCGTGGATCGGGTCCACCCACGGCGCCCACCTGGTCGCCTCGGACGTGGCTCCGGGCATCGTGGGCATGCGTTGGGAGTGGGAGTGAGCGGCTGCACCCACTCCCGCCCCCTACGCGCTCAGCTCGCGCTGATCGTCACGTCGTCGATGACGAAGCTGGTCTGGTACGACCAGTCCTCCACCCCGTGGAACGTCAACGTGGCGGTCTGCCCGGCGAAGCGACCGACGTTGATCACCTTCTCCACGTAACCGCTGGTCCTGTCCAGGTTCGAGTAGCTGGCCAGGGTGGTACCGCCGAGCGAGACGGTCAGCCGGTCGTAGATCGCGTTCTCGTACTCCGCCGTGGTGATGCGGATCCAGAAGCGCAGCGTGGCGCTGCCGCAGCCGGCCGGGATCGTCACCGGCTGCGCGATGTTGTCGGTCTGCACCCGGCCGCCGCCGTTCAGCCACGCGTTGCGGCTACCGGACCGCGCCGGATACTGCGACCAGGTGCCGATCACGTTCGCCGTCGCCGTCCAGGGCGAGGTCCCGGCCTCGAAGCCGGGATTGCCGACCAACTGCGCCGGCGTGCAGTCATCGCCACCGCTGGTCACAGTCCAGGTGAAGGTCGCCGTGGCGGTCCGGCCCGCCGCGTCGGTGAGGGTCACCGTCACGGTTGAGGTGCCCGCCGTGCTCGCGCTACCGGTGATCCGACCGCTGGACGCGCCGATGGTGAGTCCGGCCGGCAGCCCCGAGGCGCTCCAGGTGTACGGGGCGGTGCCCCCGCTGCCCTGCATCTGCACGTCGACCGCCTGGCCGACCGCCGAACTCCGATCACCCGGATCGGTGACCGTCGGGTTGCCCGGACCGGGGTCGCCGGCGATGAAGCCGGTGTAGAGCAGCACGTTCGGCGAACCGCTCCCCGGGTTGGTGATCTTGCCCGTGGTGCCGTTGCCCACCAGGGCGGTCCGGACCTGAGCGGGTGTCGCGCCGGGATTGGTACCCAGGTAGAGCGCCGCGGCACCGGCCGTGTGCGGCGAGGCCATCGAGGTACCCGTCATCGTGGCGCTGCCGTTGTTGCTCGTGTGCGAGGCCGACACGATGCTGGTGCCGGGGGCGAAGATGTCCAGGCAGGAACCGTAGTTGCTGCTGCTGTTGCGCCCGTCTGAGCCGGTGCTGTTGCCGACGGTGATGGCTGCGGCGACCGCCTGCGGGCTGTAGAAGCAGGCGTCGTCCGAGGAGTTGCCGGCCGCCTGCACGAACTGCACGCCTGAGTTGATCAGGCTGGTGACGGCACTGTCCATCGCCTGGCTGGCGCACCGGCTGCCACAACCGATGCTGTAGTTGACCACGGCCGGCTTCTGCGCGTTGGCGCGTACCCAGTTGATCCCCGCGATCAGGTCGTCGTTCGTGCCACTGCCCTGACAGTTGAGCACCCGCACGGCGACCACGCCGGCCTTCTTCGCGACGCCGTAGGTCGTGCCCACCGCGGTACCCGCGACGTGCGTGCCGTGCCCGTGGCAGTCCTGCGGGGTGCTGTCGTTGTCCACCATGTCGGTGCCCTGTCTGACCCGACCCGTGAACTCGGTGTGGCTGGCGTTGATACCGGTGTCCAGCACGTAGACGGTGACCCCCTGTCCCGGGGCGGCCGGATAGGTGAAGGTCTGGTTCAGCGGCAGGTTCCGCTGGTCGATCCGGTCGTCACCCCAGTTCGGCGGGTTGTTCTGGGTGTCCTGCACCCGAATCCGCTGGACCTGCTCGACCGACGCGACGGACGGGTCGGCGGCCAACCGCTCCGCCTGCCCCGCCGACATGCTCACCGAGAAGCCGGCGAGCGCGGAGTCGTACACGTGGCGGGTCCGCCCGCCGAAACGGCCGGTCAGTTCGCGCGCTCTGGTGTCGACGGCGGCGGCCGTCAGCGCGGCCGGCTTGAGCGTCACGATGTAGCGGTCGGGCACCGCGTTCGGGCCGTCCGCGTACCGGATGGTGCCGGACGGCTCGGCCTGCGCCGGACCACCGACGCCGATGGTCCCGGCCAGCGCCATGACCAGTGCGAAGCCAACGGCTGGGAGTCGTTGCAACACGGGTGACCTCCTTGAAGGGTGTCGACGCCGCGCTCGCGTCCTGATGACGACGATCTCGGCGGCTGCGCCGAACGTAGGTGGGCGCGGGAGCACCAGGACAGGACGGTTAACAACCTTCGATGATTTGTGACGTCAAAACTGTTTATGGACTGCGGCGACGCACTCTGGGGCTCCCGAGGCGTGGACGGCCTGGAACACGACGGAGCACGCCGCCCCAACCGCCAACTCCATCGCCGCGAGGGCTAGTCGACCGCGATGCGCAGGCCACGCACCGGTGAGGCGGCGACCAGGGCGAGGCTGACCACGACGGGCACGGCCAGCATCAGGTACGCGGCCCGGACCCCGTAGGTGTCCGCGGCCAGCCCGCCGATCAGGGCGCCGAACGGAGTGCCGCCCCAGGCCAGCATGCGCCCGGTGGTGTTGACGCGGCCCTGCAGCGCATCGGGGGTGAGCAGTTGGCGCACGGTGATGCCGTTCGCGTTCACGGTCAGGCGCGCCACGGCCCAGATCGCCCACCCGGCCAGCGCCAGGGTGAACGCCGACGTGCCGGCCAGGCCGATGAGGGCCGCGAGGAAGATGATGAGCCCCACGACGGACACCATCCCCTGGCCGGCCCGACGGCTGGCCCGGGGCAGGATGACGGCGGCGATCAGCGAGCCAACCGCGGCGGCGGCGTAGAGCAGGCCCAGGCGCTGGTCCTCCGGGCTCAGGCCGAGAGCCTGGTCGGCGTGGACGACGAGCAGACCCAGCACGCCGCCGGCGGCGACGTTGAGGCCGAAGCCCGCGGCGGTCAGCGTACGCAGGGCGGGCGTCCGCCAGAGGTAGTGCACTCCTTCGGCGATCTCGGCCCGCAGCCGACGGGCCACCGCCGGCCCCGGGTCCAGGCCGGTGCGGATCTGGACGATCAGCGCGGCGGACACCAGATAGGTGGCGGCGTCGACGGCCAGCACCAGCGTGGGGTCGGCGATCGCGGCCAGCAGTCCGGCGGCGGCGGGCGCGGCGATCTCCAGCACGATCTCGGTGGACCAGATGAGGCTGTTCGCCCGGGTGACCCCTGGCTTGCCGACGATGCGGACGAAGGTGCCCCAGGCCGCGGCGTCGAACCAGCAGAAACCGCAGCCCACGCCGAAGGCCACGAGGAGCAGGTACCAGGAGGCCAGCGCATCGAACAGCGCGGCGACCGGCACGGTGGCGAGCAGGAGAGCGCAGCACACGTCGGCGGTGATCATCATGCGCTTGCGCCGCAGGCGGTCCGCGGCGGCGCCGGCGAAGAGCCCGAACAACAGGTACGGCAGGGCTTCGAGGCCGACCACCGCCGCCGTCAGCGTCGGGGAGGCGCTCGTACGGTAGACCAGCAGCGGCAGGGCGACGGCGCTGGCAGCGGTCCCGGCGACCGAGATCGATCGGGCGAGGTACCAGAAGGAGAAGTCACGGTGGAACAGCCGGCGTCCTTCGACGCCGGCTGCCTCGGTGCGCTGCGACACGGCCTGCTTCAGCCCAGCAGGGCGAGTTGCCGATCGTCGATACTGGTCAGTGCGAGGTGCAGGTCCACCGCCAGATCGTCGGCGAGACGAGCCGTCGAGGCACCTTCCTCGTCGCCAGGGTGGAAGCACGCTTGGCCGCCACCGCCGGGCATGACGTCACGGGCCGTCGCCTCGTCGCCGGGGTGGAAGCACATGGTGCCGCCGCCACCGCCGGGCATGACGTCACGAGCCGTCGCCTCGTCGCCGGGATGGAAGCACATGGTGCCGCCCGGGGGAGAAAGACGAGCCGTCAGCTCACCGTCCTCGTCACCCGTACGGAAGTAGCAGTCGTCAGCAGACATGTTTTCCCTCATCTCGTTCGAACTGGATCTGGTCGGGTGACCGTCGCCCGGTCCGGCGACGGCCACAGGTGCCACCCCCGCCCGGTCGGGATGACGGGCACCCCGTGCCGCACCAGGCTGAAGCGCTCCAGCCCCGGGCCGATCGTGGTGGCCACCGCGATCGGTGAGCCGACTGGCGCGACCTCGCACACGTGGTAACCGATGCCGTGACGGGCCAGAGCCCGCCGGACGTGCTCCAGCCCCCAACCCGGGCTGCCGTCGCCGGCTACGTCCGCGCGTAGCGGCACCGCCCGCACCGGGCCGGAGAGCAGCTCGTCGAGTGGCATCAAGGCACACCGTTGCAGCGCCGGCCAGGTCGCCAGACGCTGTACCGCGGGCGAGCCGGCGGCGGTTGCGGAGAGCGCACAGACCTGGATCAGCTCGCTGAGGGCACGCGACGCGGCGTCGGTGGCCCAGATCGACGCCCCGGCCCCGAGCCGGGTCGGCTCGCCGCCGGCCGCCGGGCTGACCGCCAGATACACCGGCACACCCAGGTCGGTCGTGATGTCGAGCAGGTGTACGGGCGCGCCGGCCGCCCGTACGGTCTCCGCGTGCAGCGCACGCAACCCGTCCGGCAGTTCCCCGACCGGCACGAGGTCGACGCCCGGGACCCCGGCGACGTACCAGCGCAGAAGCGCCTGCCCGAGCCCGTCGTGTTCGATCAGCTCGCAGAGACCGTGATAGACGGCCTCTGCCAGGTCGACGCCTGCCGCGGTGCCCAGGCTCGACGAGTACCGCAGCAGACTGCGGTACGGCCGGACGTCGTCACCCGCCACCGGCCACCGGTAGTAGCGCGGATCGGCGAGGAACGTGGGATAACGGACCTCGCCGTAGGAGGCACACGCCGCGACGGAGTCCGGAAACTCCGCCGCCCACCGCCGCACGACCAGGTCGGGCTCCAGGGCGGACTGCCCCGCCACGACGCTCGCCGGCACCAGCCTGGTGGCGTCCGCCGTCCATCGGCGGTTGTCCCGGGCCGACATGAGATAGCGCTCCAGGGCCTCGAAGTACGCGCTCGCCGCGCCCTGGGGACCCGCTCCCTTTCCCGCACCGACGGCGACCCGTGCTCCGTCCCGGTACAGCGTGACGCGCATGGTCGGCGATGCGGCCGGGCCGAGGACCGCCGCCCGTGCTGTGAGGCCGAGCCGGTCGATCTCGGCTGAGGCTGTCGCGAGGGCGCACTGGGTGGGCACGGATCGGAATGGCACCGCAGCCTCCCCCGGGACTATTCACCGGCCCGGACTGTGTCAACGAACTGCTTCGATGTCAACGGCTGTCAGCGGAATCAGGGGCTACGCGACGTACCGCGTGCCGAAAGATCCTCCGCCACGGCGGCGAGACGGTGATCACCGTCGCGCTCAGCCTTCGCCACACGCCTCACCGAACTGGTCGGCGAACCCGCGATGAGCTACGTGACCCGCTGGCGGATGCGCCTGGCCGCAACGGCGCTACGCGACGAGGGTGCCACCGTGGCTGACTCGCCCACCGCTTCGGCTACCGCTCCGAGGCGCGTTCGTCCGAGCGCCCGAGCGTGTGGCGGGCACTCCACCCGGAGCGGCACGACGGACACTCCCCGCCTCCAGCCAGCAGACGGGGAGTATCTCGACCACCTACTCGTCGACGAGTGCGCCGACTGGTTGACGTCAGCAGTTTCGAGTTCTTCCCATCCCCCACATTGAGGGCTGAGCACAGTTTCCGAGGAATTCCGCCGCCCCGGGGGGATCGGCGCTGCCGAGCACGGAACCGAGGCCTGAATCGATCGAGGCGTACAACCCAAGCGTCGAGGGTTGACTGCCTCCGAACTCGTCGGACGGCATCATCAACAACCGATATCCGACAGGTTGGGATACCCGCCGCCCCGCCAATACACGACCTGCACCATGAGCGGGTACGTGATCGAATTGCGGTTGCAGCTGAATCAGGCCGCGCGGCCATGCCGCCATTGCCGCTGATGGTCCTTCACGGACCAATCTCTACCGCCGATTGAACCGCCACCGGGTCGCGGTCATCCCGTCCGCGCCGTAGCCGAAGGCCCGGACCGGGCAGATCTGGTAGAAGGCGTACTGGGGCGATCCGGGCAGGCTTCCGTCGTAGGCCCGACCACCCCGGATGTCGAACGACCAGCGGTACTTCTTCTCGAAGGCGGCGGCCACCCGGCGCAGCATGGTGTCGTCGGAAACCTGGTGAGCCTCGCCCTTCACCACCAGGTCGAGGTCCTCGTTGCCGACCATGATGACACTGTGAGGGTTCCGGGCCAGGTTTCGGCTCTTGCGGGTGTTCGGACGGCTCGCAATGCACGGCACCCCGTCCACCAGCACCAGCAGCACTGGAGCGGCGTGCGGATGGCCGTCGGGTCGCACCGTCGACAGCCAACATCTGGTGGCCGACTGCAGGCACGCCAGCGCCTGACTCCAGGGCTTCAAGGTCGCCACGTCGGTGCTGAACGGTGTCGCATCCTCCGGCTGGAAGAGCAGTTCAGCGATCGGCGTGTCGACCGTGCTGACAGATCCTGGGGCATGTCGTACTCGTCGCGCAGGCGCCACCACTGGTAGGGCTGGGCCTGCGGCCAGCCCTCTGGCGAGTTCTTCCAGGTCTCCTGCCACACGCAAGGTGTCCAGCGCGGCTTGCCAGTCCTTGGTCGGCGCGATCGGCGGATGGTTCACGCGGTCCTCCTTTTCGGCTTTTCGGCTGGCGTGGGACGGAGCAACAGCCCAGATCTTTAATGACATTGGCCAATGTGAAGCTAACACGCACACGCGCCTCGCGCATGGCGGCCGGAACCTTCAACCATGTCTTGACCATGATGCGGAGCCGAGAATTCGCAGGCATCGAAGGACGGGTTCGCGCCACTGCCGGACATGAATCAACAGCATGTCGAGTTACTCGACGAGTGCGGTCGGGAGATCGACTACCATGCGCGGTTTCTGCTCTTGGAGCCCGCCGGAGAGGCCCGGTCAGCCCGCCGGAGAGGCCCGGTCTGCGCAGGCATTCAAGGTGCTATCCGCGGAACTGCCGAACGACGACGAGTTATCCAACTCAAGGCGGAACGTGCGTCATCGAGGTGGCCCGCCACAGGTCGACCTGCGGTCAGCGGCAAGGCCAGCCCGCCGACATCGGCATCGCCCAACGCACGCACCGATCACGTCATGTGCCGCCGTGGGAGCGGTCCTCCCCCACCGATCAGTTCCTCGAAGCCATCGTCCGCCCCGTGAACGTGGCTGGGCGCAGTCCACCCCATCGTCGCGGAGCCACCAAGCCGCTATGGCCGGTGACCGCCCCCAGATCGCATGACCGACGCGGAGATTCACCAACTCGCCAGGCTGCTCGCACGCGTACGCGGCCCAAGAGTTGGACCAGTTCGAGCATTGGTGCGTCGAATCGCCGTATGGCCCGGTGTTCATCGACATCAGCCGACGATGCGCTCCCGGCACCGAAGACGCGTACCACGTCCTCTGGCCACTACCCGACCAACCCCACGACCCGCACTAATCTCGCTTGAACCCGCGAGACCACGGCGCGCACCAGACCACCGGGGCCTGTACGCGGTCCTTCGCGAACTGCAGTACCTACTCGCGACCTGGCTCGGATTCTGCCCCCTCTGCCGCCAACTCGTCCCAACCTAACAAAGCACTACTAACCCGGGGCGGAACATCCTGCTCGATGCTCGTATACCTCGATCAGTGTGGCCGGCATCTGGCATTCGTAGGTCAGTTCGTATACAGGTGGACCGCGGCCGGACTCGCCTTCACCGCCCGCCAGCGGACTGAACCGCCCGCTCGTGTCGGTTCAGTCCGCGTCCGCGGCAGGCTGGCAGTCACGAGGGCATGGCCCGAACACCCGACAACTACGGCCCGAGCCATGTAGCTCGTCGGCCCCCACGCACGCGTCGCCCTCGGAACACTCCGTCGTCCCGTCGTCGTGCTCGATCTCCACCCCGGTGCACGACGGGCCGATCAAGGCCGCGTTCTCCGAGTGCGCCACGCAGCGCTGGCACGCATGCCCCGTCTGGATCTGTGGCTGCCGGGAACACGGATCGATGATGTCCTCGTGGTGGAAGACCACCGTCTCGCCGGGGCAGCCGTCCCCGTGGCACTCGAACGCGCCATCGGCGTGGACGAGCAGCGGCCCCGAACAAACAGGCTGACGCGGAACCCGACCCATCGCCACGGCGAGGAACTGCACCGTCGACAGCTCCGCATCCGTCACCGAATCCGGGATCACCTACAGCGGACCCCGCTCGGCGCGGGCCCGAGCCCGCGGGCGACTCCGATCGGGACGCTTCCGGCCGGAACCCCGGCCCCGAGAAACTGGCATGTACGGAAAGTACCGGCCGAATATCCATACGTGTCCAACCCCGAACGGTGGAGTCTCGCCGTTCACGCGTTCAAGGCTTAACGCCGGATCCACTGCCGTTGGTCCTCAAGGGCCGGCCCACCCCCGCCCAAGAGCTGCAGCAGATGATCGACCGCCACGGCATCGACACCATCACCGAGGTCCTGCACCGCAGAGACTGACCCACCAACCCCGGCCGCCGAGGACGTCGACTACCTACGCGAACACACCCACGGCGGCACGCTGCTGCGCCGCCCCACCACTGACCCCCACAACCGCCTCGTTGTACAGACGGTTGTCGAGCGGATGGGCGAACTGTTGACCTCTCCTGGGCAACTTGTTCCTGCTGACCGGCAACCTGCCGGTGGGTTCAGTGCGTAGGTATGCGAAGCGGGTTATCGGCAATCGAGTGGGAGACCGATGCGGAGCACGGCTGAGGATGAGATCAGCGAGTTCGTGCGGGCGCGGTATGCCCGTTTGCTGCGGATCGCCTACTTGCTCTGCGGTGATCACGGGCGAGCGGAGGACCTGGTACAGACGACGTTGACGAAGGTCGCTCTGGCATGGTCCCGGTTGGATGAGAACGTCGATCATTACGCCCACCGGGTGTTGACGAACACCTTCATCAGTGCGCGGCGGCGGCGATCGTGGTTCGAGCGGCCCTCGGCAATCACCCGAGATCAGCAAGGGCCGGATCAGTTCGCTGCCGTGGACGATCGAGATCTGCTGTGGCGGGCGCTGGCGCAGTTGCCGGCCCGGCAGCGTGCGGCTGTGGTGCTACGCCACTACGAGGACCTCAGCGAGGAAAACACGGCAGCGGTGTTGGGATGTGCGGTGGGAACGGTGAAGAGCTTGACGTCGCGAGGTTTGCGGTCGCTACGAGCTGATCTGAGTGCCGCGGGAAGGCCAGCGAAATCGTGTGTGGGAGGAAGCAACTCGTGAGTACCGATGGAGAATTGCGCGAGCGGCTGATTGATCTAGCGGCTGAGGTGCGGATGCCGACTGCCCCCGACGTCATGATCAGCCGTCGGGTTGGCGCGGTACGTCGTCGTCGAGCCGCGCTTGCGGCGTCAGCCCTGCTGACCGTGGCGGTCGTGGCGACGTCGGTGGTCTTAACCACTGCGGTGGCACCGCGGCCAGGGGATCTGGCGTCGGTGCCAGCGGACGGGCCGTTGCTCGGTTGGGAGCGTGCGGGGCAGGCTCCGGAGGCACTGGTCAATGACGCGGTGAGCGCGTGGGACCAGGCGGTCGGCGGGCCGGCGGGGCGGCATTCGGCAATGCGCGCGCTGTTGGCAACTACGCATCCGACGCTGGGCTCGGTTGTCGTGCTCCAGGGCTTGGACAGCGCGGGACAGGCGAGGATTGGGTTTTTCGCTACCACGTCGACGCCGACGTCGCGGATGCAGCTGCTGGCCGACAGGGCTGTCCCGGATCCGAGTCACACGCAGGTGATTAGCCTGGTGAGCCCTCAAGGACCGTCGCGCAGCGCCAGCGCCGACTACTGGAGCGGCTACGTGATCGCGGTGGCCATGCCCGGGGTGACTCACCTGCGGATCACCAGTACCACCATCGACGATGACATCGGTGATGGGAAGGGACTGGCCAGCGGCCGCTTCCTCATTCGAGCGTTGCCCCGGACCTCAACTGCTCTCACCGCCCGGATCAAGGGTTTCGTCGACAGTGCGCCTGCTTTCGACGTTCCCGCCCAAGGCGGTGCCGTCGGCGCTGCCGAGGCCCTGCCCGCGACTGTGCTGAGCCGCTCGCAGGACACCATGACAGTGTCGGTGACCGACCCCGGCCGGGTGCGTGCCGGCCAGCTCGTGGCGGTCCCCGACGGCCTGGTGGGACGGGTGATGCAGGTCGATTCGGTCTCCCGGCAGGTGCAGGTGCAGCTTTCCCGCGCGAGAGAGTTCACGCTCGCCGCCTACACCGACATCAGCAACCAACACGGTGTCCTACGAGGAGGAGACGACGGCCTCGTCTTCGAGCAACTGGATACCAGCGCCGAGGTCAACGAGGGCAACCGGATCCTGGTCGCTGATCCCGCCCAGGCCGACCGTCTCGCTGGGGCGATCACCGCAGCCCGCCCCACCCACACCCGCACCGGCGCCCAGCGGGCGGTCGCGGCCCGTTCGACCGTGTCTGTCGACAACCTGCGAGAGGTATACATCAGCGTGCCCGCTGCCACACCGTCACGCTGACCGCGCAGGACAAGCGAGGGGGTGGGACACCGAACGGTGTCCCACCCCCTCGCTTGCTGCCCGGACCAGGGTCAGATGTTGCTGACCGCAGTTCCATCGCCGCGGGCGTACGCGCCGTTGCCCGTGTCGCCGTAGCCGAACCAGAAGTAGTACTCGTAGCTGTTGGACAACCCGGTCCAGCAGAACTGGTACGTCTGGTTGTCCGTCGGCCATCGCACGGTCGAACCCATCTGCGGATCAGTACCCGACTCGTTGCGGTACAGCTTGACCGAGATCTCATCGAACAGCGGGTTTCCCGACTGCACGTAGACCTTTAGCCAGGTGCATGCCTTCCCGGTCGTAGTGTTGAACCTGCGGCTCTCGACCCCCCACGACGCCTCGAACCAGTAGTTGAACGGCAGCGCCGCCCCGAGCGGCCCGACCGACCCGGACGGCGGCGCTCCCTCGACGAATCCATACGTCGGGCCCTGAACCTGAGGCAACTTCCCGTCCGGCACCAACTGGGGTCTGACCTCATTCGGAGTCCTACCCGACGCCGAGACTCCCGACGGGACCTCGGCCGCCTCCGCCGGTGCCGCGCTGGCCGGACCAACGCCAACCGCGACGCTCATGGCTACCGCCGACGCCACCAGCATGGCTCTACGGAACCTCACTCTGATCACGCGCTGATACCTCCCCGTTACGCACCGATACGAAGGGCCTAGTATTGCCGATTCTCACGCCAGAGATCAATGGTCTTGACTATCAACGTGACCCCGCGCTTGGGCCACTGTCCCCCAGGCAAGGAGCAAGGCGACCTTTCCCTGCCGGGATCCATGTCGACCGGTGGCCGCACGAGTGGACCGCTGAGCTGAACGACCTGTTGACCGTGCTGCGCCGGCTCGTGGACTTGGAACCCGCGCAGGCCGGGTTTCCCAAGGACGGCAAAGCTTCGGCGTGTGTGGCCCGGCAGTACTCCGGCACGCTCGGCAAGGTCGCCAACTGCCAGATCGCCGTCAGCGTCCACGCCGCGACCGACGCCGCCTCGGCAGTGCTGAACTGGCGGTTGTTCGTGCCGGAGTCCTGGGACGACACCTGCGTCCCGGGCCCGGACGGCAAGCCGGCGAACGCGCACGTCCGTAGGCTGCGCCGCGAGCCGGTCACCCTCGATCAGGCCGGGGCGAAGAAACCACACTCCCGGCTGCGGCTGCGGCTGCCGCCCGCCGAGCAGATCGAGCAGATCCGCCAGCGGCGGGCGGCGTCGAAGGTCCCCGACACCGAGCGGTATCGGCCGAAGTGGCTGATGGCCCTGGAGATGCTCGACGAGTTGGCCGAGTGGGGGCTGCGTTCGCCGCTGCTGACCGCCGACGCCGGCTACGGGCGGCTGTGGTGCGGCCGCGACGACCGATCGGCCATCCCCTCCGACCCGAACTCGGCATACCGCACCGCCCAGCGCTTCGCCGTCGGCCAGGACACGTCATAGCGTTCCGCGGCCCGGGCGACCGGCCACCCCTGATCCACGATCAGACGCGCCAGGCGAAGGCGTGCACGAGGGGTCAAAGCGGCGTTAGCGTGGGACACGAAGGCCTCCTGGTTGGCGGAGCGGTTCCTAGACAGCTCCACTCCACAACCGGAGGCCTTCGTCATCAAGTTATCTACGTCGTGTCGTCGCACAACCTCGACCAACCTGCCTGGGCAGAACAGCTAGACCGTCGACATCGAGCCGATCTTTGCCTTGGCCGATGTGTCCTTCGATGAGTCCATCGGTGTAGAGCAGCAGTGACCAATCGTGGTGGGGCAGCGGAATGTTGGTCGTGGCGGGTTGTCGTGGGGCAACGCCCAGCAGCAGGCCCGTGTGGGCAGCTACGGGTGTGGCGGTGCCGTGGTGCAGTAGCAGGGGTGGGGGGTGTCCGGCGCTGCGGATCGTGGCGCGTTGACCGGTGAGGTCTATGGCGATTGCGCAGACGCTGGTGAAGACGTGTCCCGCACTGCGTTCGCTGATCAGCACCTGTTCCAGCGCGGGGAGTACCTCGTCGTCGGGCACGCCGGCGAGGATCAGCGCCCGCCAGGCGACCCGGAGCTCGACGCCGAGGGCCGCCTCGTCCACGCCGTGCCCACAAACGTCGCCGACGATCAGGTCGAGCCGGTCGGGCCGGGTCTGCACCACGTCGTAGAAGTCACCGCCGATCAG
>NZ_JBHMIR010000046.1:0-37175 GCF_048060285.1 Micromonospora sp. LOL_025 | reverse complement strand
TGTCATTGGGTTGGCAGTGTGGAGTTGCTGGTCAGGCATTGTCGGGTGGTGGTGGGGCATGAGACCGTCACCCGGGTCGGGTGAACGGCGCACGGCCGGACGGGGAACGGTGCCGATGAGCTGCCGAAGGTTGCTCCCACGGCCGGTCGGGAGCAATTCCCCCGGCCCGCTCCGCCGGCCGTCGCACCGCACGTGACCCCTGTCGCGCAAGGACTTCCCTGGTCGCGGATCCGGCCTGGAGGCCGCGCTTCCGGCGCCTGGACGGCCCGCTAAGGTATTGACAAAAGTCACCGGGCCTGCCGCGCGTGACGGGTATGAGCGATTCACGAATGCGCTGTGATGAACCTTCGCGTAGACGATGAACGCAGACCTTGTTGAAACACGTACCCGTACAGCAGGTTTAGGTGGCGTTCCGCACCACCGGGCAAGCTGTGCGAGAGGGGACTCCCATGTCTGTAAATGCGACCGAGATTCTCAATGCCTTCTTCTTCGACGGCGCCGACGCTCCGGCGGAGAGCGACGTCCGGATCGACGTCGTGGACAGTTGGACCACCAGCGACCTGGCGGCCGTCCGGCCCACCACCATCAGCTGGAGCGAGGCCCGGGTGGACGCGGGCCGCTGACGGAACCCGGGGCGACCGCCACCGGCAGCCACCATCCGATTCGCGGGGGAACGAGATGACGGACACCGACCTGTGGGTGCGACGGTTCCACCCGGCGGACGACGCGGCGACCAGGCTGCTGTGCCTGCCGCACGCCGGCGGCTCGGCGAGCTACTTCGCCCGGGTGGCCAGGACGCTCGCACCCGAGGTCGACGTGCTCGCCGTCCAGTACCCCGGTCGGCAGGACCGGTTGCGGGAGCCCGGCCTCACCTCGGCCCACGAGATCGCGGACCGACTGGTGGCGGCGCTGCTGCCGCTGGTCGACCGGCCGATCACCGTCTTCGGCCACAGCCTCGGCGCGACCATCGGCTTCGAGGTCGCGCTGCGGCTGCGGCGGGCGGGTGTCGGGCCGACCGCGCTGTTCGTCTCCGGCAGGCGGGCGCCGCACCTCCGCAGGGAGGAGCGGACCCACCTGCGGGACGACGCTGGCCTGGTCGCCGAGGTGCGCGCACTGGCGGGCACCGACAGCGCGCTGCTGGAGGACGAGGACGTGCTGCGGATGGTCCTGCCGGCCATCCGCTCCGACTACACCGCCGCCGAGACCTACGAGTACCGGCCCGGGCCGCGCCTGGACTGCCCGATCGTCGCGCACATCGGTGACAGCGACCCGCGGGTGACGGTCGACGAGGCGAAGGCGTGGCGGGAACACACCGACGCGGGGTTCGAGTTCGTCGTCCACCCCGGCGGTCACTTCTATCTCAACGACAACATGTCCGCGGTGCTGCGCAGCATCAGGGCGCACACCCGGTCGCTCAGCTCGGCCTCGCGCGGCGCCGCCACGGTCGCCCACGCCGAACAACCGGGGTGAGTCGCCGGTCGACCCGAGCCTCAGGAGTGTCCGGAGGTGACCCACATGGCACTGATCGAGAGAGAACACCTGCTGTCCGACCTCGCCGAGGCGTACGCGACGGCTGCCGCGGGCCAGGGCCGGGTCGCGCTGGTCGACGGCGGCGTCGCCAGCGGGAAGACCCGGCTGGTGAACGCCGTGACCGAGGTGGCCGTCGGCGAGGGCGCGCTGGTGCTGACCGCCGCCTGTTCGGTCGCGGAGAGCATGATCCCCCTGGGGGTGGTGGGACAGCTGTTCCACAGCCTCCGGGCCCAGACCACCTCGACCGACCACCTGCCGCTGCTGCGGCGCGACACCGGGCCGGCGGGGGACCCGGACGCCCCCACCCTTCGGCACGGTGACGCGCAACTGCTGGAGGACGTCTGCCAGGCCCTCCTCGACGTCGCCGCCGACCGGCCCCTGGTGGTGGTCGTCGACGACGTCCAGTTCGCGGACTCCCTGTCGTTGCAGGCACTGCTGTACCTGCAACGGCGCATCCGTTTCGCGCGGGTGCTGCTCGTGCTGAGCGGATGCGTGGGCGCGCGCCCCGAGGCGGCGGCGTTCCGGGCGGAGCTGACGCGGCAGCCGCACTGCCGGCACCTGCGGCTGCTCCCGTTGTCGCCCGACGGCGTCGGGCGGCTGCTCGCCGAGCGGATCCGGCCGGAGGCCGCCCGGCGGCTCGCCGCGTCCGCGCACGCCGTCAGCGGCGGCAACCCGATGCTCGTACACGCGCTGCTCGACGACGCCCTCACCGGCGCCGACGGGGAGGTCGCGCCGACGGTGGGCGCGTCGTTCGTCCAGGCCGCGCTCGCCTGCCTGCACCGCAGCGACCCCCGGCTGCTCGACGTCGCCCGCGCTCTCGCGGTCGTCGGCCCGGCCGCGTCCGCCGGGCTCGTCACCGGGCTGGTGGGCCTCTGCGCGGCGACCACCCGGCAGGTGCTCGGCGCGCTCGCCGAGGCGGGCCTCACCGAGGGGCACTCCTACCACCATCCGGCGGTACGTGCGGCGGTGCTCGACGACTGCCCGCCGCAGACGCAGTCGGCACTGCGGTCGCGGGCCGCGCGCCTGCTCCACGAGGACGGCGCGTCCGCCGCCGAGGTGGCCGCGCACCTGGTGGGCGTCGGTGAGCCGGCCGGGTCCTGGGCCGCGCCGGTGCTGGTCGCGGCGGCCGGGGAGGCCGTCGCCGGGGGCGCCGCACGGCACGCCGTGGACTGCCTGGAACTGGCGCTGCGATCCACCGAGGACGCCCGCGAGCGGGCCGCCGTGGAGGCGGCCCTCGTCCGGGTGCACTGGCGCAGCGACCCCGAGGCGGTGCCGCGTCACCTGTCGTCGCTGGCGGCGGCGGGTCGGGCCGGCCACCTCGACGAGGCCGACACGCTGCTGCTCGCCCGGTCGCTCGCCTGGCAGGGCAGGCACGACGAGGCGATGGAGGCGCTGGGCGCGGTGGGTGACCTCACCACGCACCCGGATCCGGACCTGGGCGCCGACCACCTCGCCACCCGCGAGTGGCTGCGGCACTGCCGCCCGCAAGGCGGCGACGATCCGGGCGACCCCGGGCCGGGCGCGGCGGTCGACCGCGCCGAGGAGGTGCTGCAACGCGCCCGCCCCGGTGACTCCCTCCTGGTGTCGGTGTGGCACGCGCTGCGGGTGCTGATCGGCGCGGACCAGCTCGACCGCGCCGCCGACTGGTGCGAGAAGCTGGCCGAGGAGGCCGAGTCGCACGCGATCACGAGCTGGCGGGCCGTCCTGACCGACGTACGGGCCGCCGTCGCCCTGTGCCGCGGCGACCTCGCCGCCGCCGAGCGGCACGCGCGCGACGCGCTGGCCACGATGCCGCCCGCCGCCTGGGGCGTCGCCGTCGGCTCGCCGCTCGCGCACCTGGTTCTGGCCTGCACGATGACCGGGCAGCTCGCCCGGGCCGAGGCCGCCCTGCGGGAGCCGACGCCGGCCGCGATGCGCCAGAGCCTGTTCTGGCCGCAGTACCTGCGGGCCCGGGGCGTCTACTACGACGCCGTGGACCGGCGGCACGCCGCGCTCGCCGACTTCCAGACCACCGGCCAGCTCGCCGTGACCTGGAGCGCCGACGATCCGTCCGCGCTGCCGTGGCGGGTCGACCTCGCCCGGCTGTACGTGCGGATGGGCCGGCCCGACCAGGCCCGCAAGCTGGTCACCGAACACCTGGCGCTGCCGGGTGGCGACGCCCCGCGCGCCAAGGGGATGGGACTGCGGGCGTTGGCGGCGGCGTACGCGCCCAAGCAACGTCAGGTGATGCTGCGCGAGGCGATGGACCTGCTGCACGCCAGCGGGGACCGGCACGAGCTGGCGCACGTCTTCGCGGACCTGAGCCAGACCGGGCACGCGCTCGGCGAGTTCGGGCGCGCCAAGATGATGGGCGCGCACGCCCTCCAGCTCGCCGAGGGCTGCCACGCCGAGCTGCTGCGGCGCAAGCTCAAGCCGTCCGACGACACCCTCGACCCCGCCGTGGCCGGCGCGAAGGACGGACTCGCCACGCTGACCGACGCCGAGCGTCGCGTCGTGAACCTGGCCGCCCGCGGGCACACCAACCGGGAGATCGGCGACAGGCTGTTCATCACCGTCAGCACCGTCGAGCAGCACCTGACGCGGGCCTACCGGAAATTGAAGATCAGCACGCGTACGGAGCTGGTGCACATCGACCCGCCGAAGGGCGCGCGCGGCGCGCGGCGCCGGCGCGTCGCCCCGGTCGGTCCGCCCTCCGGTGACAAGGAAACCACGATGCGATCGGACACGACATGACCGTTGCCGAGGACGAACAGGTCGGCAGCCGGGAGCGCACGCTCGCCCGGCAGATACTCGAACTGGTCTTCCGCTTCCGCCGTCTCGAACACGCCGACGACCCGTGCGCAGCGCTGCCGTGCGACGACTGCTTCGCGACCCACGAGGAACGGGTGGGCGGGTACGTGCGCAGCGGCGAACCGCTGCACTTCGTGCTGCCGGCGTTCCCCGCGAAGTCCCGCAACCCGGAGAAGGTGGTCGGTTCGCTGCCCGACCTCGGTGAGCGGATCTCCGTGGAGTTCCTCCAGTCCTTCTGCGAGCAGGTCAGCCACTACCATCCGACGGGCGCGCGGATCCTCATCTGCTCCGACGGCCACGTCTTCTCCGACCTGCTCGGCATCCCCGACGAGGACGTGACCGCGTACCGCACGGAACTGCAACGCATCATCGACCAGACCGGCGCGTCCTCGGTCTCGATGTACTCGCTCGACGACGCGTTCGGGGCGATGTCCTACGACGAGATGCGCGGGCGGCTCCTCGCCGAGTACGCCACGCCGCTGGAGGACATCCGGGCCGAGGTGCTGACCGACCTGGGCGCCCGGTCGCTGTTCAACGGCATGCACCGGTTCATGCTCGAGGACCAGGGCCCGCTGCACCCCGAGCTGAGCCGGACCAAGCTGCGCGAGCACTGCAAGGAGTTCGCGTACCAGATGATCCGGCGCAGCCGCGCCTGGGGAGACCTGGTCGGCACGAAGTTCCCCCACTCGCTGCGGCTGTCGATCCACCCGCAGCCCCGGCACGCCGAGAAGATCGGGCTGCACCTCATCCGTACCAGGGACAGCTGGCTGACCCCGTGGCACGGCGTCGTCCTCGACGACGGCGTCAACCTGACGCTGGTCAAGCGCAGCCAGGCCGAGCGGGGCCGGGCCTCGCTCGTCTGGCGCAACGGCCGGCCGAGCCACTACGTCAACCCCCACTTCCGGCAGGAGGAGATCGCCTCATGACGACGGCAGACGAGCTGCGCGTGGAGCGGACGCCGCTGGCGCCGTTCGGCACGCTGGTGACGGCGGAGCACGACGGCGCCGACCTGCGGGACATCGCGCCCGCGACGCTGGAGCGCTGGACGATCGAGTCCAAGGTGGTCGTGCTGCGCGGCTTCCCCCTGCTGAGCAGGGAGGACCTGATCGCCTACTGCGAGACCTGGGGCGAGGTGCTGACCTGGGACTTCGGCGCCGTCCTGGACCTGGTGGTCCAGGAGGACCCGAAGAACTACCTGTTCAGCCGTACGGACGTGCCGTTCCACTGGGACGGCGCGTTCGCGCGGGCCGCGCCGCGGTACTTCCTCTTCCAGTGCCTCGAGGCGCCGGTGCCCGGCGGCGGCGAGACGGTGTTCTCCGACAGCACCGACGTGATCCGGCGCGCCTCGCCGGAGCTGGTGCGCGAGTGGGCGGCGACGGAGGTCAGCTACCGCACGGAGAAGCTCGGCTACTACGGCGGCGAGACCGTGTCGCCCCTGCTCACCACGCACTCGGAGACCGGCGAGACGATCATGCGGTACGGCGAGCCGCTCGACCCGGAGCGCTACCGGAACCCCGTCTGGGTGTCCATCGGCGGCAGGTCGGCGGAGGAGGCCGAGCCGTTCATGGCCGACCTGCGCGACCGGCTGCACCACCCGGACGTCTGCTACCACCACGAGTGGGTCGACGGCGACATCGTCGTCGTCGACAACCAGGCGCTGCTGCACGGTCGCAACGCCTTCCGCGGCAACTCCTCCCGGCACCTCCAGCGGATCCAGATCCTCTGACCACGGTCAGGGTCGCTCGCGGCGCCATCGAAGGTCCTCAACCCCGAAGGAAGACACCATGACCGTCGAAGAGGCGCGCGCGGGCGCGTCCACACCGGCGCCGACATCCGCGCGGCGCCCGATCTACCACTCCATCCGCATCCGCCGGGTCGAGTTCCTGCCGGTGATGCTGGCCATCTACGCGATCCCGTCGCTGCTGTCGGTCGACGACCTGAGCACCCTGGCCTCGGTCCACTTCGCGTTGGTGATCGTGATGGCGCTGTCCATCATGCACTTCATCGACATGACCAACGCGTACGCCGACCGCGACGTCGACGCCGTGTACAAGACGTGGCTCTCCCAGGCGGTGTACGGGCTGGGGCTGCGCAACGTGCGGTGGCAGATCGCCGCCACGGGCGCGGGTGTGCTCGCCCTCGCGACCTACTTCACCTTCCGCACCGGGCACTGGGACATCCTGCCCCTGGTCGCGTTCACCCTCTGGATCGGCGCCCAGTACTCCATCCCGCCGGTCCACCTGAAGAGCTCCGGCGTGGGGCAGATCCCCGGCCTCGCCGCGGTGCTGATCTGGCTGCCGATGCTCGTCGTCGTCCGGTCCGTGCCCGGTGAGCTGTCGTGGCCGCTGCTGGCCGTGATCATCGGGTTCGGCGCGAACCAGGTCGGCATCGTCATGGTCAACACCGCCGAGGACTGGCCGGAGGACGCCGCGTTCAACATCCGCACCTGCGTCCGCGCGCTGGGCCTGTCCCGGGCGATGGCGGTCGCGAGCGGGCTGATCGCGGTCGGCGGCTCCACGGTGTGCGTGTCGGTGCTGGCCATCGGCGGCTTCACCTGGGGCGCCGTCCCGATGATCGCGGCCATCGCGTTCGCGCTGGTGCACGTGTCGGGGACCTGGCGCGGCGTGCGCGGCAAGCCCCTCGCGGACGCGCTGGCGTTCCTGCGGCCCCGGGCGAAGCTGGTGCCGTTGCAGGTGGCGAGCACCGGGTGGGGAACCGTGATTGCCGCCGCCTTCGCACAGGCGGGCTGAATCCCGGTGGGGAGGGACACCATGGCGCAGGTCGTGCTGCTCGACGAAGAGGGACGGCCGGTGGGTGCCACCGAGGGCGCGACGGTGCACCACCTGCGTACGCCGTTGCACCTGGCGTTCTCCTGTTACGTCTTCAACAGCGACGCGAAGCTGCTGCTCACCATGCGCAGCGACCGGACGCGCACCTGGCCGGGGATCTGGACGAACTCGTGCTACGGGCACCCCGTGCCGGGGGAACCGGTTCCCGCCGCGGTGACCCGCACCGTACGCGCCGAGCTCGGCCTGGCCGCGCCGGCGCCGGAGCTGGTCCTGCCCGCCTTCCGGTACCGCGCCACGATGGACAACGGCGTGGCGGAGAACGCCGTGTCCCCGGTGTTCCGGGTGGTGACCGACGAGCGTCCGACCCCCGACCCGGCCGCCATCGGCGACTTCGAGTGGGTCGCCTGGGCGGACTTCGTGTACGCGGTGGGCACCGGCGACATCTCCGTGTCGCCGTGGTGCCGCCTCCAGGTCGCCGAACTCATCACCCTGGGCGACGATCCGACGCGGTGGCCCACGGCCGACGAGTGCCTCCTGCCCGGTGGAGCGCTGACGGCCGCCGGCTGAGCGTGCGACGGACCGTGCCCACCCCGCCGGTGGGCGCGGTCCGTCGTCGTGCCGCGGTGGTGCTGTCGTGTCGGGGACGGGGGCGCGGCGCCCGGACGCCGTGCGCGGAACACCGCCACCGGCATCGGGCCGGAGCTGGCCACGGCGGGACGGGCGGGTAGGGCGCCACCGGGACCGGTCACGACCCGGCCCGGACGCTGGCCTCCACGGTGAACGTGCCGTCCCCCCGCCAGGTGCGCAGGGTGCCGCCCGCGTCCCGCAGCCGGTCGGCCAGCCCCGGCAGCCCGCTGGCGTCGAGGTCCGGAGCACCGTCGCCCGCCCCGTCGTTGACCACCGTCAGCCGCGCCCCGGACCCCTCGCGGGCGATCTCGATTGTGCACCACCGCGCCTCGCCGTGCCGCAGCACGTGGGCGCCCGCCTCCCGCAGCACGGACACCAGCGGCCCGGTGAGCGCGGGGGGCAGGTCGCCCTCCGGCTGCGTCACGGCGCACCGGATGCCGGCGTTGCGCAGCACCCGGGCCACCGTCTGCGCCTGTTCGCGCAGGCCGACGCTGCGGTAGCCGTGCACGGCCTCGCGCATCCGGGCCGACGCCGCCGCCGCGAGCGCCCGCATCTCGGCGGTCTCCTTCCTGGTCCGCTCCCCGTCGACCATCGCCAGCCGCGACGCCAGCTCCGCCTTGAGGACGAGCGCCGACAGCTCGTTCGCGAGCAGGGCGTACACGTCCCGGGCGCACCGCAGTCGCTCCTCGGCCGCCGCCAGGCGGGCCAGGGCGTCGCGCCCCTCCCGGGCCTGTGCCCGGAACGTCCAGAACCACAGGTGCAGCACGTTCCATGTCGCCACCGTCAGCCCGAGCACCACCGTGACGGTCACCGCGTCGCGCACGGGACCGCCGAGCCACCAGGCCGTTGCCGCCGCCACCAGCACCGTTCCGGCCATCAGGGTCACCGCGTACCGGACGGGCAGCAGCAGTGGCGCGGCCCCGACGAGCGCGGCCCCCACGAACGCCCAGCCCCGCCCCGGGGCGCCGCCGACCGGCCCGACGAGCGGGACGGACAGCACGGCGGCCGTGGCGCAGCCGGCGATCAGCCACCGGCCGGTCGTCGCCGGCCACGGCATGACCGACCGGCGCAGCGCCACGGCCAGCGCCACGACCAGGAGCAGCAACCCCGCCGCGCCGAGCACGGTCCCGCGCGGGTCGGGCTCGCGACGCAGCTCCAGGGCGGCGAGCAGCACGCACGCCGCCACCCCGCTCGCGGCGCCCGCCAGGATGCACAGCCTCGCCCGCCGCATGCCCGGGGTCGACAGGGCTTCAGCCGGCGCGGCGGGGGTTCGCGTCAGGCCGGCGGGCCGGATCCCGGTGACCATCAACGCCACGGCTCCCGGCGGACGTGGCGCGTGCCGGGCGGCGCCGGCACGCCCGGCCGCGCCCACCCGGGCGGCGGCGCGCCCGGTGTCGTCGCCTGCCGGATCCCGATCGCCACGGAATGCATGGTATCGGTCACGATGGGTTCCTGCCGACGTGGACCCGTCCGTGCCGTCGCGTCCCGGGGCCGCCACCCGTCGGGCTCGCCCGTGGGGTGGGTGGTCTCGAAGAGCTGCGCTGTCATCGGAGGGCCTCCGTCCGGTCCTGGTCGCGTGCGCGCCGGCGGGCGCCGGTCCGCCCCGCGGGTCGCCGACCGTGCCGCGGGCCGTCGCCACGCGGTCGGTCGTGCCGTCAGCATGGCGGCGACGACGCGCCGGATCCCATCCCCGGGTGTCACGTCCGTCCCGGGAGAACTGCACGGGTGAACCGTGCGCCGGTGTGTCGACGGCGGGTTCTCGGGCGGCCCGGAAATTGCGCGTTCCATCGCCTCGAAATTGTTCCGCCATCGCCCGGTAATTTGCGCTGCGGGCCGTGTCGACAGATGGCGCACCTGATTGCGGTCGATGGTTCCACTCGGCTAATTTGCAGACACGAAATGCCTCTCCTCTCTGGAGGCTGCTGTGTCCTCATCCGTCGGAATTCTGGGCACCGGATCCTGGGTGCCCGCGCGAGCATTGTCGAACGAGGAAATCGCGCGTCGCGTACCGGGAGCCAGCCCGGAATGGATCGTACGCAAGACCGCCATTCGTTCGCGCCGTTTCGCGGCGGCGGAGGAGGCCACCTCGGACCTCGCCGTGCGGGCCGCGGCCCGCGCGCTGCGGGACGCGAACCTCGGCGTCGACCGCGTCGACTACCTCATCGTGTCGACGTCGACCCCGGACCACCCGCAGCCGCCGACGGCCTGCCTGGTGCAGGACCGTCTCGGCGCGTACGGGGCGGCGTGCTTCGACGTCAACGCGGTGTGCGCGGGATTCGTGCACGCCCTGGTGCTGGCGCAGTCGCTCGTGGCGGACCGGCCGGGCACCCACGCGCTCGTGGTCGGCGCCGACGTGTACTCGCGCATCCTGGACTTCGACGACCGGCGCACCGCCGTGCTGTTCGGCGACGGCGCCGGCGCGGCCGTCGTGGGGTCGACGTCACCGGGGCGCGGTGTCGTCGAGTACGAGCTGGCCAGCCGGGGCGACGCCAGCGACCTGATCGGGGTGGCGGCGGGCGGCAGCAGGCTGCCGGCGTCCGCGACGACGGTGGCGGACGGCGGCCACGTCTTCCGCATGCACGGCCGCGACGTCACCGAGATCGTCCTCCAGGAGGTCCCGCCGTTCGTGGACAAGCTGCTGGCCAGGGCGGGCGTCGGCGCGGCGGACGTCGCGCACGTGGTGCCGCACCAGCCCAACGGCCTGCTCCTCGACGAGTTGGTACGCGCGTGCGGGCTGACCGCCGCGCACACGCACCGCACGGTGGAGGAGTACGCGAACGTCGGCAGCGCCTCGGTGCCGCTCACCCTCGACCACGCCAGCCGGGCCGGGCTGCTCGGCGACGGCGATCTCGTCCTCCTGCTGGGGTTCGGCGGGGGGATGTCGTTCGGGGCGTGCCTGCTGCGGTGGGGCCGGGCGCCCGGCCCGGACCCCGGTGGTGACCGGTGAGCCCGCCGACCGGCCACCGGACCCCGCAAACCCTGCCCGCTTCCACGCCATCGCTGTCGAAACAGGACGGTTATTCATGAAGACCTTGACGAAACTCGGCGCGTTCGCGCTCGCCCTGGTGCTGGTGCTCGGGAGCGCCTACACCGTCGGCCGCGTGGTCGGGCCCCCGCCGACCGCCGCACCCGCGCCCGCACCCGCCGCCAAGCCGGCCGCCGTGGCCGAGGAGTCCTCGTACGGCCTGACCCTCAACCACGAGAGCATGAACCTGAAGGTGATCACGGACAACGTCCGGGCGGGCACGAGGCAGACCTTCGCCTTCCAGATCCTGCAGCACGACGGCACGCCGCTGGTGAAGTACAAGCCGCAGCACGAGAAGCTGATGCACCTGATCGTGGCGCGGCGCGACCTGACGAACTTCCAGCACGTCCACCCGAACCTCGGCGCGGACGGCGTGTGGCGGGTGCCGCTGACCTTCGCGGCGGCGGGCGAGTACCGGGTCTTCGCCGACTACATGCCGCTGTGGGGCATCCACGGCGAGACGCTCGGGGCGGACGTGTCGGTCTCGGGCGACTACCGGCCGGAGGCGCTGCCCGCGCCGTCGACCACCTCGACGGTCGACGGGTACACGGTGACCCTCGGCGGCGAGCTCAAGCCCGGCAAGAGCGGCAAGCTGACGCTCAGCGTCGCGAAGGACGGCAAGCCGGTCACCGACCTGGAGCCGTACCTCGGCGCGTTCGGGCACCTGGTCGCGCTCCGCGACGGCGACATGGCGTACCTGCACGTCCACCCCGACGGCACGCCGGGCGACGGGAAGACCCCGCCCGGCCCGGACATCCTGTTCCACGCCACCGCGCCCAGCTTCGGCGACTACCGGCTGTTCCTGGACTTCCAGCACCAGGGCGTCGTGCGCACGGCGTCGTTCACCCTGCGCGTGAACGGCCCCAACCCGCCGCCGCACGGCCTGACCGAGGAGGCCTTCGCGGCGGCCAAGGCCCGCAACGAGGAGGCCGTACGCAACGGCGGAGCGGCTGTCCCCGCCGACACGACCGGCGGCGGCACCGAGGGGGGCACCGAGCATGGCCACGGCTGAGAACCACCTGGAGCTGCTGATCGGCGGCATGACGTGCGCGGCGTGCGCGGCGCGCATCGAGAAGCGCCTCAACGACATCGACGGGGTGGAGGCGACCGTCAACTACGCCACCGAGAAGGCGAAGGTGCTCCTCTCGCCCCAGGTCTCGCGGGAGACGGTGATCGCCGCCGTCGAGGAGATCGGCTTCACGGCCCGGCCGGTGCAGCCGCCCGCGGGGACGACGGTGGACGCTCCGGATCCGGCGGCCGAGGAGGAGGCCGAGCACGACCGTGAGCTGCGGGCGGCCCGCCACCGCCTCTGGGTCGTCGCCGTGCTGGCGGTGCCGGTCATCGCGATGTCGATGTTCTCCCAGCTCCAGTTCGAGTACTGGCAGTGGGCCTGCCTCACGTTGAGCGCGCCGGTCGTGGTGTGGGGGGCGTGGCCGTTCCACCGGGCCGCCTTCGCCAACCTGCGGCACGCCGCCGCCTCGATGGACACGCTGGTCTCGGTGGGCACGCTCGCCGCGTTCGCGTGGTCGCTGTACACGCTGTTCCTCGGCACCGCCGGCGAGCCCGGCATGCGGCACCCGTTCCGGATCACCCTGGAGCGGATGCCCGGTGAGGGCAACATGTACCTGGAGGTCGCCGCGGGCGTGACCCTGTTCATCCTCTGCGGCCGGTACTTCGAGGCCCGCGCGAAGCGCCGCTCCGGCGCCGCGTTGCGCGCGCTGCTGTCGCTCGGCGCCAAGGACGTGACGGTGCTGCGCGACGGCGCCGAGGCGATCGTGCCGATCTCGGCACTCGCGGTCGGCGACCGGTTCCTGGTGCGCCCGGGCGAGAAGGTGGCCACCGACGGCGTGGTGGAGGAGGGCTCCTCCGCGGTCGACGCGAGCATGCTGACCGGCGAGTCCGTGCCCGTCGAGGTGGGGCCCGGCGACGAGGTCGTCGGCGCCACGGTGAACGCCGGCGGGCGGCTCGTCGTCCGCGCCACGCGGGTGGGCGGCGAGACGCAGCTCGCGCAGATGGCCAAGCTCGTCGAGGAGGCGCAGACCGGCAAGGCCGACGTCCAGCGGCTCGCGGACCAGGTGTCGGCGGTGTTCGTGCCCGGGGTGATCGCGCTGTCGCTCGCCACGCTGGGCTACTGGCTCGGCTCCGGCCAGCCGGCGGCGGCCGCGTTCACGGCGGCGGTGGCCGTGTTGATCATCGCCTGCCCGTGCGCGCTGGGGCTGGCGACGCCGACCGCGCTGCTGGTCGGCACCGGCCGGGGTGCCCAGCTCGGCATCCTCATCAAGGGACCGCAGGTGTTGGAGTCCACGCGGACCGTCGACACCGTCGTGCTCGACAAGACCGGCACGGTGACCACCGGCGAGATGTCCGTCGTGGAGGTCGTCCCCGTCGACGGGGAGAGCGACGTCAAGCTGCTGCGACTCGCCGGCGCCCTGGAGACCGCGTCGGAGCACCCCATCGCCCGGGCCGTCGTCGCGGGGGCCAGGGACCGGTGCGGCGAACTGCCCCCGGTCGCGGACTTCTCCAGTGAGACCGGAGTCGGCGTGCGCGGCACGGTCGACGGGCACGAGGTCATCGTCGGGCGGGCGTCGCTGCTGGGCGCGTGGGCGACCGAACTGCCCGCGGAGCTGACCGCCGCCAAGGCGACCGCCGACGCGGCGGGCCGTACGTCGGTCATGGTCGGCTGGGACGGCGCCCTGCGGGGGATGCTCGTCGTGTCCGACCGGGTGAAGCCCACCAGCAGGGCGGCGGTGGCGCAGTTCAAGCGGCTGGGCCTGCACCCGATCCTGCTGACCGGCGACAACGCCGCGGTCGCGGCGGCGATCGCGGCGGAGGTGGGGATCGACGACGTGGTCTCCGAGGTCCTTCCCGCCGGGAAGGTCGAGCTGGTCAAGCGGCTCCAGGCCGACGGCAAGGTCGTCGCGATGGTCGGCGACGGCGTCAACGACGCCGCCGCGCTCGCGCAGGCCGACCTGGGCATCGCGATGGGCACCGGCAGCGACGTGGCGATCGAGTCGGGCGACCTGACGGTGGTACGCGGGGACCTGCGGGTGGTCGCGGACGCCATCCGGCTGTCGCGCCGCACCCTCGGCACGATCAAGGGCAACCTGTTCTGGGCCTTCGCGTACAACGTCGCGGCCATCCCGCTCGCGGCGAGCGGGCTGCTCAATCCGATGCTGGCGGGTCTGATCATGGCCGGCAGTTCGGTGTTCGTGGTGTCGAACAGCCTGCGGCTGCGGCGGTTCAAGGCGCTCGCGGGCAACGAACTCCCGGACCGGGCCGACACGACCGAGGCGTCGCGCGCCCCGATGGTCACCGCCTCCTGACGCGTCGAACGGGCACGTCCGCACGGAAAGAAACGGAGCCGCACCATGGCCGAGCCGAGCCGGCTCGCGGAGGATCCTCAGCTCCTGCTGCTGCACGCGGCCGGTCTCGGCCGGACGAGCTGGGACGCCGTCGTCGAACGCATCCCGGGCTTCGCCCGGACCCTCGCGATCGACCTGCCCGGTCATGGCAGCGTGCCGGGGCTCGCGTACGGCCGTGACGTCGTGCCGAGGCTCGCCGAGCACGTCGCGGAGCGGATCGCCGCGCTGGGGCTGCGCAGGCCGCACGTGGTCGGGCACTCGCTCGGCGGGGTGATCGCGCTCGAACTGGCGCGTCGGGTGCCCGTGGCGGCGGTGACCGCCCTGTGCAGCATCGGGTTCCGGGCGGTCTGCCACGCCTCGATGTGCGTGGTGCGGACCCACGCGATGCTGCGGATGACCGGCGCGGTGGGGCCGAGGACGCGGGGGCGGCTGCTCAACAGGGGGGTGGTCCGCAGGATGGTCATGGGCAGCGTGTCGGCCCGGCCCGCCGCCCTCCGGCCGGACGTGGCCGCCGCCGACGTGACCTCGATGATCACCAGTGACCTGTCCGCCCTGAGCCGGTACGCGGGGCTCTACTCGTTCCGCGCCGACGCCACCGACACGACGCCGGTGAACCTCGTGTGGGCCGACCAGGACCGCGTGGTCCCGTTGCGCGACGCGCTCCGGGCCCGGCGGGTGCTCCCGAGGGCGCAGCACTTCGTCATCCCCGGCAGCGGTCACTTCGTCGTACGCGACGACCCGCACGGCGCCGCTGCCGTCATCCACGCCTGCCACATCCAGGTGCTGCGGGAGAGACAGGCCGAGAGCCGCAGAGGAGCCCGCGGAAATGTGAACCCACAGCGCGGTAATTGAGCTGGCAATTTGGCCCCGCACATCTGTCGGGGCGGGAACTGTTGACCGACCGGACGCGACTACTGAGGTAGTCGAACCCCGGGACCACCGCTCAAAGGAGTGCGAATGAAGATCACCCCGCAGGCTGGAAAGAAGTTCGGCGTGATCGTGGAGGGTTTCGACGCGGAAACCGCCTCGGCGCAGGACATCGTCGAGCTGAAGAAGGCCATCTACTCGAACAAGATCGTCGTACTGAAGAACCAGGACCTGTCACCGCAGCAGTTCCTGGCGCTCGGCCAGCGGCTGGGCCGGGTCGCGGAGTACTACGAGCCGGTCTACCACCACCCCGAGGTGAAGGAGGTGTTCGTCTCCTCCAACGTCAAGGAGGAGGACGGCCGCCAGATCGGGGTGCCGAAGACCGGCAAGTTCTGGCACTCGGACTACCAGTTCATGCCGCGCCCGTTCGACATCACCATGATCTACCCGCAGGTCGTGCCGTCGAAGAACCGTGGCACCTACTTCATCAACCTGGCGACGGCCTACGAACAGCTCTCCGAAGAGCTGAAGCTGGCCGTCAAGGACACCACGGCGACGCACAGCGTGCTGCGGTACTTCAAGATCCGGCCCACCGACGTCTACCGGCCGATCTCGGAGATCATCGACGAGGTCAACGCGAAGACCCCGCCGGTGACGAGCCCGCTCGCGTTCCCGCACCCGCACACGGACGAGACCCTGCTGTACCTCAGCGAGGGCTTCACCCTGTCGGTGCAGGACGCGGACGGCAACGACCGGCCGGAGCTGCTGACGGAACTGCTCACGGCCACCGGTCAGCTCGACCGCACCTACCAGCACGAGAACATCCACCTCCAGACGTTCGAGAAGGGCGACATGCTCCTCTGGGACAACCAGAGCCTGGTCCACCGGGCGCTGCACACCGCGACGCCGGAGCCGGCCGTGTCCTACCGCGTCACCGTCTACGACGACGTGGACGCGGCGGCCTGATCCGGCACGGACGCTTATTCCGCAGTGGGATCCGGCGGCGTCGGCCGTCGGATCCCACCGGTGTCCACATCGCACAAGGTCGAGAGGCATGACGTGGCAAACCAGTTGACGGCGGCGACGATCCGGGCGGACGTCGCCGAGATGCTCCACCGTCGCCCGGACGAGAGCTTCGACACGGAGGACCTGTTCGACTGCGGCCTGGACTCGGTGCGGTTGATGACGCTCATCGAACGGTGGCGCGACGCCGGGGCCCGGGTCAGCTTCGTCGACCTGGCCGAGCGGCCGACCGTGGAGCACTGGGTGAAGCTGCTGGTGGACCGGGATGACTGAGCCGCTGCCGTTGGGCGCCGCCCAGGAGGGGATCTGGACCGGTCAGCAGTTCGACCCGGACAGCCCCGCCTTCAACACCGCCGAGTACGTGGAGATCCGCGGCCCGGTCGACGTGCGGCTGCTGGAGACGGCGGTGCGCGGGGCGGTCGGCGAGGCCGAGGCGCTCAACGTCGTGTTCGAGGAGGACGCCGACGGCCGCCCGTGGCAGCGTCCCCGCGCGAACGACGGGTCGTGGCCCCTGCACCTGGTCGACACCAGCGCCGAGGCGGATCCGCTCGCCACCGCGACGGCCTGGATGCGCGCGGACCTCGACACCCCCGTCGACCTGCGCAAGGACCCGTTGTTCCGGCAGGCGTTCCTCCGGCTCGGCCCGGACCACCTCCTGTGGTACCAGCGCGTCCACCACATCGCCCTGGACGGGTACGGGCTGTCGCTGGTCGCCCGCCGGGTGGCCGAGCTCTACACCGCCCTCGTCGAGGGGCGGGAACCACCGCCCCGCACGTTCGGGTCGCTGTCCGCCGTGGTCGACGAGGACCGGGCCTACGCCGACTCGGACAGGTACGCCGCCGCGCGCGAGCACTGGACGTCGCGGGCGCAGGGCAGGCCGGCGCCGGTGGTGCTCGCCCGCCGCACGGGGAAGCTGGCGCGGACGGTGCGCCGCGCCACCGCGGACCTCGACGCCGCCGGCATCGACGCGTTGAAGGCGGTCGCCAGGGCCACCGCGACCACGTGGAGCGAGACCGTCATCGCGGCCTTCGCGGCGTACCTGCACCGGATGACCGGCGCGGACGAGCTGACGCTCGCGCTGCCGGTCATGTCGCGGCTCGGTTCGGTGTCGCTGCGGGTGCCGTGCATGGTCACCAACGTCGTGCCGCTGTGGGTCCGCGTCGAGCCCACCGCCACGCTGGCAGACCTCACCGCGCAGGTCGCGGCGGAGCTGCGGGCCGGGCGCCCGCACCTGCGCTACCGCTACGAGCAGCTGCGCCGCGACCTGAGGATGGTCGCCAGCGAGCGCAAGCTGTTCGGCCCGTCGGTCAACATCATGCCGTTCGACTACGGCCTGCGCTTCGCCGGGCACCGGGGCGTCGTGCACAACGTCAGCGCCGGGCTCGTCGAGGACCTGGTGGTCCACGTGTACGACCGGGCCGACGGCAGCGGGCTGCGCATCGTCCTCGACGCCAACCCGAACTGCTACGACGACGAGGAACTCACCGGTCACCTGACCCGGTTCCTGGCCTTCCTGCGCCGTGTGACCGACGCCGCCGACACTCCGGTCGCCGACGTCGACCTGCTCCTCGACGGCGAGCGCCGGCTGCTGCTGCAGGAGTGGAACGACACGGCCCGGCCGCTGCCGGCGGTCACCGTGCCCGCGCTCTTCGCGGCACAGGCCGCCGCCACGCCGGACCGTACGGCGCTGGTGGCCGGCGACGCCACGCTGACCTTCGCCGAACTCGACCGCCGCGCCGACCGCCTCGCCCACCTGCTCGTCGCCCGGGGGGCGGGCCCCGACCGGCACGTGGGGCTCCTGCTGCCCCGCACCTCGGAGGCGATCGTGGCGCTGCTCGCCGTGCTCAAGGCCGGCGCCGCGTACGTGCCCGTCGACCCGGACCTGCCCGCCCGGCGGGTCGCGGCGATGCTCGCCGACAGCGCACCCGTCGTGCTGCTCGCCACCGAGGCGCTGTGGGCCGGCCACCGGCAGTCGGAGGTCCCGGTCCTGCTCGTGGACGCCCCCGCGACCGTCGCGGAGCTGGCCGGGGCGCCCGACGCGCCCGTACCGGACGCCGGCCTCGCGCCGGAGCACGCGGCCTGCCTCATCTACACCTCCGGCTCCACCGGCGTGCCGAAGGGCGTCGTGGTCGAGCACCGTGGGCTGGTCAACCTCTTCCACCACCACCGCGACACGATGATCCGGCCGGCGGCCGGCGGCCGGGTGTGCCGGGCCGCGCTGTCCGCGTCACTGTCGTTCGACACGTCGTGGGAGGGGCTGCTGTGGCTGCTCGACGGCCACGAGCTGCACTTCGTCGACGACGACCGGCGTCGGGACCCCGCCGCGATGCTCGACTACGTCGACCGGCACGGGATCGACTTCATGGACATCACCCCCACGTACGCCGAGGAGCTGGTGGCGAACGGGTTTCTCGACGCCGGCCGGCACCGGCCCGCCGTGCTCGCGCTCGGCGGCGAGGCCACCGGCCCCGCGCTCTGGACGGCCCTGCGCGACGCCGGCATGACCGTCTACAACCTGTACGGCCCCACCGAGTGCACGGTCGACACCCTCTGGTGCCGGCTCGCCGACAGCGCCGAGCCGATCGTGGGCCGGCCGCTCACCAACACCAGGGCGTACGTGCTGGACCCGGCGCGCAGGCTCGTGCCGCCCGGCACGGTGGGCGAGCTGTACTTCGCCGGGGCGCCGGTCGCCCGCGGCTACCACGAGCGCCCCGAGCAGACCGCGGAGCGGTTCGTGGAGGATCCCTTCGGGCCCCCGGGCGGCCGGATGTACCGCACCGGCGACCTGGCCCGCTGGCGGCGCGACGGCACCCTGGAGTTCCTCGGCCGCGCGGACGACCAGGTCAAGATCCGTGGCTTCCGCATCGAACCGGGGGAGATCGAGGCGGTCCTGCTCGCCCACCCGGCGGTCGCCCAAGCGGCGGTGGTGCCCCGCGAGGACGCGCCCGGTCAGGTGCGGCTCGTCGGCTACGTCGTGCCGGCGGGCGACACCGCGCCGGAGCCCGCCGCGCTGCGGCAGTTCGTGGCGGAGCGGCTGCCCGACTACATGGTGCCGCCCGCGTTCGTCGCGCTGGAGGCGATCCCGCGTACCACGAACGGCAAGCTCGACCGCGCCGCGCTGCCCGCGCCGGACCTGAGCGCGACCGTCGGCGGCCGCGCGGCGCGCGACCACCGCGAGGCGGTCCTGTGCGGTCTCTTCGCCGACCTGCTCGGCCTGCCGGAGGTCGGCATCGACGACGACTTCTTCTCGCTCGGCGGGCACTCCCTGCTCGTCGCCCGGCTGATGGGTCGGGTACGCGCGGAGTTCGGCGTGGAGATCAGCATCCGGACGGTGTTCGAGGCGCCGACCGTCGCGAAGCTCGCGCCGGCGCTCGCCACGGACACCGGCGGTGGCTCCACCGAGGTGCTGCTCCCGTTGCGGACGCGGGGGAGCGGGCCGCCGCTGTTCTGCGTCGCGCCGGCGACCGGGCTGGCGTGGTCGTACGCCGCGCTGCTGGCGAGCCTGCCCGACCGCCCGGTGTACGGGCTCCAGTCGGTCGCCGCCACGGACTGCGCGAGCGTCGCCGACCTGGCCGCCGACCACGTGCGCCGCATCCGCGAGATCCAGCCCGCCGGGCCCTACCACCTGCTCGGCGCGTCGTTCGGCGGCCTGGTGGCCCACGAGATGGCCACGCAGCTCGCGGAGTCCGGCGAGCAGGTGGCCCTGCTCGCGCTGCTCGACTCGTTCCCGGTGCCGGCCGCCTGGCGGGAGCTGCCGCCGCCCGGCGAGCACGACGCCGCCGCCGCGGTGCTCGGCCAGGCCGTGCTCGGCGGCCTCGACGAGGCGCAGCGTCGCCTCGCGTACGACGCCTTCGCGCGCAACTCGCGGCTGGCCGTCGGCTGGACGCCCCGGCGCCTGCGCGGCGACGTTCTGGTGATCGAGGCGACCGACGGCAAGACACCGGACTGGCCCGGCCCGCAGAGCTGGGAGCCACACGTCGACGGGCGCATCGACGTGCACCGGCTCGACTGCACCCACGACGGCATGCTCGCCGCCGGTCCCCTGGCGCGGGTCGGCGCCGTACTCCCACCTGTCGGCGACCTTCGGAGGGCAGCATGAGCGAACGGCGTGAGTGGCTCGGACTCGGCGCGGTCCTGGCCGCGACGTTCATGACCCAGGTGGACGGGTTCGTCGTCAACGTGGCCAGCCCGTCCATCCAGCGCGACCTCGACGCGGGCTTCGACCAGATCCAGTTCGTCGGCGCGGCGTACGTGATCGCGTTCGGGGCCCTGATGGTCACCGGCGCGCGGCTCGGCGACCGGGTGGGGCAGCGCACCGTGTTCCTCTGGGGCGTCGCCGGCTTCACGCTCACCTCGCTCCTGTGCGGCATCGCACCGGACGCCGACCTGCTCATCGTGGCCCGGTTCCTACAGGGCGCCACGGCGGCGTTCATGGCGCCCCAGGTGCTCGCGATCATCCGGGCCACGATGCAGGACCCGGACCGGCTGGCGAGGGCCATCAGCGTCTACGGCGTCGTCATCGGCCTGGGCGTGATCAGCGGCATCGCGGGCGGCGGCCTCATCGTCGAGGCCGACATCCTCGGCCTCGGCTGGCGGCCGGCGCTGCTCGTCAACGTGCCGGTCGGGATCGTCATCCTGGCGCTGGGCGGGATCCTGCCGCGTACCGTGCCGAAGGCGCCGCACCGGCTCGACCTCGCGGGCGCGGCGCTCACCATCGTGGCGGCGCCCGCCCTGCTCGTGCCCCTGGTCTTCGGGCCGGACGGCCCGGCGTGGCTGTGGCTCGGGGTGCCCATCGCGCTCGCCGTGGCCGTCGTGCTCGTGAACCAGCAGCGGCGCCTGCACCGCGAGGGCGGCGAGCCGCTGTTCCCGCCGCGGGTCGTCACCGCCCCCGGGATGCGGCTGTCCCTGCTGACCGTGCTGGCGCTGTTCGCCACGAACTCGGGGCTCTTCCTCGTGTTCACCTACTACCTGCAGACCGGGCTGCGCTTCACGCCGCTCACCGCGGCGCTGATGTTCGTGCCGCTCGGGATCGGCTTCTCGCTGGGCTCGGCGGCGAACCGGCGGGTGGGGCGCCTCGTGACGACACCGACCCCGGTCTGGGGCTGCGGCCTGCTGGCCGCCGTCCTGCTGGCGAGCGCGGGGGTCGTCCAGGCTCCCGAGTCCGCGCAGGCACCGATGCTCGTCGCGGTGGTCACCCTGGCCGGCTTCGGGCAGGGCCTGGTCGTCTCACCCCTGGTGGCCGGGATCCTCGGCCGGGTCAGGCCCGCCGAGGCGGGCGCGGCGTCCGGCATGGCGACCACCGTGACGCAGTTCGGCCTGGCGCTCGGGGTCGCCGTCGCGGGGGTCTGCTACCGCACCGTGCTCGGCGCGACGCCCGGCGACCCCGACGTGCCCTTCGCCGACCACGCGACGGCCTTCGCGGTCACCGCGCTCCTGCTCGCGGCCTCCGCGACCTGCGCCGGCCTGGTCAGTGTCCGTCTGCACCACCTGCCCGGGCCCGCAGCCAAGGCAGCGGAACCGGAAGCGGCGGCGGCGCCGTCGCCCGTCGCCACGTCAACTGTTCGGAGGACCGGATGAATCTCAAGCGTTTCCCCCTCGCGGCGGCCGTCGCCGCCCTGCTTCTCACGACGGCCTGCACGGCGGCCAGGAGCGAGGCCGACAAGTCGAACGACCCGCCGAAGGCGGGCTACCCGGTGACGATCACCAACTGCGGCAAGGAGTACACCTACAAGCAGGCGCCGAGCCGCGTGGTCGTGATGAACGGCGGGTCGGTCGCGGAGGTCTCCGCGCTGCTGGAACTCGGCGTGGCCGACCGGATCGTCGCCAACGCGCAGTCCTACGGCGCCTCCGAGGTGGACGGCCGGGTCGACGCGATCAAGAAGCTGCCGACGGGGAACATCAAGCTCAACGACATGTCGGACATCCCGCGCGAGGCCATGATCGGGCTGACGCCCGACTTCGTGATCTCCACCTACGACGGGGGCTTCCGCGCCGAGGCGGGCTTCGCCACCCGCGACGACCTCGCGGCCGTCGGGGCCAACACGTACGCCCCGAAGAGCTCGTGCGGCGAGGTCGGCACGGTCTCCGGCACGCCGACCGTCGAGGACAGCTACGCGCTGCTGCGCGACCTCGGCGCCATCTTCGGGGTCTCCGAGCGCGCCGAGAAGATTATCGCCGACTCGAAGGCGCAGATCGCCGCCGTCGGGGCGAAGACCGCGAACCTGCCGAAGCAGAAGGTCATGCTGATCATCCCCGGCATGGCGATGGGCGGGGAGTTCAGCTCCGTCGGCGGCAACGGGATCTGGAACGACATCATGGCCAAGGCGGGTGCGGTGAACGCCTTCGAGGGCGCCACCGACCAGATGTTCGCCAACCTCTCCCGCGAGCAGGTCGCCAAGGCCGACGTGGACGTCCTGCTCGTCGTGAACTACATGTCGAAGGATCCGGACGCGGACGCGAAGAAGCTGCTCGCCCAGTTCCCGCAGTGGGACGCGGCGAAGAACAACCGCTACGTCGTGTTGTCCGACTCGATCTACCTCGGCCCCAGCAATCACCTCGCGGTCTCCAAGCTCGCGCAGGCCGCGCACCCCGAGGCGTTCTGAGCGCCATGACCACCTTGTCGCGTTCCACGAACGGCCGGGTGTCGGCCGCGCCCAAGCGCAGCACCACCCGGCCGGCCCCACTGCACGGCGCGCCCCTCCCGCTGTGCCTGCTCGTGCTCGGCGTACTGCTGGTCGTCCTGATCCTCGTCGCGGCGGCCGTCGGCTCGGTGCCGGTCTCCATCGGCGACACCGGCCGGATCGTCTGGGCGCACCTGACCGGGGCGACCCCCGCCGTAGATCCGGCCCACGACCAGATCGTCTGGACCTTCCGGATCCCACGGGTGCTGCTGGCCGCGCTGTGCGGCGCCGGGCTCGCGGTCGCGGGCGTCGTGCTGCAGGCCCTCGTGGCCAACCCGCTCGCCGACCCCTTCATCCTCGGGGTGTCGGCGGGCGGCTCGGTCGGCGCCGTCACCGTGATGGCGCTGGGCGCGGGCGCGGCCGGCGGACTCGGGGTGTCGGGCGCGGCGTTCGTCGGCGCGATGCTGGCGGTGGCGCTGGTCTTCACGCTCGGGCAGCAGCACGGCCGGCTCAACCCGGTCCGGCTCGTGCTCGCGGGGGTCGCGATCAGCTACGTGTTCACCTCGATCACGAGCCTGCTCCAGTTGCAGACGACGCCCAACAACATGCGCCAGATCATGTTCTGGCTGCTCGGCAGCGTCGCGGGCGCCCGCTGGGAGCAACTCCAGGTCGCGGGCGTCGTCGTCCTCGCGGTGACCGTGCTGCTGACCCTGTACGCCCGGCAGTTCAACGCGCTCGTCACCGGCGACGAGTCGGCGACCGCCCTCGGGATCGACGTCAAGCGACTGCGGATCGTGTCGATCGTCCTGACGTCGCTGCTGGCGGGCGTGCTCATCGCCGTGGCCGGCGGCATCGGCTTCGTCGGGCTGATGGTGCCCCACCTGGTGCGGCTCGCATTCGGCGTGGACCACCGCCGGGTGCTGCCCCTCGCCGCCCTCGTCGGTGCGGTCTACCTCGTGATCGTCGACCTGCTGTGCCGGACGGTCGACCCGCCGAACGAGTTGCCCCTCAACATCCTGACCGCCCTCTTCGGCGCACCGTTCTTCATCTGGCTGATGCGCCGGGATAGGAGCCTGTCCCACTCATGAAGCTTCAGGTGCAGCAGGTGTGCGTCTCCATCGGCGGTACGCCGATCCTCCGCGACGTCAGCATGGAGGTGGCGCCCGGCGAGGTCGTCGGCCTGATCGGCCCCAACGGCAGCGGCAAGTCCACGCTCCTGCGGACCATCTACCGGTCGGTCCGGCCCGCCGGCGGGCAGGTGCTGCTCGGCGACGACGACGTCTGGTCGCTGTCGGCGCGGGCGGCCGCGCGGCGGACCGCCGCCGTGTTGCAGAACAGCCCCACCCCGCCGGGCCTGACCGTGCGGGAGGTCGCCGCGCTGGGCCGGACGCCGCACAAGGGCGTGTTCGACCGCGAGACGGCCGACGACCACGACATCGTCGTCGACGCGCTGGAGCGCACCGGCATGCTGGGGCACGCGGAACGGATCTACGGCTCGCTGTCCGGCGGTGAGCGGCAGCGGGTGCTGCTCGCCCGGGCGCTGGCGCAGCAGCCGCAGCTCCTGGTGCTCGACGAGCCGACCAACCACCTGGACATCCGGGCCCGCTTCGAGCTGCTGGAACTGGTGCACACGCTGGCCGTCACCACGCTGGCGGTGCTGCACGACCTGGACCTCGCGGTGCGCAGCTGCGACCGCCTCGTCGTGCTGGACCGCGGGGAGGTGGTCGCGTCGGGGCCGGTGCTGGAGGCGCTCACGCCCCAGGTGCTGTCCGGGGTCTTCGGGGTCACCGCCGAGACGGAACGGCACGACGACGGGGTCGTCCGCGTCACGTACGGCGCCCGGCCACTGGCCAGGGCCGGCGGCTGAGTAGGGGTGCGGCGGGTGTGCCCGCCGCCCGGCCGGGCCTGGCCGGGCGGCGCCTCGCCCGGCGGCCGGCGCGCGCCGGGCGCGCGTCCGTCGGCGGACCCGGCGCCGGTCTTCCCGCGCCCGTGCGCCTGCCGCGGCGCCGCGCTGCCCCCGGCACGCCCGACACGCTGGCCCGGCCGGTTCCATCGAATTCTGGTTCCCGGCGATGAGGCCGGCTGGACCGCCACTGGAGTCCGTTCTTCTCGGCATTCCGTACGATTACCGTGAATTCATGTCGGAGTCACTGGAAGAAAGTGCGGTCACGGCTCTGGCCCTGGCCGTCGGGCGCGGCGACCGTTCCGCGGCGGATCCCTTCGTCCGCAGCACGCAGCGTGACGTCTGGCGGTTCCTGGTCTACCTGGTGGGGCACGCCGAGGCCGAGGACCTGACGCAGGAGACGTTCGCCCGCGCGCTGGGCGGCGCGCACCTGTTCACCGGACGCCACCACGCACGGTCCTGGCTGCTGGCCATCGCACGGCACGTGGCCGCCGACCACTTCCGCGCCGCCGCGAGCCGGCCCCGGGTCGTGTCCGACCAGGACTGGCAGGCCACCGCGGAGCGCTCCGGGGCCCACCACCTGCCCGGCGTGGACGACACGGTCGCGCTCAACCTGGCGGTACGCACGCTGCCCGCGGCCCGCCGCGCCGCGTTCGTGCTCACCCAGGTCGTCGGCCTCGGATACGCGGAGGCGGCCGAGTTGTGCGGCTGTCCCGTCGGCACGATCCGCTCCCGCGTCGCGCGGGCCCGCCGCGACCTCGTGTCGGTCCTGGCGCCGGCCCCGCGGCGGCTTCCGGCGCTGCCCCGGTAGCCCATCGCCGCCCCGCGGCGGCCCCGCGTCAAATGTCCCTACTAGAGGATATGACGTGACGGTGGCAAATGTTCCCTAGCATCGATTAGGACCCTTTCGCGCTGCGGTGGCCAGGGGCGAACGGCTTGACGGCCGTCATTTTTTTGTGGAAAGGTCGACCCTCAAGGGGGAAGGTGTCCGTAGGGGCACATCGCAATTCGGGGCCGGGAATCTGTCAAAACGTTTGCGTTGCGTAACAACTTTGTGGGCTGCGGCGCCTGTCGGCGTCCGATCGGCCGCACCGGGTTTCTACGCGGGTCGACGTGGCCATTCCCGTCGTCGGGTCGATCGCTGGGGAGAGTGTGTCGTGGTTGTTGGATCGACGCCCGTTAGCGGGCATCGTGGCCGCCGGGGGGCCGGCCACACCGGGTGCGGGGCGAGTTGGCCTCTGGGCGTACGCCGGCTGCGCTAGAGCAAACGAGAGCGCTACTGCCGTGAACCTCTCCGTCACACCAGGGCGCTCATCATCGCGAGGGGCCGCGCCGCTACCGGCGCCCCGGCTCGCGATGGGCGTCGTCACCGCCGTCTTCGCAAGCATCAGTCTCATCGGTTTTCTCCACGTCATGTTCCTGCCGGTCGGACCGGTCGCCATCGCGCTGTCGTTCACCTGCATCGCCGTGCTGATGGCGATGCAGTTGCTGTGGTACGGCCGGGACAACGGGCGCCTGCGTACGCCGCTGGGCTACGGCGTCCTCGCCACCCAGGCCGCGCTGGTCTACCTGCCGATCCTGGCCTTCGGCCAGGCGTGGGTCGGCATGCCGGGCTTCCTGGCCGGCAGCGTGCTGCTCGTGCTGCGGGCGGTCACGGCGTGGGTGGCCTTCGCCCTCATCGTCGCCTCGATGGCCGTCGCCCAGTGGATCTTCACCCACGCGCCGATCGACATGCTCTACACCGCGATCTCCACCGTCACGACGGGGCTCGTGGTGTACGGGCTGTCCCGGCTGACCGCCCTCGTCGTCGAGGTGCAGGAGAGCCGCGCGGAGATCGCGCGCATGGCGGTGCTGCGGGAGCGGCTGCGCTTCGCCCGCGACCTGCACGACCTGCTCGGCTACAGCCTGTCCGCCATCTCGCTGAAGATCGAGCTGGTGCACCGGCTGATGGAGAAGTCACCGCAGGAGGCGAGCGACCAGCTGCTGGAGATCCTGGAGATATCGCGGGTCGCGCTCTCCGACGCGCGGACCGTCGCCAGCGGCTACCGCGAGCTGTCGCTGGAGGAGGAGTGCCGCTCCGCCGTGTCCGTGCTGTCCGCCGCGGACATCCAGGTGCGGCTGGACAGCGACCACCTGGACCTGCCGGTCCAGGTGAGCACGGTGCTCGCCACGGTGCTGCGGGAGGGGGTGACCAACATCCTGCGCCACAGCAAGGCCAAGCGCTGCGACATCACCATCCGGCAGACGCAGGACGATGCCTGGATCGAGATCGTGAACGACGACCTGCCCGTCGGGCCGCCGCGGGATCCGGGCAGCGGTCGCAACGGGCTGCGCAACCTGTCCGTACGCGCCGAGGAGATCGGCGGCTCGCTGACGGTCGACCAGCAGCCGGACCAGTTCCGTCTCTGCGCCAAGGTGCCGCTGCGGCTGGAGCGCCACGGGGCGACCCGGTCACAGCCAGCCGGCCTCCCGGGCGACCCGGATGGCGTCGACGCGGTTGCGCGCGGAGAGCTTGTTGACGATCGTGGTCAGGTAGTTGCGGACGGTGCCGACTGACAGGAACATCTGCGCCGCGATGTCGACGGCCTGGAGTCCCTCCGCCGTGAGGCGGAGGACTTCGGTCTCGCGCGCCGTGAGCGGGCACTCGGCGCTGTCCCAGGCGGACATGGCGAGCTGGCTGTCGACGACCCGACGGCCGGCGGCGACGCTGCGGATGGCGTCGACCAGCTGCTCGGTCGGGGCGTCCTTCAGCAGGAAGCCGGTCGCCTTGGCGGACAACGCCCGGCGCAGGGTGCCCGGTCGGCCGAGCGCGGTCAGGACCAGGGTGCGGATCTCCGGCAGGTGGGCCTGGATGTCGGCGATGGCGGAGAGCCCGTCCTTGCCCGGCAGGTCGATGTCGATCACGGCGACGTCGGGCCGGAACCGCTGCGCCATGGGCAGGATCTCCGTGCCCGAGGCGACCGCGGCGACGACCTCGATGTCCGGCTCCAGGTTGAGCAACGCGACCAGCGCATCTCGGACCATGTGCATGTCCTCGGCCAACAACACCTTGATCAACTTGGCATCCCCTGTCGGGCCGGCGCAATTAACCCCGTTCTATCACGCGCCCGCACACATCATGAATGCTCTTTTCGCGCCCGCGCGCGGGGTGCCGCAAAGCCATTTCCGACGGTCGACCGGCCCATTCACATTCCGTGTACGCCCAGATACTCCTCGTTACAGGAAATGTCGTTTTCGGGTAGTCCGACGGCAAATTCACCAACACCGACCTCCGCCGGCCAGTCGAGCCCGAACGCCGATGCGGAAAGCCTGGCGTCGCCCATGGTGAGCGCGCACGTGGCGAGCCCGAGCATCGTGGCGACGAGGCAGAGCGTCTGCTGGAGCATGCCGACGTGCTTCAGGGTGGTGGCGTAGGAGATGCTGTCGTACACCCAGGAGAGCCGGCCCACCCGCGCGGTCATGGTGATCAGCACGGGCGGGGGGCGCCGGCCCCCGACGGACACGCGGGCGTTGTCGAGCAGCTCGTCGACGTCCGCCGGGCTGGCGTTGACGAGGGTCAGCGCGTGTTCGACCGGGCTGTAGTGGTAGATCCCGCGCCCCAGGTCCGGGCAGCGGTCCACCGTCAGGTACAGCTCCAGCTCGTACAGCGAACCCGCGCTGGGATACGGCCGCCGCGTCACCGTGTACCGCACGTTGTCGGGAGCCGTGGCCACCGTCTGCATCCGGACCCTCGCCGCGTGGAACAGCAGTTCGCCGAGTTCGCGGGTCGACGGTGCCGCCTCGGCGAACGTGCGGGTGGACCGGCGCCGGTCGACGGCCTCGGTGAGCGTCATCCCGTGCGGAACCGTGACGGGCGGCCGGTACATCGGGATCCGTGGCCCGGCGGGCGCCGGCCTGACGGCGGGCGGTGGCGGCAGGGTCGCGACGTGACGGAACGTCGCGCCGGCGGGGTCGTCGTGCGTGCCGAGCCTGCTGCGCGAGTGGAACAGCAGGTCGTACGGCGACCACATCGCCAGCGTGGGGTCGGAGTCCTCGTGGAACCGCGACGTGCCGTCCTCACCGACGACGACCATGCCCGCGCCGACCAGGTAGGCGACGACGTCGGCCACCCCCGGAAGCGCCAGGCCGACCCGCCGCGCCACCTCGACGACGGTGGTCGCGCGGGGGAGCGCGCCGAGCATCAGGGACACCTGCGGCCGGTGCAGCACCACCCGGTGGTGCGACAGCGGGGACTCGAGCACCAGCTCCCCGTCGCGCTGGTGCGCGAACGCGAAACGGGACAGCCTGACCGGTTGGTCCTCGGGCACCTCCGGCAGCTCGAACACCCCCAGCGGGGACACCGGCTGGACGGACAGCAGCGGCACCGGCGAGTCCCGCGAGCCGAGCGAGCGCACTATCCGGCCGGGCAGCCGGTCGAAGACCGCCCGCAGGACACGCCCGTCCAGCCCGGCGACGTTGCCGAGCGCGACCGGCCCGTAGGTCATGCGGTGCAGGACCTCCTCGACGGCGGGCGCGGGCCGGCCCACCGGGACGTCGCCCCAGCGGGTGAGGATGGTCAGACTGCCGTCCTCTGCCGTCTCGATGGTCACGTCGTCCCGGAAGGACCACAGCGACAGGCTCGGTCCGGGGCGGGACGTGTCGGCGTCGGATGGCAACCTGGCTCCTCGACGGGCGTGGCCGGGCCACGTGCGCCCGCTCTACACGAAAAGTGGTATCGGGTTGAGGTTCTCGTACTCCGTGGGACGGTCGAGCCTGCCGAGCTGCACCGGGACGTCGAACAGTCTGCCCGGCGCGAACCTCGCCCAGAAGCCGCGCATCCCCGGCACGATGGCCTTCACCACGGGGAGCCCGACGTCCGGGCGGGTCTGGTCGAGCACGAGCACGTCGAGTCCCAGTGCCTCCAACCTGTGCTGAACCGAGCGGACATCGGACAGCAGATCATCCGTCGGGGTGTGGCGGTAGTCGCTGAGCCGGCGAGCCGGCACCGCCGGATCGGGTCGCAGGTAGGCGTCCCCGGCCCAGGTGGCGGTGCGCCACCACCGTACGGCGTCGGGATCGGACCAGCCGTACCCGTCGTCGTCGTCACCGCCGACCTCGGCCACGGTCGGCATCAACTGGTTCATCTCGGTGAGCGCGCGGACCAGCGCCGCCCGCGGGTCGGGATGGGTGCCGAAGCCGAACATGATGTCCTCGCACCGCTTGTCGGTGCGCCGGGACAGCGCGGCCATGGTGGGGATCCCGACGTCCGACGACACGTCCAGGACCCACACCTCGCGGTGCAGGCCCGCGTAGACCTCCCGCAGCTCGTCGATCCAGCGGTCGCGGAAGCTGTCCAGGTCCACGGCGGGGGCCTGGGTGCGGTTGTACCACCAGAGGGCCACCGCGTCGCGTTCCACCACCTCCAGCAGGCCCTGGAGCAGCGCGTCCTCCAGACTGCTGCCGGCGGCGTTGCCGTTGGAGTCCGCGCACAGCGACATGCCGCCGTGCTGCTCCGGCACGTTGAAGTAGAGCATCGAGGTGGGCAGCAGGCGGTGCCGCTGCTCGGTGAGCGACCACACCGGGGTCCAGCTCGTCACGGCCGCGTCGTCGAACGGCGCGCACACGTACTGGAACGGCGAGCAGGTGGCGTTCCAGCGGGCGCGGTCGGCGTACTGCCGCTCGTCGAACAGCAGACAGTCGTCGGGATGGATGGCGGTGCCGGCCAGCTCGGTGTAGCTGCCGGTCACCCGGGCCTCGTCGCCGTGGAAGTAGGCGCTGTGCCGCTCGACGGCCTCGCACAGCGCGCTCACCTCGGCGTGCAGGGGGGACACGCCCTTGCCGCCGTTCTCGGCCCGCAGCGCGAAACGCATCTGCTCGGCGTTCCTGCGCGTGGTCATCGCGAGGTTCGGGCCGGAGCGGAACGAGTTGAAGAAGGCCGGGCCCCGCCCGTCGCGGGTGATCTCCTTGACCACGCCGCTGACCGGGCTCACCAGATGCCCGTAGTCGCGCAGCACCTGCTCCGGCGGCAGGGCCCGGTGGCTGCCCCCGGAGCGGGACGCCTTCGGCCGGCTGCGCAGCGGCACCGGGCGGAACGCCCGGTCACGCTCGATGCCGGGGTCGCCGCACTCCGGGCACTGCGGCCGGGCGCGCACCTCGTGGTGGGCGCCGCGCAGGGTGACGCTGTCCAGCGTCCACACCGCGCGCTGCCCGTCGTGCCGGAGCCCGGCCGTCCACTTCGCGGCCTCCAACGCCACCAGGTGCAGGGCGGCGGCGCCGAGCGGGGGCAGCGACACCGGCGGAGTGCTGATCTCCGCGTCGGAGCCGACGACGGCGCGCAGGCGTGTCTCGGCCTGGCGGTGGCCGCGCAGCCGGTGCCCCAGGCAGTGCCAGCAGCCCGTCGCGGCGGCGGGGTCGAACACGGGCCCCACCCACACCTGTGCGCCGCCGGGCTTCGCGAGGAGCCAGGGCCGGCGTGCGGCGCGATGCGCGGCGTCGACGGCAGCCAACCCCTCGTCGAGGTAGTCCTCACAGAGCACAATCGATAAGTCGGTGGGCGAGGCCGATAAGTTCCCGGACATCCGCGTCACCGTCAGACCGGCCGCGCGCAGCGCGTCCTCCGCCGCCACGGCATCCTCCGCACGACCGCCGACGCGGAGGAGGTCGACCCGGGCGGCGGCGGTGGCCCGTACGGCGGCGGTGGGGTCCAGACCCGCCGACTCCCAGTACGCGAGCGCGGGCCCGTCGGCCTCCGCCTCCTGCGCGGGCCGCAGCGTCACCAGGCCGGCGTCGACGAGGCGCCGGACGACCGTGCCGATCTCGGCGGGCGACATCCCGGCAGGACTGTCCCGGACGAGTTCCGTCAGGTCCCGGGTGCCGTCGAGCAGCGGGGCCAGCGCCTCCACGTGCGCCCCGCTGACCGAGGTAGCTCCGCGCTCGGAGAGCAGGTAGACCGCGTCACCGCGTACCACGTGGGCCCGCAGGTGCCGTTTGAACCCGACGCGCAGCTGCGCATCCCCACCCGACATGGCTGCTCCCTGCTCGACCAGTGCCGCTCCAGCGACACTCCAGCGTGCCTCCAGCCAGCCTCGCGGCAGCGCAGGCTGCGGGCAAGTGCCGCGGTCACATGCTCCCCCCTCGTTTGGTCACGCCCGTCCATGACGCGGTCACTATCGGCTCGACCTTGACTTGGAATAGCGTGGAAGTCTGTCCTGACTCCCCCTGGTCGGAATCGTCGCTCCCGTCACGGAACCAGTACGCCGACACCTCTCGTCGGCGGTGGAAAGTGCGGTGGATCCGACTGATAGCGAGGTCGGCGAAATGATTACCAAGTTTGCGGAACTGGGATCGATGTCGCACGAGGAGAAACTGACGCTCCTCGCCGCGTTGCTGGAGTCGGCGGCCGACCCCGCAACGGAGGTCCGGCGCCCCGAGCCGCCGCCGGTCGTGCCGCCCCGGCACCCGGCGGGGAACCCCCTCGCCGGACTGCGGTTCGAACTGCTCGGACCGCTCGTCATCCGGCACGACGGGGTCGACATCGCACCGAGCGCACCGAAGCTGCGGCTGGTCCTGTCCGCGTTGCTGTTCAACGCGAACCAGCCGGTCGGCGCGTCGGTGCTCGTACGGGAGCTGTGGAGCACGGGGGCGCCCCGCACCGCCCACGCCACCCTCCAGACGTACATGTTCAAGGTGCGCAAGCTCTTCCGCGGCGTGCTCGGCGGCTCCGTCGAGGACATCGCGCGCGATGTCCTGCTCACCTGCTCCGGGGGCTACACGCTGCGGGTGGACCCGAAGCAGCTCGACATCGTCGAGTTCGACGAGCTGGTCACGGCGGGCACCGCGGCGATGCACGCGGGCGACTACGAGCAGGCGGGCGCGCACCTGCGCCGGGCGCTGGCGCTCTGGCGCGGCAACGTCGTGCACCAGGGGCAGTGGGGCCCGCAGCTGCGCGCCCAGGCCGCGCGGCTCGAGGAGCGCCGGTTCTACGCGTACACCACCAGGATCGACGCCGACCTGTGCCTGGGCCGGCACCGGGAGGCGACCTCCGAGCTCGCGTCGCTGGTCGTGGAGCACCCGCTGCACGAGTCGGCGCACACGATGCTGATGCTCGCGCTGCACCGGTCGGGCCGCACGCCGGCGGCGCTGGAGGTCTACCTGCGGTTCCGCCGGCGGATGATGGGCGAACTCGGCATCGAGCCCTCGGAGCGGATCCAGGCGCTGCACCTGGCGCTGCTGTCGACCGACCCGCTCCTGGCGGATCTGTCGCTCACCTCCGACATGCTGCTGGACCGGCTCGTCGGTCGGGTCCGCCAGGGGCGCCGGCTCAGTTCTTCCGCTGTTACCGGGTGATGGACCGGCCGCGATTACCTTCAATTTCGCACTCGTGCGCAAAGGAGGAATAGCAATGACCACATCGCCGGTGAAGAACAGTGCGCCTATCGGGCGTGCGACATTTGCCAACGACCCGGGACTGCTTTCGGACGTGCTGCGCCCGTACGCGAGGCCGAAGACCCAGTACCTGAAGTCCGCGACGGTCACCGTCGCCAACGGGCTGGCGAGCGCGGAGGGCGAGTTCGCCATCCCGTACCCGTGCTACATCGACGACACCGGTCACCTCAACTCGGTCGAGGTGAACATCTGCTTCAACCAGCTCATGTACTACCTGATCGCCAAGTGCGTCCAGGACCGGGCGGTTCCCGCGCTGGCCGCGTGGACGATGGACGACTACTGGGCCAAGCAGCTGCCGGACATGCTCATCGCGAACTTCACCAGCAGGTTCCGCCGGCCGATCGACTCGTCGTCGTTCCGCGGCGAGGTGTCCTTCGCCGAGTTCAGCGAGCGCAACCGCAGCAAGCCGGTCCAGATCATCGACATGCCCTGGCGCTTCTGGGACGGCAACGGCGGCATCGCCGACGGCGAGGTGCGGATGGCGCTGGTCAACCCGCCCGGCATGCGTTTCCAGGCCGACGCGGCCTGAGCCGCCCCGACCCCGCACGTCCCCTGAGGAGGACCCGGTGACTGTTCAGTTGCGCACCCTCGTCGACGTGGTGCGCAGGCACGCCGCCCAGCAGCCGGACGTCGTCGCCATGGTCTGCGAGGGCCGGCGCGTCGACTACGCCACCCTGCACCGCGTCAGCAACCAGGTCGCGCGCGGCCTCCAGGCGGCGGGCCTGGGCCCCGGCGACCGCATCGCGTACCTGGGCAGGGAGTCCGAGCACTACTACGAGCTGCTGTTCGGCGCCGCCAAGACGGGCGTGGTGCTGGTGCCGATCAACTGGCGGCTGGCCGCCGGCGAGGTCGAGCACATCCTGCGGGACTCCGGCGCCGCCCTGCTCTTCGTCGACGCGGACTCGGCCGCCACCGCCGAGAAGCTGGCGGCGGAGCTGCCGACGCTGACCGGGGTGGTCGGGCTGGACGAGCCGGGTGCCGCCGGCGCCGGCTTCACCGCCTGGGTCTCGGCGCAGCCGGACGCGAACGTGCTGGCCAGGGTCACCCCCGACACGCCGCTGGTGCAGATGTACACCAGCGGAACGACCGGGCTGCCGAAGGGCGTCGTCCTCGCCCACCGCAGCTTCTTCGCGGTACGCCAGGCGCTCGCCTCGGCGGAGCTGGACTGGATCGACTGGCGCGAGGGCGACGTCAGCCTCGTCGGCATGGCCGGTTTCCACATCGGCGGCCTGTGGTGGGCGACGCAGGGCTTCGTGTCGGGCGTGACGAACGTGGTGATGCGCGAGTTCACCACGGCGGGCGCGGTCGAGCTGATCAGGACGCTGCGCGTCACCACCGCCTGCCTGGTGCCCGCGATGCTGCGGCTGCTGCTGGCGGAGCCCGGCGTGTCGAGGGAGGACTTCACCTCGCTCCGCAAGGTGGTCTACGGCGGCGCGCCCATCTCGGCGGCGCTGCTGGCCCGCTGCGTCGAGGGCTTCGGCTGCGAGTTCGCCCAGATCTACGGCCTGACCGAGACCGGCAACACGGCCATCTGTCTGCCCCCGGCCGACCACACGCCGGACAGCGGCAGGATGCAGGCGGCGGGGCGCCCCTACCCGGGCTTCGAGGTCAAGGTCGCCGACGACAAGGGCAACCCGCTGCCGCCCGGCGAGATCGGCGAGGTCTGGCTGCGGACCCCGGCGGCGATGGTCGAGTACTGGAACATGCCCGAGGCCACGGCGAAGACGCTTGTCGACGGATGGGTCGTGACCGGGGACGCCGGCGTGCTGGACGAGGACGGCTACCTGTTCATCCGCGACCGGATCAAGGACATGATCATCGTGGCGGGGGAGAACGTCTACCCCGCGGAGGTCGAGCACGTCATCGGCCGCCACCCGCTGGTCGCCGAGTCGGCGGTCGTGGGGGTGCCCGACGAGCGCTGGGGCGAGGCCGTGCACGCGTTCGTGGTGCCGGTGGAGGGCCAGCAGCTCACCGAGAGCGACCTCGCCCTGCACCTGCGCGGCAAGCTCGCCGCCTTCAAGCAGCCCCTGCACTACGAGTTCATCGACCGGGTGCCCCGCAACCCCAGCGGCAAGATCCTGCGCCGTGAGCTGCGGGAGCGATTCTGGCAGGGTCACGAGCGCAGGGTGAGCTGAGCGCGATGACCGCGGCGACCATCGGGCGCGACACCCGCGCGCCGCTGTACCGGCCGCCCGGGCCGGCGCGGTGGCGTGGCGGCACGCCGCTCGACGCCCTCGCCGAGGTCGCCGCCATCCACCGTACGACGACCGCGGCGCCCGGAGAGACCGGACGCCGCGAACTCGTGGCGCGAGGCGTCGTAGACCACGTGCGGGTCGCGGGCGGCCCCGACCGCGCACCCGACCCCGGCGTGGTCGACGAGGTCGTCCGCCCGGAGGACATCCGGACCCGTCCCGTGTCCGCGCTCGCCGCCGGCCCCGTCCGGCGGCGCGGCGCGCACGGGCACGTCCCGCTCTGACACACGATCCCCTACCGGTCCGCTCTTGGAGTGACGTCGATGCCCGACAACGAGGAAAAGCTGCTCGACTACCTCAGGCGGACGACAGCGGAGCTGCGCGAGACGCGGCGGAAGCTGCGTGACGCGGAGGAGGCCGCGCACGAGCCCATCGCGATCGTCGGCATGGCGTGCCGGTATCCGGGGGGCGTGCGCACGCCGGAGGACCTGTGGGAGCTGGTCGCCGCCGGACGCGACGGGATCGGCGGCTTCCCCACCGACCGGGGCTGGAACGTGGGGGAGTTGTACGACCCGAACCCGGGCGCCCCGGGCCGGTCGTACACCCGGGAGGGTGGCTTCCTGCCCGACGCCGCGGACTTCGACGCCGAGTTCTTCGGGATCAGCCCGCGCGAGGCGTTGACCACGGACCCGCAGCAGCGGCTGCTGCTGGAGACCTCGTGGGAGGCGTTGGAGAACGCGGGCATCGACCCGGCGGGGCTGCGGGGCAGTGCCACCGGCGTCTTCGCCGGGATGATGTACCACGACTACGCGGGCAACAGCTCCACGGGTTCGATCGCCTCGGGCCGGGTGGCGTACACGTTCGGGCTGGAGGGGCCGGCGGTCACCGTCGACACGGCGTGCTCGTCGTCGCTGGTGGCCCTGCACCTGGCCGGGCAGGCGCTGCGCAACGGCGAGTGCGCGCTGGCGCTGGCCGGCGGCGTGACGGTGATGGCGACCCCGGAGACCTTCATCGAGTTCTCCCGGCAGCGCGGACTCTCGCCGGACGGCCGCTGCAAGTCCTTCGCCGCCGCCGCCGACGGGACCGGCTGGTCCGAGGGCGTCGGCGTACTCGTGGTGGAGCGGCTGTCGGACGCGCGGCGCAACGGCCACCGGGTGCTGGCGGTGGTCCGGGGCACGGCGGTCAACTCCGACGGGGCCTCGAACGGCCTGACCGCCCCGAACGGGCCGGCGCAGCAGCGGGTGATCCGGGCCGCGCTGGCCAACGCGCGGCTGTCGGCGAGCCAGGTCGACGTGGTCGAGGCGCACGGCACCGGCACCGTCCTGGGCGACCCGATCGAGGCGCAGGCGATCCTGGCCACCTACGGGCGGGACCGGGACCGGCCGCTGTGGCTGGGCTCGATCAAGTCGAACATCGGCCACACCCAGGCCGCGGCCGGCGTCGCCGGCCTGATCAAGATGGTGGGCGCGCTGCGGCACGGGCTGCTGCCGCGCACGCTGCACGTCGACGCGCCGTCCCCGAAGGTCGACTGGTCGGCGGGGGCGGTGTCGCTGCTGACCGAGCCGGTGGCGTGGCCCGCCGGCGACCGTCCGCGTCGTGCCGCCGTGTCGTCGTTCGGCATCAGCGGCACCAACGCCCACGTCGTGCTGGAGGAGCCGGAGCCGGCGGAGTCCCCCGAGCCGGTCGCCGCGGCCGAACCGCCGGTGATCCCGTGGGTCCTCTCCGGACGGACGCCGGAGGCGGTACGGGCACAGGCCGCGCGCCTGGCCGGCGCGGTGGCGGGCCGCGACCCCCACGACGCCGGGTTCGCCCTGGCCGTCGGGTTCACGCTGGCCGTGGGGCGCACCGCGTTCGAGCACCGCGCCGCCGTGGTGGGCCGCGACACCGAGGAGCTGGTACGCGCGCTGGAGGCCGGCGTGCAGCCGACCCCGGCGGGCACGGGCGGGCGGCTCGCGTTCCTGTTCACGGGGCAGGGTGCGCAGCGGTTGGGCATGGGCGCCGAACTCGCCGCCGCCTACCCCGT
>NZ_JBHMIR010000045.1:0-37491 GCF_048060285.1 Micromonospora sp. LOL_025 | reverse complement strand
CGATCAACTACACACGTCCTGGAGAACCAGGCCGCATAACCGAGTCCTCCACGATTCCAGGGGATTGACAGAGGACAACAACTAGCGGCACCGGTCAAGGCGGGACGACAGGCGAGATCGACACCCGCACCGAAGTGGTCCGGTCAGAAACAATGCCCCAGTGAGCTGGGAAGAGTTCCTGTGGCATATGGATCATCGGCTAGGCATGTACGTCGGTCGGCCAACGTACGAGCGAGCTTTCTCGGCGCTCACGGGATTTGACCTCGCGCGCGGCCGGGGCGAGTTGGCGGCCTTCCAGAAGTGGATGTCCGCCCGCCACGATGGCAGCAACCTTGCCTTCTGGTCCTTAGTGCTGGTAGAGACCTTCGGTGAAGGTGCCACAGGGGACTGCCTTGTCAACGATCACGACCACAAGCGGGCTGTCTCCAGTCTCTGCCGGCTCTTCCGGATGTTCCTGGGGCAAGCGTCGACCGCCGAGCGATAGCGCGGGCTCACTCCGGCGGCGGGGGAGCGAGCCAGGCGAGGGGCTGCCCGCTGAGAGCGGCGTCGGCCAGGCGGTGGGCGCTCGCGGTCTTGAGCGCCGCTCGTGAGCTGTCGATCCAGCGCTCGACGTTGTCGATGCCCTGGTGGCGGTACTCGACGGCCTGGACGAGGCATTCCAGCTTGTCGGCGTCGCGGGCGACGACGGCTTCTGGTGTCTCACCCGCTTCGTATTCGGCGACGGCGGCGGTGATGACGTCGGCGACGGCTGGCGGGCAGTCGGCGACCTGGTCGGCGGTGACGGCGGTGTTGGGTACGGCGGTGAGGTAACGCTTGGCGATGTGCGGGATGTCGGTGATCCGGGTTTCCTGGGTGTCGTGCAGCACGCACAGCATCGACACCCTGGCCGGGTCGGCACCTTCCATGGCGGCGAGCACCATTCCGAGGAGCGCGGTCCGGAAGGAGTGTTCGGCGACGGACTCGGGGTGCTTGACGCCGGCGAACCACCAGCCGGTGCGGGCGGCACGTTTGAGGACGCCGGCTTCGAAGATGAAGCTCATCGCTCCGGCGGCGTCGTGGTCGTCGGTCATCTGCCCGTCCCTGTGCCGGTGATTCCGTCAGCCCGCAGGCTGTAGACGATAGAGGCTAGTTCCTGCCGGGACTGCGCGGAGATCTGGTCACTGTCCAGGAGTGGGACACTGCGGTCGAGGAGTGCCCGAGTCGCGGCGGGGTTGTCGAGAGCGAGACCGCGTCGTGCGGCCAGCAGAGCCCAGACGTTGTGGATGTTGAGGTCGACGAAGGGATGTCCTGGGTCCAGGCGCTGAACCAGGTGCCGAAGAAGGATCGAGCCGTGCCAGTCAGCGAGCGTCCCGGGCATGAAGGAGTCGTCGCGGTGGCGGTACGGGATCTCGCCCACCCAGTAGGCCGAGTAGTTGAGGGCTGCTCGCTCGCAGGCGTCGTCCGGGTGTGCGCGAGCGATGAAGTCCCGCAACGGTTCCGGGTCGCCCTGGTTAGCCAGGGACGTGACAACGGAGCGTGCGTCGGGCCACAGCGGTGACCAGGTGCGGAAGGCAGTCGCTCGGCGGGCTCGGGCGGTGGTCTGGGTGAGCCATCCGGCCGCTGCCTTGGTGGGATCCATGCCGGCGAGGAAGCAGGCTTGCCGGTGCAGCAGCACGTTCCGATGCCGTCCGGCTGCGGCGCGATCGGCGAGCACATGAAGGTGAGCGAAGAACGCGCGTTGCTCGTCGACGGGCAGGGTCGGCCCGGAGGCAACCGGACCTCGCCGGGGACGGATGATGGGTAGCCCTCTGGCGAAGGTCGGTGTCTGACCGAGGACGGCCCAGAGGATCAAGTCGGTCAGCCGGTGGGTGAGTACGGACCAGGCCAGCGGCTGCTCGGCGATGTCACAGCGGTCGACCTGTCCGTCGAGGACCGTGGCGAGGATGAGATCCGCCTCGGCGGCGTCGTCGAGTGCGGCGAGCAGGACTGTGTTCGCGCCGAGCCGTCCGAGCCTGTGCCGGACGGCGATCGCGTGTCCGAGCGGCATCGCGGTGAATGGGCGGCGCCCGGATTCCCAGCTCTGCACGGTCACGCGGTCAACATCCAGGTCGGCGGCGAGTTGCTCCTGCGTGAGCGGGATGGACTCCCGGATCAGCTTGAACAGGTAGCCGATCACCTCGCCGCGATGTGGTGCTGATCGTCCGCGACCTGTCATCCGTCATCCCTACGTTGACCGGTGGTCGATGTTCCCGCCATGAAACCAATGCTGCGGCAGCGCATCTGACCTGCTCACTCGTACCACGGGTGAGTCCAACCGCCGTCGTCGTGATCGTAGCGTCGCAGTTACCGAACGTTCCAGATCCGGTCCCGTGGTTCGGGGTCGGCCAGGGAGTGCTGCCCGGCGGAGGGAGCGAGTGATGCGGGACAGGCCGCCACCGTGGCGACGAGTGTCCTACGACCAGTACCTGATCGCCGTCGCGATGACCATGGCACGGCGACACCGCCCGGCATGGTCGTGGCGGAAGTGGAGCTGGGTCTGCCGCTGTGGGGTCGAGCTGCCCTGTCGTAGCCGGCACCGCATCCCGATCAACCGGGGCCACTGGCCCGCCAAGGAGGAGCCATGAGCAACGAGGCGGAGCAGCGGATCCTGGTCGTGCATCTGCCGGGGCAAGGACGGCCTGTACAACGGCTGCCGGGCGTGGTGGTCGCGGCTCACGCCGTACCCGTGCTGGCAGGTGCACGGGGCGACCAACCGGCAGGCGCGGTCCCTGACGGCGGCGCTGCTCGGAGGCCGCTCAAGACCACGCACGGCCCGGTGCTGCCGATCTGGAGCTGCGCCGGCTGTGACGCGCCCTGGCCCTGCCGCACGCGGCAGCGAGAGCTACGCGCGGAGTTCGACGGCGCTTCGATTTCCCTGGCCCTCTACCTGGGTGCCCAACTGGTGCGCGCCTCCGAAGACCTGACCTGGGTGCCGGTGGGGGCGCTGCACCAACGCTTCCTCGGCTGGCTGCGGTGAGCATCCTGCGGCCCGGCGACGAGAAGTTCCACTACAGCGACGGCTCCCACAAGTGGATCCCGCCCGACCCGGACTACGACCAGGAGGTCTGGGACGAGCAGGTCCGCCAGCACAAGCTGGGCCATCTGAGGAACGAGCAGCCAAAGGTGCGTATCCAGCGCCTCGTGTGATGCCAGCAGTACAGCAACCGTGCCGGCCGAACCGAACCGAGAGGCCCGTCAGTAGGCCGTCTGACCTTGCGTCAAGCCCGATCCGACCCGCTCGCCGAGAGTTCACACCGAAGAGGTCACTGGTTCGATCCCAGTATCGCCCAACACGCAGGTCAACGGCCATTCCCGGCTTCGGGAGGTGGCCTTTCTGCTGTCGTACAGCAGTTCCGTAGCGGCTGAGTGAATCACCGAGGCGGTTGAGTGCGTCTCTGGTCGCCTTCGTCGATACCTGGGTGTAGATCTCCATCGTCACGGAGAAGCGGGCGTGCTGGAGCACCTGCATGGCGCCTCTCGGGTGGACGTCGAGGTCGGCCACGACCGTGGCACAGGTTCTTCTTGCGTCGTGGACGGTGATCGGCGTGACCTTCGCCTTCTCGCACCTCGCCTGCCAGGAGCGCTGGAAGTTGCGTGGAATCCCGCGGCACTGGCATGAACCGATGACACGGCGACACCGCCGCAACGGCCACGCTCACCACGGCCGAACGCGCGATCGATGTCCACCTCCGTGCCGCGCTGGCCCGGCTGCCACGTCACGGGCCGGCCGGGTGGCTGACCGAGTTCGTGGCCTTCGGACTCAAACAGGCATGGGCATGCGTGTTCGGTGCCGCCATGCTCGCGGTCATCTGCGCGGCGCACCTGTGGTATCCGGACGACGCCGTGCTTGCCCGCAACGATGCCCTCACCGCCGCCGCCATCGTCATCCAGGTCGCGATGCTCGCCGGACGCTTGGAGACCCTGCGCGAGCTACGAGTGATCGTCCTGTTCCACCTCGTCGGCACCCTCATGGAACTGTTCAAGACCCACATCGGCTCATGGGCCTACGAGCCCGACGGCGTGCTACGGCTCGGAGGAGTGCCCCTGTTCAGCGGCTTCATGTACGCTGCGGTCGGCTCCTACATGGTGCGAGTGAATCGGCTTTTCAACCTGCGCTTCACGCGCTACCCGAAACGCTGGTGGACGGCCGCGGTGGCTGCCGCGATCTATCTCAACTTCTTCGCCAACCACTACGTACACGACCTGCGGTGGCTGCTCATCGCGGCCGTCGCACTCGTGTTCGGACGCTGTGTCATGCACTTTCGCATCTTCCGGGCACGGTGGCGCATGCCTCTGCTGCTGGCCTTCGTCCTCGTCGCCTTCTTCATCTGGCTCGCGGAGAACATCGCCACCTGGTCCAACGCCTGGCTCTACCCGAGCCAGACGGACGGCTGGCATCCGGTCTCGCTGACAAAGCTGGCCTCCTGGTTCCTCTTGATGATCATCTCTGTCGTGCTGGTCACCTGGATCTCACCGCCGCAACCGCCCGACGACAAGCAGCCACCCCAACCGACCGAGGGAAAGGCGTCCGACCCGACACCGGCGCCGGCAAGACCGGCGGAACGTCCTGCACCGGTTGATATTTGACACTGCGGCCTGATTGATGTCCCAAACCTGGCGACATGCCACTCTCCAGCCAACGGGTCCGGTTTCGCCTTGACGGGGTCCTCCTGCACGTCATCGACGACGCCGGGCAGCTGTGCCGTCCCCAATCACCCATCACACCCGGCCGCATCCGACGTGCGCTCTGCGGGGTTGTGTCATGCGGAGGCCAGACCTCAACGACGCCGAGTGTCGGCTCGGTCAGAGGCGCGGAGAGCTCGCCCACCGCCAGTTGATATGCACGGATCTGCCGATGAGCGTGCGTCGGCGCGCACGGTCAGGCGGTCGTTCCCGGCCACTGGGCGACGAATGCTGCGCCGGGAATCCTGTCGTCGATGAGCAGACCGACGAACTCGTCGAGCATTACTTTGAGATCGCCGTTGCCGGTAAGTTCGTAGTGCTTGTTGACGATCCTGTCGTCAGCCAGGCGGACCGTGTCCAAGTCCGCCTCGCCGCTGAGCCAGATCGTGACCTGGGCGAGCCACGCCGAAGACTCGAAGTCGGCGCTCACGACCGGCTTGCCGTAGTTCGGTTGGATCGGGCGAGCGTGCCAGCGCATCTCAAGTCGTGCCCAAGTCTCGGCACGGGCCGTAACCGCAACTGACAGCGCTTCGAGCGGAAACGCCACGCGCGCAACTATCGCACGCCGGGCCTTGGCCGCCGCTGACATTCTCATCTGCCGCCGTCCGTGCGCGCCAGCCAGCCGGGAGCCGCCACACTCCGTGGCGGGCAGCATCCTGAGCCGGCCAAAATCCGGAACTGCCGAATTCAGGGGCGTTATCGCGCCCTCGGCGGGCAGCGGATTCGCTACCGCGCAAGCAGGGAGCGCAGGACCTTGATGATCTCGTCAGGCGCTTCCTCGGCCATGAAGTGGCCGGCCGACGTGGTGCGGTGGTCCAGATCAGCAGCCCAGGTGTGCCACAGCGCGGCGGCGTCGTAGCCAAGTGCGGCTCCCCAGTCCTGCTGGACGACGGTGGCCGGCATGGGCAGCCGATTCCCGGCGGCTCGGTCGGCCTGGTCGTGTTCGATGTCGATGCCGGCCGAAGCGCGGTAGTCGGCGACGATGGAGGGGACCGCCTCGCGGGAGGCATTCAGGTACTCCGCCCGCAGGTCTGCGGGAATTGCCTGGGGATTCTTGGTCCATACGTCGAGGAAGTAGCCGAAGAAGGCGTCCGCGCTGGCGCTGATCATCTGCTCGGGCAGGCCGGGTGGCTGGGCCATCAGGTACAGGTGGAAGGCGACAGCGGCGGAGGACCCGTGCAGGATGTCCCACATGTCCAGTGTTGGCAGGACGTCGAGGATGGCGAGGTGGGTGATCGTGGCGGGATGGTCGAGGCCGGCGCGGATGGCGACGAGGGCACCACGGTCGTGTCCGGCCAGGGCGAAGCGCTCGTGGCCGAGCCTGCTGGCGAGGGTGACGATGTCGGCGGCCATGGTCCGCTTCGAGTACGTGTCGACGTCGCGCGCGTCGGGCTTGTCGCTTGCGCCGTAGCCGCGCAGGTCGGGACAGATCACGGTGTGGTCGGTGGCCAGGTCGACGGCGACGTGCCGCCACATGACGTGGGTCTGCGGAAAGCCGTGCAGCAACACGATCGGGCTGCCCGTACCCCCCACCGCCACGTTCATCGTCACGTCCCCGTCGACCGCGACGCGCTGGTAGTCGAAATCGGGAATAGTAATAGTCATGGTCGTCCTTTTCTCGTCGTCGGGTGGACGATCCCAGCGTGCCGGTCGCGGATGAGTAAACGATGAGCGCGATACGTTGATCGGAGGCGCGGAAGGGCGGTTCGATCAGTGCAGGTCAGGTTCGGTGTCCTGGGGCCGGTTGTCGCCTGGGACGGCGTCGGCGCGCCGATAGACCTGAAAGGGCCGAAACACCGCGCGGTGCTGGCGCGACTCCTCGTCGGGCGCGGTCGGGTCGTACCGGTCGACCGCCTCGTTGATGACCTGTGGGAGGAGCCTTCACCAGGTGCGGTGGGCAGCGTCCGCACGTTCGTGGCGGCGTTGCGGCGCGCGCTGGAGCCGCAGCGTCCACCGCGCGAGCCGGCTCGGTTGCTGGTCACCGAGGGCCCGGGCTATGCGCTCAGGGTGGCGCCGGACGCGGTCGACGCCTGGCGGTTCGAGGACGAGGTCGCCGCCGCGTCCGCCGCGCCGCCGCAAGAGGCACTCGAGCGGCTCGATCGCGCCCTGCGCTGGTGGCGGGGGCCTGCGTTCGCCGGCATCGACGACGAGCCGTGGGCGCGCGTCGAGCGTTCCCGCCTCGAACAGCTACGACTGAACGCGATCGAGCAGCGGGCCGAGGCGCGACTGGCTGTCGGGCGCGCCTCGGACGTCGTACCCGATCTCGACGCCCACGTAGCCGAGCATCCGTGGCGGGAGGAGGCGTGGCGGCTGCTGGCGCTTGCCCTGTACCGCGCGGGACGCCAGGGTGATGCGCTTGCGGTACTGCGCCGAGCCCGCAGCCTGCTCCTGGAACAGCTCGGCGTCGATCCGAGCCCGCGACTGCGTCGCCTGGAGACCGACATCCTCCGTCAAGCCGATCGGGTCAGCGACGGGCTGGGTTCACCGGGACCGCAGCGGGTCTGGGCGGAGACCGCAGCGGCATTCGACCGTACGGTGGCGTCCGGCTCCGGGTCCCGACTGGAGTCGACGGTCGGCCTGCTGCGAAGTCTCGCCGTGACAGGGGCGAGCGGACTCGAGGCGGCGCGGGAACAGCGGATCGCGGCCATCGCCGCCGCCGAGCAACTGGGCGATCCCGATCTCACCGCCCGGGTGATCGGCGGCTACGACGTACCCGCGATCTGGACGCGCTCGGATGACCCGGCGCAGGCGACGCAGATCGTAGCGGCGGCCGAGCGGGCCCTGACCGCCCTTCGCCCTGGCTCGTCCGAGGCCACCCGGGCCCGACTGCTGGCCACGATCGCGGTGGAGTCACGCGGTACCCGCGCGGCGCGCGGACCCGAGGCGGCCCAGGAAGCGGAGCGGATCGCGCGCCGCCTGGGCGACCCGGCCCTGCTGGCCTTCGCCCTGAACGGCGTGTTCATGCAGACCTTCCACCGCGCGGGCCTGGCTCCGCAGCGGGACCAGATCGGTGCCGAGCTCGTCGCGCTCTCCGCCCAGCACGGCCTGGGGACGTTCGAGATCCTCGGTCATCTCGTCCGATTGCAGGCCCGTGGCGCGCTCGCGGACTTCGCCACCGCCGACCAGCACGCCGCCGCAGCGGACCGGCTCGCCGAACGGCACGACCGCCCGCTGGTCGGCGTGTTCACCCAGTGGTACCGCGCACTGCGACTGGCCGCGACCGAGCCATCGCCACAGGCCGCGGAAGCGGCCTACCGCAACGGGGCGGCACAGCTCGCCAGCGCCGGCATGCCCGGCGTCGAGCGGGGCCTCCTACCACTGGCCCTGCTGTGCCTGCGCGTGTCGCACGGCGAACCGGTCCGCTTCGACGATGAGACCGACTGGGGCCCCCACATGCCCTGGGCGCGTCCACTCGTCCTACTGGGACGGGACCGCCCGGCCGACGCCCATGCGGCGCTGCGTCAGGCCCCGGATCCGCCGCGCGACCTGCTGTTCGAGGCCCTGTGGTGCCTCACCGCCCAGGCTGCGATCGCCCTGGACGACCGGACGGCGATGGAACGCGCCCGGATCGAACTCACGCCGGCCGCCGACGAGCTGGCCGGAGCCGGCAGCGGCATGCTCACCGTCGGCCCCGTCTCACGCCATCTCGACGACCTCGACGCGGCCCTCAGCCGCAGCCGATGAGCCGGAGAGCTGGGCCAGGAGATTTAGGCCTCGTGGATCGCCAGGCCACTGCGAGCACCGCCCTTCAGCGGTGCGTTCTGCCTGCCGCCGACGACCGACAGCATGCCTTGACCACATGTCCGGTTCTGCCGCAGGTCGCGCGCACACCCGACGACGGTGTACGGAGACAGGATGCCGGCCGTACGGGACCGGTCGGCGCGTCGTGCGGGTTGTGTCCTGCGGAGGGCGGATCGCAACGACGCCGATCGCATCCGGCTGGTCCAGGTTCGTGCCGTCGTGGTCGGTGTGCCCAGGTGATGCGGGCCGCATAGACGGAATCCGGACCGGGCCCAGGTGGACCGACGACGCGGAGCGTCACGTCAGGAGTGAAGCTCGCGCCGGGCGCGGCGGCACCGGAAGGCAGCAGCGTGTCTTGCGCGGCAGGCGAGGCAGGAGAACGCGCCGTCCGATCGCCGCCAGACGGCTGGTCTCCGGTCGGCCAGGCTTCTGTCATGAACAACGCACTTGAGGGCAAGGTAGCTCTGGTTACTGGTGGTGGTCGTGGCATCGGCGCTGCGGTGGCGTTGCGCCTGGCGAAGGAGGGCGCCGATGTGGCGTTGACGTTCCAGCGGAACCAGCAACGTGCCGACGACGTGGTGGACCAGATCAAGGCCGCGGGACGGCGGGCCCTCGCCGTGCAGGCGGACAGCGCAGACCCGGCGGCCGTGGCCGGCGCGGTCGACCGGGTCGCCGGCGAGCTGGGTCGGTTGGACATCCTGGTGAACAACGCCGGTGCGTTCCTGCTCGGACCGTTGGAGCAACTGAAGCTGGAGGAGTTCGAACTGACTGTCGCGGTCAACGTCCGGGCACCCTTCGTCGCCTCCCAGGCTGCGGTGCGACACATGTCGGCCGGTGGACGGATCATCAACATCGGCAGCAACATGGCAGAGCGGGCGGTCTTCCCGGGCTTCGCGCTGTACGCGATGAGCAAGACCGCCCTGATCGGCCTGACCAAGGCACTCGGACGCGAACTCGGCGGCAGGGCGATCACCGTGAATCTGGTGAATCCAGGGGCCACGGACACGGAGCTGAATCCGGCCGACGGGCCCAACGCGGACACGATCAACGGGTTCACCGCCCTCGGTCACTACGCGGACCCGGCCGACGTGGCCGCTGCGGTGGCGTTCCTCGCCGGCGCCGACGGGCGCTACATCACCGGGGCGACGATCAACGTGGACGGCGGCTTCACCATCTGATCACCAGCTCACCGCCGCTCTGGCCACCCCCGCACACAGCTACGGCCCGTTCCTTCGTCGGGGACGGGCCGTAGCATTGCCAGCTGCGGTCCGACTCTGGTCCATACCGACTCGACCGGCGCGACCGTGGGACTCGGGAAGCTGGGGCGGGATCCTGGGAACCGCCCCGGGCGCGACCGTCCCCGACGGCTGCAAGTTCGTCTTCACGTTGTGGACGTGCCGACCGGGAAGGGTTTCTACAGCGTCAGCATCTCCGAGCGCGGCAAGGTGCGATACCCGGAGGCCCAGCTGTTCGGGGCGCTCGCGCTGACCCTCGGCTGACCCGGACGCGACGAAGCGGCCCCCCACCCGAAGGTGAGCGGGGCCGCTGGGTTAGTGGGCTCGCAGGATGAGAGCCACCCAACCGTCCGCATGATACTCAGCGGGTGCAGTTGATCTGCGCCAGCACCGAGTAGAGGCCCGGCCACGGCTGCGTCGTGAAGCTTCCACCGTGGCTGCATTGCGTGTCCGGGTCGAAGCCGTCGGCGCTGGCAAGGGAGCGCGCAGCGTTGTTGGCGTTGTACAGCGCTGTGAAGTAGTTGTTACTCATTCCGTTGCCGTAAAAGGTCTTGGTTTCGGCGGCGACCGCAGGCCCGGAGAGCAGGACGGACGCGGACACCGCCCCGACCAACGCTGTGGCTGCGACGATCCGACGAAGTGCGGGCATGCAGGCTCCACTCTGTTCGATCCGAATGCCGAGCCTGCCAGAACAATCGATGTACATCAACTACAGCGCGAAACGGCCCCCGCCCTGGCGAGGGAGAGGGGGGCCGCTCGCACGTTGGTCGGCACCGAACCGGGACGTCACCGGGGCGCCGCGCCAACGACTACGGGCGGCGGGCCAGCAGCCGAGGCGCGGCTGCACGCTCGGAGCTTCGTATACCTCAGCGCTCGTCACGGTGCTGCCGTCCGGCGTGGTTGCTGTCATAACCGAGGCGGCTCGGACTCGGATGCAGGCGGACAACATCGCGCCATCGGAGATACGGCACCGACCGGCGGCGCGGAACGTCGTCGTCGAGGTTGCCCAACATCCGACCGCGCCTACGGCGATCACTGATTTCGCCACCAGTCTGGGCCTGGTCTGAGCGGGGACGGTGCCGCCGGCGGTCAGGCAGCGCGGCGGGCGCGGCGGCGGGCTCGGAGGAAGGCGGCGTCGCCGCGTACGCGGTCCCACCAGGACCACGGAACGCTGGTCACGTACCGGCCGATCGACGCGAAGACCGGCGCGGCGTCGGCGTCGCGGCCGGTGCGCGCCAGCCCGTACGCCAGGAAGTTCGCGTCGTTGAGCCAGTCGGCGTGCCGGGTGGCCGGCTGGTGGAACCAGCGGGACAGCGCGTTGTCGAGGTCGGACTGCATGACCGGATCCTGCCGCCACCGCTGGTCAATCTCGTCGGCAGCGCTGCCCTGGGATGCGCGCTCCTGCTCCCACAGTGCCCACTCGGCGGCGGCGCGCACCGGCAGCACGTGCAGCGGCGAGCCCGTGGGCGCCGCTTCGGCGACCGACCGGGCGAAGCCGAACATCGCCTCGTGCGAGCCGCTCCACTTCCTGCAGTGGTAGGTCAGCTTGAGGATGTGCCCCTGGTGGTGCCGGGGATCACGCCGGGTCAGCTCACGCCACGTCTCCTCGACGTCCTCCGGTGGCGCACTCTGGTCGATCATGAGGTCCAGCCGGCTCACCCACGGCGTGGGGTCCTCGGGCGCGAGCCGCATCGCCAGGTCGTTCACCTGCCGGGCCAGCTGAAGCAGGCGGTTGAACTCGGTCCACTGTTCTGGGCGGACGTTGGCGGCCCAGTCCCCGCCGCGCACCTCCCAGGCTCGCGCCACCAGGGAGTGGGCACGTACGAGCTGGGCATCCGGATTGGTGGGCGTGCGCGCTGCCCAGCGGTCGGTCCAGGCGGCTGCGGTGTCGACCCGACCGGTCGTACGGTCGACCCGGGATCCCAGCCCGCCAGCGGTCGATTCGGCCAGCACACGGACGTAGCGTGCCCGACGGTCGTAGTCACCTCGGGTGGCGGCCAGAGCCTTCCGGGCCGGTTCGATGTCGGAGCCGTACCGCGCCTGCGTGCACGCCTCGCGCAGCACGGCGTCGTCCTGCGCCAGGTTGGTGTCGATCTGGCGGGTGAGCAGCCGCCACACGGTCGAGATCATAGTCAGCGATGGTAGGCGTCGGCTGGCGTCCGCCTCAGGCCCGGACCGGCGTACGACATGCGCGCCGGCAGTCCGACGAGCCGGAGCGTCCCACGGGCGGAGGCTGCGGCCACGGCGCAGCGATAGCCTGCCGTCATGGCGAGCGCTGAACTGGAAGAGTTGATCGTCGCGGACGCCGACGCCCTGCGCGCGTGGTTGTCGGCCAACCACGCCACGTCGCCCGGCGTCTGGCTCGCCCTGACCAGGAAGGGCGGCACGGTCACGACGCTGACCTGGCAGCAGGCGGTCGACGAGGCCCTGTGTTTCGGCTGGATCGACGGGCAGGCCCGTAAGCGGGATCAGGAAACCTCCTGGATCCGGTTCACCCCTCGCCGGCCGCGCAGTTCCTGGTCGCAACGCAACGTCTCCCACGTGGCCCGGCTGGAGGCGCAGGGGCGGATGCGGCCCTCGGGCCGCGCCGCGGTGGAAGCCGCGAAGGCGGACGGGCGGTGGGCGGCCGCCTACGCCCCGCCGTCGGAGGCCGAGGTGCCGGCCGACCTCCTCGCCGCCATCGCTGCCGACCCTGCCGCCCAGGCCATGTTCGACGTACTCACCAAGACCAACCGGTTCGCCCTCATCCACCGTGTCAACGCCGTCAAACGGGCGCAGACCCGCGAGCGGAAGATCGGCGAGTCCGTCGCCATGCTGGCCCGTCACGAGACGATCTACCCGCAGAAGGCCAGGCCTCCGCACTCGCCGTGATCGGCGTCTTCATGATCACGCGCGCCCGTCTGCCGCCGGCCGTGCGCGCGCTGTCTCAGCGCACCGGTCACGTCGGACGCACCGAACAGCATCGCACCACGCCTACGAGCAGCAGTCGGACTACCCGCACCTCGGGTGCCGCCGAGGGATTTCAGTCCACTGTGGACTTAAGCTACGCTCTCCGCCGGGCCCGCCGACTTCGACCGGTACGTGCGGCGGAGGCGGCCATCGGCAACGGTGGCCGGCGCCGAACGCGACCCGGCTGACCTGCGGCGATCCGCGGACCCCGGGGCCGCTCGCGGCTGGGTTCCCCGCCGCCACCACACCGCCACACACCGAAGGACCGATTCACTTGTACGACGCGATCGTCATCGGCGCCCGCTGTTCGGGTGCGTCCACCGCCCTGTTGCTCGCTCGGCGTGGACACCGGGTGCTGGTGGTGGACCGCTCCTCGTTTCCCAGCGACGTCATCTCGACGCACTTCCTCTGGCCGCACGGGATGTCCTACCTGAACCGGTGGGGACTGCTGGACGAGGTGCTGGCGGTCACCCCGGCGCACACCACGGTCGAGGTGGTCAACGACGGCATCTCGCTGACCGGCTCGGTGCCGACCGAACTGCTGCGCGAGTACTTCCGGGACCTGCACGGCGACGACTCGGGCGTGGTGCAGAGCTATGCGTCGGTGCGGCGCCGGGTGCTCGACGAGATTCTGGTCGGCGCGGCCGCCAGGGCCGGTGCCGAGGTGCGGACCAGCTTCACCGTACGTGAGCTGATCGTCGAGAACGGGCAGGTCGTCGGTATCCGGGGGCGTGCGGTCGACGGCGAGTTGGTCGAAGAGCGGGCGCGGATCGTGGTCGGTGCCGACGGCCGGAACTCGTTCGTCGCCCGCGCCCTCGCGCTGCCCAAGTACGACGAGCGGCCCCGCTGCACGTTCGCCTACTGGAGCTACTGGTCCGGCTTCGACCTCGGCCCGGCACAACTGCACCGGCGCGGCCGGCTCGCCTGCGCGGTGGCGCCGACCAACTTCAACCAGAACATGGTCCTGGTCTGGGGGCCGAGTGAGTGGTCGCGGGAGTTTCGCGGTGACGTGCCGGGCAACTACCAGAAGGCGCTGGACTTCGTCAGTCCGGAGCTGGGCGACGTGGTGCGCACCAAGGGGACCAGGGAGGAACGCATCTACGGCACCCTGGACCAGTCGGCCTTCCTGCGGCCACTGCACGGGCCCGGGTGGGTGCTCGTCGGCGACGCCGAGTCGGCCAAGGACCAGTGCACCGCGATCGGCATCACCCACGCCTTCCGTGACGCCGAACTGGTCAGCGCCGCACTCGACCGGTGGCTGCGCGGTGACGCGTCGATCGACGACGCGATGACCGCCTACGGGGACCGCCGCCGGAGCCAGAACGCCGCCGCCTACCACGACTACGTCTGCACCCTCGCCGAGATGCGTCCGTACCGGCACGACGAGTTGCAACTGTTCGTCGCGTTGCGGGGCAACCAGCAGGAGACCGACCGGTTCATCGCCACCCACGCCGACGTCGCGCCGGTGTCGGAGTTCTTCCAGGCCTCCAACCTCTTCCTGCTCAACGACGCCGCGAAGGAGTCCTCCGCCGACCACGCGGTCTTCGAGGACTTCGCGGAGACCTCCCGCAGCTACCAGCAGAACCTCTTCGCCTGATGACCACCAGGGAGACGACACCGTGAACACCGAGCCGGACCAGCGTGAAGACGGCGAACTGATCGGGATCATCCTCAAGGCGGCACACTGCCGGGACTTCGAGACCATGGCGCGTACCGCGACCGAGGTCTCCGAGATGACCCGCAACTGGGCCACCCACATCCCGTGGGACGACCTCGCGTCGCTCGAAGGCGCCGACGACGAGCTGGCCCAGGTGGTCGCCGACCTCACCGAGATGTGGGAGCCGGCCCACCTGCGCAACCCCGTCGACCCCGACGAGGAGTACGCCCTGGACAAGAACGCGTACGACTTCTACCGGCCCGCCGGCCGCAACCTGCTGACCCGCACCGAGGACTTCTACGGCTGGGTGCAGGCCCGTCGCCGCACGGAGACGTGGCAGTACTCCCGGGTGCTGGAGGCGGCACCGGACAGCGTCGCCCAGATCACCAACGACCTGGGCCGCCGGGCCCGCGGCATCAACTTCAACTCGCAGGACTACCTGTCGTTCAACACGCACCCGGCGATCCGGGAGGCGGCGACCAGGGCGATGCACGACTACGGGCCGCACAGCGCCGGCTCGCCGATGGTGCTCGGCAACACCCGCATCTCCGACGATCTGGAGGCGGCCCTCGGCGACCTGGTCGGACTCGACCACGTGACGCTCTTTCCGACCGGCTGGGCGGCCGGCTTCGGCGCGGTCGTCGGTCTGGTCCGGCAGTCCGACCACGTCCTGATCGACCGGCTGGCCCACTCCTGCCTCCAGCAGGGGGCACGGGCGGCCACCCGGAACGTGGTCCGCTACGAGCACCTCAACGTCGAGGCGGTACGCCGGCACCTGACCGAGATCCGGGCCACCGACACCCGCAACGGCATCCTGGTCGTCACCGACGGGCTCTTCTCGGTGGACGCGGACTGGCCGGACCTCGTCACCCTGCAACGCGTCTGCCGCGAACACGACGCCACGCTGCTGGTCGACGTGGCGCACGACCTGGGCTCGATGGGGCCCGGCGGCACGGGCGTGCTGGGGATGCAGGGCCTGCTCGGCAGCGTCGACATCGTGATGGGCGCCTTCTCCAAGACGTTCTGCTCCAACGGTGGCTTCGTGGCCTCCCACTCGCCCGCGTTGAAGCAGTACGTCAAGATGTTCGGCGGCTCGCACTTCTTCTCCAACGCGTTGTCGCCGGTGCAGACCGCGGTGGTGCGGGAGGCCGCCAGGATCATCCGCTCGGCCGAGGGGGACGCGCTGCGGGCCCGGCTCTTCACCGCGATCCACGCCCTGCGTGACGAGCTGACCGGCCGGGGCCTGACCTGCATGGGTGAGCCGTCACCGATCGTGCCGCTCCTGATCGGCAACGAGAAGCTGGCGCGGACGGCGAACCGCCTGCTCTTCGACCGGGGGGTGCTGGCATTCATGGTCGAGTTCCCGGTGACCCCGACCGGCTCGTCCCGGTTCCGGCTTCAGGTGCAGGCCGGGCACCGGCCCGAGGAGGCCCGCGAGGCGGCCCGGATCATCGAGGGTGCCATCGCCGACTCCCGGGCGTACCTCTCCAGCGCCTTCGGCAGCGCTCCCCGCTGAGGGACGCCTCGTGATCCGACAGCGGCGACGTGCCCGGCACCCGACTGCACCGTGGCCGACCCACCGGGGCGACCCTGCTACCTGCGGCACCGCGTATTCGGGCACGCCGTGCGCGGTCTGGCACACTGCGGCGATGCTCACCTTCGATCGACTCTTTGCCGAGCACGTCGCTACCGGGCTCGCCCGCCAGATGGCGCTCGCCGACCTGATCGGCGAGCGGGATTGGCAGCTCGACCTGGGCAGCGGCACCGTGACCTTCGGCGACGACCTGCGGTACCAGATCCAGCTTCTCGGCACTGAGAGCCACCGCGACGGCAGTTGGCTGTGGGCATGGGCCAACGAGGCGAGCGGCCTTCCGCCAGCGCTGCTACAACTGTGCGGCTGGCTGCGCGAGTACGGTCACCACCACGGGATCGCGGAGTTCACCGAGCCCACGTTCCCGCTTCAGCGCGCCGACGGTCACCGGCTCGCCCTGCTGGCCTCCGGCCTGACCGGGCGGTGCTACTACCGCGGCCCGTACCCCGGTGGTGCGGCGTTCCTCCACCTCGACGACGCCCCGCCGCAGATCACCGCGCCGATCCGGCCGGAGCGCACGGTGACCGTCCTGGGCCAGGTCATTCAGGGCTTCCCGGTGGACCACCGTATTGCCGTGGAGTCGTTCCTGCGTCAGCAGTCCTGGCACCTGTCCCCGGCGCCCACGTCGTTGACCGCGCACCGTTCCGACGGTTCCACCCTGCGCGTCGACTTCGACTCTCTGGGCCGCGTGAGCAACATGTCCACCACGGTCAACCCGTAGCCCGGTGCGGCGCCCGCCGCGGTGACCGACGGGCGCCGGCCAGAGCGAGCCGCACCAACTGCTGATGGTCAGGTGGCGACCGATCCCGGCCGGACGCCGGCACCAGCGCTCAGGGTGTCAACGCCCGGCCCCGGTGTGGAGATGAGCCGCCCACAGCGAAGGTGTGTGCGGGAACTGGTCGCGGAGTCCGCGTACGGTCAGGTGCAAGGCACGGGCCGCGCCCACCTGGCCGAGGGCCCGGTAGAAGTCGGCGGAGACCTTCGCCGCGATCTCGTCCTGGATCTCCCACAGCGTGCCGACGACCTGGGTGAAGCCGGCCAGTTGGAAGGCCGAGGTCAGGTGGATCGCCTCGTCGGCGAGGTCGGCGACGTCGACGGCAGCGGTACGGCAGGCCGACAGGTAGGCCAGGTCGGCGTCGTCCAGCCGGACGGCATGGAGATCGGCCACGCTGAGCGGAACGTCGAGCCGCAGGTGGCTGCGGGACGGGTCGACGGGGTCGCTGTGGCCGTGGCAGGCGAAGTGGGCGATCCGGTACGCCGCGAGCTTCGCGAGGACGTCCTTCCTGACAGCGGGAACGGTCACCACGTCGGGCAGGTACTCGCGCAGCGTGGACGCCTCGGCCTCCGCGTGCGGCAGGTCCGGGTCCGCGACGACCAGTCCGCGTTGTGGACCGGCCCGTAGCGGGCGGCGCAGCGCGCGCAGGGTCGGCGTGTACGAGGAGACCACGCGATCCAACACGGTCCGCCCCGAACCGTCGTGGTGGTAGCCGGCCGCGTGCAGCGGGAGTAGACCGAGCAGGCCGCCCGGCGCCCACCACAGGCGCGGCCATTCGTCGTCCCGGCTGCGGTGATGTCCGAGCGCCAGGAGGATCGGCTCGGCGACGCTGTCCCACAGCCATTCCAGGGTCGAGGTCAGCCGGCGCTGCGCCTGCTGGCGATCGGCGATGGTGCGGCCCGCCCGTGCCTCGGCGAGCGAGGAGTGGAAGACGGCGACGCGATCGATCAGGTCCTCACGGGTCAGCCGGGTCAGTGGCACACAGGTGACGCCTGCGGCACCGACCAGTAGGGCGTCACTGCGGTAGGAGGTGACGTTGCAGACGGCGACCGGCCCCCGGTCGAACAGATCGTCGATCGCGGGCGGCAGGCCGAAGCGGGCGAATCCGTCCTTGGCGCGGATCTGGGTGAGGACAGCGGCGAATTCGTCGGCCAGGTCGTGCCGGTCGTCGGCCTGCCGCGTGCCGCCGAGCAGGGTCAGCAGTTCCGGCGACACGGCCGGCTCGTCCAGCCGGTCGCGCAGTTTCTCGAAGCGCTCGGCGAGGGCGGGCTGGGCCACGCGCAGGTCGGTGAGGTCGTCCCGGGTGTTCAGCGCCTGGCTGAGCAGCACGGCCCGACCTTCCTCCAGCAGCCGCAGCGCGTCCCGTGCCCTGGTGGCCGGGTCGCGCTCGGGATCGTTCAGCGTGAGGGCCGCCGCGTCCGAGGCGAGGCCGTTGAAGGCACCCAGCGCGTGGTAGTGGTCGTCGCGGGTGAACCGCGCCGCGGCGAGTTCGGGCAGCAGGTGCACCGCGATCTCGAGCAGCCGGGCGGCCTGGCCCGGGGCGCGGGGAGCAATGATCGTGGCGGCGGTGCGGGCGGCTTGGATGCGCCAGGTGGGTGCGGCGGTCGCCAGCGTCGTCGCCCTGAGGAAGTAGACCATCGCTTCGGTGAGGTCGGCGTCGTCCTGGGTGCGCACGTACCGGGTGCCCAGGAGGTTGCCGAGCACGGTGAGGCGCGGCCCCAGGTCGGGGCCGCCGCCGAGATCGACGCGGGAGACCGCGACCGCCTCGTCCAGATCGGACATCCTCCCGGTACTGGCGTAGCGCGCCTTCAGCAGCAACCCCAGCAGCATGCCGATGACGTGCCGGTCGGGGTCGTCGTTCGGGATCGCCAGGGCCGTCCGGCAGGCGTCGATGCCCTGATCGACGTCAGCGAGGTTTCCGGTCAACTCGAATCGGAGGCGGAGGCTGTTGCCGTAGAAGACCAGCGCCTCGTTGCGGGCGGGCTGGCCGGGGTGCCACACGTCGATCCCTTTGCGGAAGGCCGCAATCGACGCGTCGAGGTCGGCCGGGTCACTCGTGCGTTGATATCGAAGCTGAAGCGCCGTGCCCAGGTCGCTGAAGAAGCTGCCCCGGCTCGGATGGTCGGGCGGCCCGGTGTCGACTGCGACGCGGAGTGCGTCGATCGCGGCGTCTAGGTCGGCGATCGCGCCGACATAGCCGAAGCGGAGCATCAGGGCGTTGCCGAGGGCGGCCTGCGCCATCGGGTCGTTCCGGTCCAGGGCCACGGCCGCACGGCCGGTGGCGACACTGCGGTTGAGGTCGGCGCGGTCACCGCCGGCGAGGAACCGCATTCTCAACGTACGGGCCAGGTCGATCAGGTGGGTCGTGCGCTCCGGCGTCCTGGCGTCGGCCGCGCCGGTCAGCAACGTGACGGCCTCGTCCAGGTCGGCGCGGTGGTCGCTGCGAACGTACCGGTCGGTGAGGACGCGTCCGAGGTCGCCCTCAAGCTCGGCCTTGCGGCGGGCGGACGCGAGGCCGACGGCCTTACGGAAGTGCTTGATCGCCTCATCGAGATCCTGGGTGCTGCCGTTGACGCTGGCCCGGATGGCGAGCGTCCGGGCCAGCGTCTGGAGGCGGGCGGCCCGCTGCGGATCGCCCGGCGAGGTGGCATCGAGGGCTCGACGGTAGGCGGCGACGGCCCGGTCGAGGTCGGCGATGCTGCCGGTCTCGGTGAACCGTGCTCCGGCCGCGTCCCCGGCCCTCGCCGCGGGGTCCACCGGCCTCTCGCGCTGAACGGCCAGGGCCGCGTCGAGGCGGCGCACCATCGCCGGACGGGAGGGATGCCTGGCGTCCGTGAGCTGCACGGCGCGCCGGTAGGCGGCGATGACGCGCTCGAGGTCGGCGGGATCTGCGCTGGCGGCGTAGCGCCATCCCAGCAGGTCGCCGAGGGCTGCCTGGCAGTTGGCCGCATTGAAGCCGGGAGACGTTCGTGCGGCCTCCAGCGCCGCCCGGCAGGTCTCGATCGCCTCGTCCAGGTCGGCAGGGCTACCGGTCGCCTCGTGTCGCCGGCCCAGCAGGCTCGCCAGGTGTTCGAGGTGCGAGGCGCGGCGCCGGTCGCCGGCCGGGATGGCGGCGACGCCCTGCCGGCAGTACCCGATCGCCTCGTCCAGGACCGCCGGACTGCGGGTCTGCTCGTATCCCGCCATCAGCAGGTTGGCGCCGAGGTTCATCAGCGCGTTCGCGCGGCCCGGGTCACCCGGCGGCGGAAGCAGCGGCACCAACTCGTTCCGGATCAGGTCCAGCACCGGGTCCGATGTCTGCTGCTTGCGTTCCTGCTCTTTGCGCTTCTGCTGTTTTCGGCCCTGCCGGCGCCAACCGAACATGACCATCTCCCCACGGTGGACACCCCCCACGATACTGATGAACGTGGACATCATGAGTCAGCGTGACAAAAAGATGCCATCGATGCGGGACACACTCGCGTACGTCTGCGCCCACGCGGACGAGATCCGCACGGTGCCGGGTGCGGCCGCCCTGCTCGACGAGGTCCGGACGGGCGCCGACGTGGCGCACAAGCTGGACCGCCTGCACACCGCGCTACAGCGCGCCGGTGACGCACTCGGCGTCCACGGCGCGACCGAACGCGGTCTGCACCCGGCCGGCGTGCCACGCCGCTCGATCCCCGCCGCGGACGAGGTCGTCTACCTGTGCCCGGCCGACGTCTGCTCCCGCTACTGGCTTCCGCAGGGCGACTCCGGCCCGCCCCGCTGCGGGCTGCACGGCAGCGCCCTCCGCAGGGACCGTCTCTGACGTGGGTGGCCTCTTCAGCGAGCTGGCCAAGCAGTTGGCGGAGCGGTGGCTGTCACTGCTGGTGCTGCCCGGTGCCCTCTACCTGGCGGTGGCGGGGGCGGCGCACACGCTGGGGCACGCGCACCCGTTCGCCCTGGGCCGGCTCCTCGACCACATCACGGCCGTGGCCTCCGTGGACGGCGCGGGTGCCCAGATCGCGCTGCTGCTGGCGACTCTGGCCGGTGCGGCCGTCGTGGGCGCCATCGCGCAGGCCTTGGGTTCCGGCATCGAGCGGGTCGTGCTCGCGGCCGACTGGCACGACTGGCCGACTCCTGTTCGGCGCCTGGCGCAGGGGGCAGTGCGGCGGCGGCAACAGCGGTGGGACGCGGCAGCCCGCGTCTACCTGGAACGGCGGGACGAGGCCGCCCGCCAGCGTGGCCAGGGGGAGCGCCCGGATCCGGCACCGCGAACCGACGCATGGCGCCGGATGACGCGCATCTCGGCGGAACGACCGGGCCGTCCCACGGCTCCGGGTGACCGCATCCACGCCGTCGCCACACGACTCGGCCGCGATCTGAGCGTCGACCTGGCGCTGGTGTGGCCGTACCTCTGGCTGACCCTGCCGGAAACGACCCGCACGGAAATCACGACTGCGCGGCAGACCCTCACCCGGGCCACGGTGCTCGGCGCCTGGTCCGTGCTCTACCTGTCTCTGACGGTGTGGTGGTGGCCGGCCGCACTCGCGGCCGTCGTGCTGGCGGTCGTCGCCGGCGTGCGCCTGCGCGCCGCCACCGACACGTACGCGCTTCTCCTGGAGGCCGCCACCCGCCTGCACCTGGGTGACCTCGCCCGGAGCTTGGGCCTCGACCCCGCCGGCCCCGTCACCGCCGAGGTCGCGGACCAGACCATGCGGTTTCTGCGCGCGGGCGGGTCAGGCCAGTCTCCCGAGGGCGTGCGGTCAACGACGACCCCCACGTGATCGCTGCTCGCCCGCGTCAGGGCGGTGACAGCGGAATGACAGCGCGGTCCGGTCAGCTAGGCCTCGACCCCAACCGGCCTAGCTAAGAAGGGCTCACGTGAGCATGCGAAATCGAATCCGCACCGCGCTGATGAGCATGGCTTTCCTGGCCACCGCAGCCGTCGGTGTCGGGCTGGCGCCCACGCCGGCAGGTGCCGCGGTCGCCGCGCCGATCACCGCGACCGTCCCGGGACCGTTGGCTGACTCCGGCTTCACCATGGAGCCGTCGACCATCGGACCCCAGGCTGGCTACATCAGGAACAGGGCCACGAACCGATGCCTGGAGAACGGGGTCGGCGGCAGCGTGGGGCACGTCTTCACAGCCCCCTGCCACTACGGGTCCACCCAGACCTGGTCCTGGGTCGACAACCCCATCTGCTGTGACACCACGTGGAAGATGCTCATCAACCTGTGGAGCCAGGAGTGCCTGGACGGCACCGAGGCCACCGGCAGCGTCTACACGCTCAGCTGCAACAACGGCACCTTCCAGAAGTGGCGGCTGACGTCCACCGGTCGCATCGAGCACGCGCTGTCCTCGGGCTGGCAGTACCACAGCCTCGACAGCAACTGGGCCGGTTCGGTCTACCTGAGCCCGAACAACGCCGGCGACTACCAGAAGTGGTACTGACCGCGGCGAACCGATGGGAAGACGAGGACGCGTCCCGGTAGTGACATCTCCATGGCAGGAACACCAGCGGGGCATCGACACCGGCCGGAAGGTGGCCAGGGTCGATGCCCCGCCGGCCCGCGCCGGCCTCGGACGACCTGCCCGTTCGGAGCCACAGTGACCTGCTGGCGGGCAACGTCCTTGTCGAGGACGGCCGGCTGTGCGGTCTGTACGCCCTCGCCCGGCTGGCGGTGGGAGAGGTCCTGCCCGACCGCGTCTGACGGCATTTTCCGCACGTCTACCAGGGCGGCCTCTGGAGAGCCGGCGTCGAGGGCGGGGCCGCTGTGGCAGGACGTAGTGACACTGTTACGTCCATGTGTTGCGCAGGCGCGCGGAGAGTCGACACTGTTGCCTATGACAGAGCCCACGGGCAGCACGACCAAGACCAAGAAGTGGTACATCGGTGTGGGAGCCCTCGTCGTGGCACTGCTGGCGTTCGTCGCCAACGTGGACGGGACGATCAGCTTCTTCGAGCGCCTGTTCGGCAAGGATAAGGCAGTCACCGGCACGGCCGACAGCGGTGCCGCCGCACCCGGCGCCAACACCACCATGCCGACGCCCACCGGCGCCGGCGGACCCAGCTCGGCTCCGGCTGTCACCACACCGTCGCCCACCGCCGTTGACCGCGACTCGACGATCACCGAGCCCTCACCCCGCATCACCGAGGGCTGGTTCGACCTGACCGCCTACGACTCCGTGGCATTCGGCAACGGCCACAGATCGGTGAACTCCGTCAAGATCGGAGAAGCGGACTACCCCAACAGCATCCGCGGCTACTACCAGTCCTCGGCCAGCGACCCCAACAACCGTCGGACCTGGCTGGTCGGTGGTAAATGCACCAGGCTGTCGGTCTGGGTGGGCAAGGACCAGGCGTCGTCGGAGAACGCCGGGACCGGCCGTTTCATCGTCAAGATCGAGGATGTCGAGCGGCGCGCGGTCGAGGCCACCATGACCGACGCCCCCCAGCACATCGAACTCGACATCACCGGAGCGGTCCGGTTGACCCTGTTCGATACCCGTGGGGGCCGTGACGCCTACAACGCCTGGGGCAGCCCTCGGGTGTACTGCACCGCGCCTCCCGGCAAGGCGAAATAGTCGGTCGGCGCCGTGCCCGAGGTGAGGTCGGGTGGCTGGCGTACCGCTCGATGTGAACCGGTGGGGCGTGGTCGATCCTGTTCGACGGCCACGCCCCGCCGGCGCCCGAGCCGGTCGAGGGCGTTGATCGCCGGCCCGGCCGGCCCGGGCCTGGACGAGCCCACCTGCCGCGCTCGCCCGCAGCCCGGCTGAGGAGCGCTGACTGCCTCCGTGCCGGCCCCTCGTCGAACCGGCGTTCGCGCGGTCGTCCCCGCTGAGGGCCGCGACCGGTACCGAGGGCTCGACGGTCGCGGTGACCCGGCGCTGGTGTGAGCGGCGCCCACCCAGGGGGTTTGCGGGGCGGTGACGTGCGGGTAGGGAAGGCGTCACCGTCGTCGGCCCCGGGCGGCGACGCCAGGGGGACCGGACGGGCGACCGCCCCTTCGTCTCCTACCTGTCGCCGTACGCCGGCGAGAAGGACTGTTCCGCCATGGCGCAACCGTGAGTCCCGCCGACGCCTTCGTCGAGTTGGGCGAGATCCGTGACCGCGGCGCTCGTGGCGGACGCCGTCGGCGGGGCGCGGGTGGGAGCGGCCCGAACGGCAGGAGATGAGCATGCCTTCGCCCCGGCCGGACGAGTCGCCGCACGACCTGGCGGAGGCGCTGCGCGTCCTCGCCGGCCTGCCCGACGACGCTCCGGTGCTGCCGGGGCACCTGAGCACGATCGTCAGGCTGAGCGCGCAGGTGGTGGGTCCGGTGGACTTCGCCTCCGTCACCGTCCTCGCCCCGGACGGGTACCGCACCCCGGCCGCCAGCGACGAAACGGCTATGGCGCTCGACCTGGCCCAGTACGCCGACGGCGCCGGACCCTGCCTCACCGCCCTGCACTCCGGCGAGACGGTCGGCGTACCGGATGTCGCCGGCGCGGTGGTGTGGCCCGGCTTCCGCAACGTGGCCTGGCGCTACGGCGTCCGGGCGTCGCTGTCCGTGCCGCTCTTCGCCGGCGGCGGCGATCCGGTCGCCGCTCTGAACCTCTACGCCCGCGACGCGGCCGGCATGCGGCTGTTGAGCCGGCGGGTCGAGTCCTGCTACCACGCCGAGCCGAGCGGGGTGCTGCCCCGGATGGACGCCGGCAGCGAGCAACTGCTCGCCGGTCTGGCCGGTGCGTTGCGGAGCCGTGACCTCATCCAACGGGCACTCGGGTTGCTGATGGACCGGGACGGCATCCCGGCCGGGTCGGCCTACCGGCAGCTCGTGGCGGCGACCGGACCGGGCCACGCGCTGACCGGCACGGCCGCCGCCATCCTGCGCCAGTTCGCGAGCTGACGGAGCGTGACCGTCAGCGGTCGCGGGCGCGCTCGTGGGTGCGGAAGCCGCGCCCGGCCACGTCGCCGGTCGTCGCCGGCGCCGTGGCGGGCCCGACGCCGGACGCCGGGCCGCCGGTGAGCGCGAAACTCGCAAGAACGGCGGTCGTGGCGAGGATGTAGGTGACACACGGCGCGGGGTCGCGCAGGAGGAACGCGGCTCCCGCGTCGGCCGCGGTCTGCTGGGACTGGAGCAGCGCGCTCACGCCGTGCACGCCGAAGAACCGCACCGCGGAGAGGTCCACCGCGATCACCGGCAGCGGGGGGCGGCAGACGAACTCCACCAGCTCCGCGAGCAGGTGGGCGTTGCTCATGTCGATCTCACCCGAGACGGTGATCAGCTTCGTCGCGCCCTCGCAGGTCAGGGCCAACGACATGATCGGCTCACCGAGCCTGGCGCGGTCCGCGTCGTGACAGGCCCGCCAGCCTCCGCGTGGGCGGGGTATTCCGTCCGTCGACATGGCGCCTCCGCTCTCCGTCGGACTGGCCCGTCCGCTGCGGCGCGGGGCGCGGCAGGGGAGGGCGTCGGAGGGCGCATGTCTTGACCCGGCGTGGTCCCTACCCTGCCGGTGCGGTCCTACACCTGCTGATGTCCGGTTCCAGGTCGTGCGGCTCGACGGGCGATGCGCCCGGCCTCGTGGGCGGGTACAGTGGCGGCCCTGTAGTCCACGCCCGCCTAACGGGTGTGGCGAACCGGCGTCAAGGAACAGGCGCGGGTCCCGGCTCCGCCATGGTGGGTCCGTGCAGCGGTCCGCCATCGCGGGCTGCCATCCGCGCGTACCCCACCTCTCCTCCTTCTTCCAACCTGTGGGTGGACCGCGCCGGTCGTGAGGGTCCCTGCCATGACGCATCCGTCGACGGACGCCGCCGACGCCTTCGCCGAACTCGGCCGCATCAAGCTCGGTGAGGTCGGCCTCGACGACGTCCTGCAACGCGTGGCCGAACTCGCCAAGCGCGTCCTGCCCGTACCGGTGGGGGTGTCGGTCACGCTGGTCCGCGGCGGGACCGGGCACACGGCGGCGTTCACCGACGACGTGGCCCGTGACATGGACGAGCGGCAGTACGCTTATGGGGGTGGCCCGTGCCTGGACGCCGCCGCCAGCGGCAGCGTCCTGTCCGTGCCCGACCTCGGCGCGGAGGACCGCTGGCCGGAGTGGGCCGAGCAGGGCCGCAAGGCCGGAGTCGGCAGTTCGGTCTCGATCGGCCTGCCCATCCAGGAGGCCGTCGTCGGAGCGCTCAACGTCTACGCGCACACGCCGCACGTCTTCGACGACGACGCGGTGGCGGTCCTGGAGACCTTCGCCGCGTACGCCGCGGTCGCCCTGGCCAACGCGCAGCTCTACGACAGCACCGCCACGCTGGCCCGGCAGATGCAGGAGGCGATGGCGAGCCGCGCGGTCATCGAGCAGGCCAAGGGCATCATCATGGGCGAGCGCCGCTGCACCCCGAGCGAGGCGTTCGCGATCCTGTCGAAGACGTCGCAGGACTCCAACCGTAAGGTCCGCGACGTCGCCCAGGCCCTGGTCGACCGGGTGACCGGGACGTCCAGGTCCTGACGCGCCGCACGCGCCGGGCGCGGCTCCGGTCACCGCTCAGTCGGGGTCGACGAGTGGGCCCTCGCCGCGGGACAGCCGGATGAGCAGGTCCCGTAGGCGCCGCGTGTCCTGCGGGTCCCTGCCGCCCCCGTAGAGGCTGGCCACGGCGGCTCCGTCCGCGGCGAGTGTGATCAGCCGCGCGCGGTCCGGGTCCAGCCCGTCGGCGTCCAGGGCCTCGGTCCAGCTCCGGTCCTCCTCCTGTAGGAACTCGGCCACGCCCGGTACACCGGCCAGCGAGGCGGCCAAAATGACGTGCTCCGGAACGGTCGACCCGTCGCCCAGCCCGTCGAGTGTCGCCCTGACGTAACCGCGTACCAGCCGGCCCCGGGCATGGTCGCGTGGATCGACGGCGGCGTGCACGGCGGCGGTGAACTGCTCCGCCAGGTCGCGGGCCAGCTCCAGCAGCAGCTGTTCCCGGCTGCGGAAGTGGTGCAGCAGCCCGCCCTTCGAGACCCCGGCGGTGCGGGCGATGAGATCCAGGCTGACCCCCGCGCCGTGCACGACGACGGCGCGGGCGGCGGCATCCAGCACCGCCCGGCGGGTCCTGGCGGTGTCACGTTCGCGAGGGGGCATGCCCGTGTCCTTTCGTTCCTGGGTCGCCGGCCGTGCCGGTGGGGTGTCGGGCGCATCACCACCCTAACCGACCATGCGGCTTGTACAGCCGACCATTCGGTCCGTAGCGTGGGCGACGTGAGCAACGCGGATCCGGCACCCGACCCCGCCACTGCCGCCGGCGCCGGCCCCGCCGGACTGCGGCAGTGGGCCGCCCTGGCCGCGTTGACCCTGGCCGTCACGCTGCTGGCCGTCGACGGCACCGTGCTGGCGCTCGCCGTACCCGCGCTGGTCGCGGAGTTGCAGCCCACCGCCACGCAGCTGCTGTGGATCGGCGACGCCTACTCCTTCGCCCTGGCCGGCCTGCTGATCAGCATGGGCACCCTGGCCGACCGCATCGGGCGCAGGCGGCTGCTGCTGATCGGCGTCACCGGCTTCGGCGCCGCGTCGCTGCTGGCAGCCTTCGCTCCCAGCGCCGGCTGGCTGATCGCCGCCCGGGTCCTGCTCGGCGTGGCGGGTGCGACGCTCATGCCCTCGACGCTGTCGATCGTCCGGAACATCTTCACGGACGCGCGCCAGCGCACCCGCGCCATCGCCGTCTGGTCGGCCGGCGCCTCCGGTGGCGCGGCACTGGGCCCGCTGGTCGGTGGAGCCCTGCTGGAGCACTACTGGTGGGGCTCCGTCTTCGTGATCAACGTCCCGATCATGCTGCTGGTGCTCGTCAGCGTCGCCGCCCTGGTGCCCGAGTCGCGCGACCCGCGTCCCGGGCGGTTCGACCTGCTCAGCGCTCTGCTGTCGGTGGCGGCCATCGTGGCACTGGTCTGGGCCGTCAAGCACGCCGCCAAGGCCGGCGTCGACCTGGCCGGCGTCAGCGCGGCCGCAGCCGGCCTCGTCGGCGGGGTGCTGTTCGTACGCCGCCAGCGCCGCCTGCCCGCGCCGCTCGTGGACATCACGTTGTTCGCCCGTCCGGTCTTCACCGGCACCGTCGTCGCCAGCCTGATCGCCATCTTCGCCTTCAGCGGCCTGTTGTTCTTCTTCTCCCAGTACCTGCAACTCGTCCGCGGCTACTCGCCGCTCCAGGCGGGCCTCCGGGAACTGCCGCTGACCCTGGCGTCCATCGCGGTCGTCGCCATCGCCGCCGCCGCGCTCAACCGCCTCGGCGTCGGACGTGCCCTCGGCGCCGCGCTGCTGACCGCGGGCGCCGGCATGGTCGTCCTCGCGATCGGCGAGGGCCACGCGGGCTACGCGCCGCTGGCGCTGGGCCTGGTCGTCATCGGCCTGGGCGTCGGCCTCGCCTTCACCGCCGCCACCGACGCGGTGCTCTCCGCGGTGCCGAAGGACCGGGCCGGTTCCGCCTCGGCCATCTCCGAGATGGCGTACGAGTTCGGCGTCGCCCTGGGCATCGCGCTCCTCGGCACCCTGCACACCGTCCTCTACCGGTCGGCCCTGCCCGACCTGTCGACCCTGCCCGGCCCGACCGGCGACGCGGTGCACGAATCCCTGGCCACCGCCGACCGGGCCCTGACCGGCAACGGGCAGCAGGGAGCCGAGATCCTGGCCGCCGCCCGGGACGCCTTCGTCCACGCCATGCAGACGACCTCGCTGATCGCGGCGGTCCTGCTGATCGCCGCCGGCGTGGTCGCCTGGAAGCTCGTACCGTCGCCGCGCAACCGGTGACGCGGCACAGCGGCCGGCGTCGGTCGGCCACTCGACGACATGGCCGCCGACGGCGACCGGCACCGTGCGGGTACGACCGACCACCGACGAACGGCACATCGACGAGGCCGCCGGGATCTGGGCGGCGGCGACCGCGGCCCGCGACGGCGACACCGAGATCGCGCCGCTTCGCCTCGCCCGGCCCCTGATCCAGTCGGTGGTCGGCAGCACACCCCGCTCGTTCCTGCTCGTCGCTCTCGACGCGGGTCCGGTCGTGGGCTTCGCCGCCGTCGAGCCCGTGCCGACGGACGGGTCGACCGCCGAGATCCGGTATCTCGGGGTCGCGCCCGACAGTTGGGGCCGGGGCGTCGGCCGGCTCCTGCTGAGGGCCGCGCCCACCCACCTGGCGGACGCCGGTCTCGTCGGCGCCGAGTTGGGCGTCTACCTGGACAACCCGAGAGCGGTGCGACTCTACGAGAGCGCCGGCTGGCTGCCGCGCGGCGAGGCGCTGCCGCACCCGGGCAGCGGCCGTCCGGAACAGCGGTACCGGCTCGACTGGTGAGCCCACCGCCGCCCCCGTGGCCGCCTCCGGGGGCGGAACCGGGCCGGCCGCCGGTCGTCGAATCCGTGCCGGCACCCGGCGAGTCGAAGGTGGACACCACCGGCCGCCGTACGGGGATAGGGTGCTCGCGACCGGCCCTCACGATCGGACGCTCGGATGGATCCCTTCACAACGACGGTCACGGCGCAGTGCGGGCGCCGATGATCGATCCGCGACAGGCCTCTGCCGTGGCTCACGCGATCGCCTCGGCGGTCCTGGGCCGCGACCCCGGCCCCATGACGGCCGCCGACAGCCTTTCGCACCACGTCTACATGGGCGCGGACGTCGTCGTGAAGGTCATCGACGCCGGCCGACACTCGCGACTGGACCGGGAGATCGCCCTCGCGCCCCACCTGCCCGCCGGCATCACGGCGCCGCTGCTCGACAGCGGGCTCTACGAGCTGGAGACCCGCGAGGTCCGTTACGCCTGCTACGCCCGCGCGCCGGGGACGCCCCCCGGCATGGACATGCCCGGCGTCGACGAGGCGACCGCGTGCCAGTTGGCGGAGGAGGCGGTCCAGCGGCTGCACGTACTGCACAACTGGACGCCTGCTGCCCCGGCCCGGCGGACGCTGGGGGAGACGCTCGACCACGGCGGGTTCGTCAGCCAGGCCGCGCTCCTCGCCGAGGTGGGGCAGATCGCCGCCCTGGACCGGGACGGCATCGTTCCCCGCCGGATGCTCGAAGGTCTGACGGCGATAGCGGAGAGCGGGCCGTCGCAGGCACGCGCGGTCGTCCCGGTCCACGCGGACTGCCACTGGGGTAACTGGCTCGCTCGCGATCACGCTGTGACGGCGCTGCTGGACTTCGAGTGGGCGCGTTTCGGCGAACCCATGGACGACTGGTTCTTCCTGGTCCGGTTCAGCGGCCCGCACATGGAGGCCGTCCTCGACGTCGTCGCCGACGCGACGGCGACGTCTCCGACCACCCTGCGCCGGGAGTGCGAGGTGCGCGAGGCGAGCTACCTCGCCTGGGACCTCCGCGTCGCGCTCCAACGCCCGGAGACCCCCGCGCAGACGGTTGCCGAGAACGTCCGTGAGCTCGAGGAACTCGTCGTGGCAAGCCCCTGGTGGCGCCACGCCCCGTGACGCCGGCCGGACCAGTCGACCCGCGACGTCGAAGTGTGCGGCGAGGGGCCTCCGGCCTGCCGGCCGGAAGCCCCTCGCTGTGATCCGTCTCAGCGTGCTGACGTCATGCGTCGAGCGACGCCCTGCTCCGGCGCAGGAGCAGCGAGGCGGTGCCGCCGAGGGTCACCATCGCGGCGCCGATGGCGAGTAGCCACCACAGCTGGGTCGAGTCGTCGCCGGTCACGGGGAGGATGGGGCTGGGGCTGGCCGTCGGCGGTTGGGTCGGGCCGTCCGTGGGCGGCGCGGTCGGCTGTGTCGGTGAAGGTGTGGGCTGTGTCGGCGTCGGGGTCGGTGTGGGGCCGAGCGGACGCTCGCAGCGCGCCTCGGCGAGGATGACGGTGCCGACGGGGATGTCCAGCAGCGGCCCGCCGACGATGGTGCCGGTCAACCGGAGGGTCGCCTGCACCGCGATGGCGACGGCGCCGTCGTCGGTGACGGTCTCGACGTTTGTCAGCGTCGCGTTCAACGCGGCACCGATGACTCCCGGGACCGTGACCGCGGCGTTGGCCGTGACGCCGGGGGTGTTCGGCACCAGCACCACCGGCTCGCCGAACAGTTCCAGCCCCGTGAAGGTGGTGTCCGCCGTCTGCGCGCCGGTCTGCGGGCAGTTGACCGCGGCGGTGATCACCTCGGCGTCGATGACGGGAGTCCCGAGGATGGCCAGGGACACGTCGGCGATCTCGGCGTTGGCCGACGAGGCCGCCTCGCCCCGGGTGGCGCTCACCTCGACCACCGTGCCCGTGGCCGTCACGCCCAGGGCGCCCGGGATGGTGATCGCCAGAGCGGTGTCGGTGTCCGTACCGCCGCCGGCCGGTGCGGTCGCGCTGCCGATGACCACGTCGGCCGTGATCACCGGAACGCCGGCCACCGCCGCGGACAGGTCGACCACGACGCCTCGGGCGCTGGCATCGCCGGGCGCGGCGAGCGCCGGGGTCGCGCTGGACAGCGCCACGGCGCCGACGGCGACAGCCATCGCCCCGGTGGCGGAAATTCGCCGGATTAGTCTCACGTTTTCGCCTCTGCTCAATCAGGCCCTCCCGTCCCTCGAGAAGGCACGATCGACTGTATAGACGAATGACGGCATAGTTGGATAAATTGGACAATGCGTGGGCCGCTCGCATCGGCGGGCGTCCCTCGGTGGCGTCGCGGGAGGTTTGCGGCGACGGCGGTCGGGGCAGTGACGCATGCGCGGCCGTCGATCGATGGCCGGGATGCGAACGGGGGACGCAATGGACAGACTGGTCAGCGTCGGTATGGCGGCGACGCTCGCCGTGGCGGCCGGAGTGGCGGTGCCGGCGCGTGCCGGGGCGGCGGGCGGAGGGACCTTCGCGCCCGCGCGGTACCTGGCCACCGGATCGACCGCGACCAACGCCGTCGCGGTCGCCGACGTCACCGGCGACGGGCGGCGTGACATCGTCGTCGGCGTCGATGCCGTCGACGGCACGCAGACGAGTTCGGTGCTGGTCTTCGCCCAGCAGGCCGACCACGGTTACGGCACTCCCACGAGGATCGCCGCGCACGGCGGCTACAACAGCGACGTACGGCTCGCGGTCGCCGACATCGACGGCGACGGGCGTACGGACGTGGCGATGTCCTCGTCCGCCGGCGTCGACGTGTTGTTCCAGCGGGGCGGGCGCCTCGCCGCGCCGGTGCTGGTCGCCGGCAGCGCCGAGGACGTCGCGATCGCGGACGTGACCGGTGACGGGCGGCCGGACCTGGTCGTCGGCGCGAGGCAGGGCGAGGTACGGATCCACGCGCAGAGCGCGACGCACACGTTCACGACGTACACGACGGTCACCGGGCCGTTCACGGCCGGCGCGCCGGCGAGCCAGGTCTTCGTGGCCGACCTCGACGGCGACGCCCGGGTCGACCTCGCGCAGTTCTACGGCCACGGCACGTGGGTGCGGCTGCGCCGCGCGGACGGTTCCTACGGGCCGGCGACGACCTACCGGACGCCGGCGGACGGTAGCGGCCACCGCCGGGTCGGCTTCGGCGCGGCGGTCGGTGACGTGACCGGCGACGGGCGGGCCGACCTGGTGACCAGCGTCCAGGGCAACACCCCGGACGCCGCCGTCCAGGTGTTCGCGCAGGGCGCCGGTGGGCTCGCCGCGATGCCGACCAGGTATCCCGCCCACGACTGCGCCGCCGGTCTCGCCATCGGCGACCTGAACGGCGACAACCGGAACGACCTGGTCGTCGCGCACGCCAACTGGTTGGCGGTCAGCGCCCGTCTGCAGGGGCCGACCGGAACGCTCGGCGGGTACGCGACGAACAGCGTCGACGGGGTCGGATTCCAGGAGGACGCCCTGGCCGTCGGTGACGTCACCGGGGACGGGAAGCCGGACGTCGTCGCCGTCGCGTACGACAAGGTGGCCATCCTGCGGCAGCTCTGACGCCCGGCGACGCGTCGCCCACGGGGCGGTGCCGGGGCGCGCCTCGTGCGATCATGATCCACATCGGAGACCGTCGACTGTGGATGGGGCTTGCTGCATGAAGAGAGTGTTCTCGACCCTGATGGCACTGGTGACCGCCGCGTCGGTCATGACGATCGGCGCGCCCGCCGCCCAGGCGGCCGGCTCCTGCTCGGGCACGATCATCTACAGCCAGGTGCAGTCGTCGGGCCTCGGCGAACTGGTGATCTACTACAACAGCAGCAGCGGGGGCACCAACAGCGCGTGCTTCTACCACCGCGGCGCGGCCTACGGGAAGTCGGCGCCGACCTTCGTGCAGATCTACCGCTGCGCCGAGCGTTCCGGTGAGGGCGCGCACTGCACCCGCTCGGGTAGCGCGGACACCGACTCCGGTGACTTCGGCTACCACGCCGGCCCGGTCGGCGTCACCGGCACGGCGTCCTACTGCGTCGAGGCGGTCGGCTACATCGGGTGGGCGGGCCAGCGCCACCAGATCTACAGCCGGCGGCAGGGCTGCTGAGCGCAGCTCGTCGGGCCGCGTACCGGCCGCCGCGACAGGGGCACCTCCCGGAGACGGGGGTGCCCCTGTCGCCGTTCGCGGCAGTTCCGCGTGGCGGCCGTGCCCTAGCCGCGCTCGTCCCATCGGTCGGCGTGGGGGAGGGCGAGCCGCCGTACGACGTCGCTCAGTTCGCCGGACGCGTCGTGCTCCCGCAGAAGCCTCCTCGGCGCTGCCCCAGTGGCACTCACAGTTGGTCTCCCGCCAAGGGGCGGTCACGCCCTGGAAGGTGGCGGCCACGCCTGCCAGCGCCGCGTCCGGACGGCGGTTCAGCGCCCGCGGCGGCGCCCTTGCCGGCAAGGATTGAATAATGGTTCAATCCTTGCGTGGTCTACCGGAGCACCGAGCGCGTGAAGGCTCGGCTGAGCGCGTCCCGGGAGCGGATCATCGCCGCCGCGCTGGAGATCATGGCCGAGCACGGGTACGCCGGCTGCTCGGTCGCCGCCGTCGCCGGGCGGGCCGGGCTGGCGACCGGCAGCGTCTACCGGCACTTCCCCACCAAGGCCGACCTGGTCGCCGAGGTGTTCCGCACGGCCTCGCAGCGCGAGGTGGACGCGGTGGCACGCGCGGCGGCCGTGGAGACCACCGTCGCCGAGCGGGTCACCGCCGTCATCGAGACGTTCTCCGGCCGGGCGCTGCGGTCCCCACGGTTGGCGTACGCCCTGCTCGCCGAGCCGGCCGACCCGGCGGTCGACGCCGAGCGGCTCGTCTTCCGCCGCGCGTACGCCGAGCTGATCGCCGGCCACGTCGCGCAGGGGGTGGAAAACGGCGAGCTTCCCCCGCAGGATCCCGAGCTGACCGCCACCGCGCTGGTCGGCGCCCTGGCCGAGGCGATGGTCGGCCCCCTGGCGGCCGGCGTCGCCGGGCCGCGCACCATCCCGCACCTGATCACCTTCCTCCACCGCGCGCTGGGAGTGTCGCCGTGACGACGCACGAGGTCCTCAACCAGGTTCCGCCGCTGGTCGGTCACGACGCGGCCGACGACCCGGCACTGCTCGACGCGCTCGACCGCGAGGGCGCCGGCTGGGCCGCCGACGAGCTGCACGAACTCGGCCGCCTCGGCGGCGGCGAGCAGGCGATCGAGCACGGGCGGCTCGCCAACGAGCACCCGCCGGTCCTGCGCACCCACGACCGGCACGGCAACCGCGTCGACGAGGTGGAGTTCCATCCGGCCTGGCACGAGCTGATGCGGACCGCCGTCACGCACGGCCTGCACGCCGCACCGTGGGCCGACGACCGGCCCGGCGCGCACGTGGCCCGCGCGGCCAAGTTCCACACCTGGCGCCCCGACGCCGGCCACGGCTGCCCGATCTCGATGACCTACGCCGCCGTGCCGGCGCTGCGGCACGCCCCGGAGCTGGCCGCGCGGTACGAGCCGCTGCTCACCGCCACGTCGTACGACTTCGGGCTGCGCCCGCCGCTGGCCAAGCGGGGACTGCTGGCCGGCATGTCGATGACGGAGAAGCAGGGCGGCTCGGACGTACGCGCCAACACCACCACCGCCCGCCCCGAGCCGGACGGCACCTACCGGCTCCTCGGGCACAAGTGGTTCACGTCGGCGCCGATGTGCGACGTCTTCCTCACCCTCGCCCAGGCGCCGGGCGGGCTCACCTGCTTCCTCGTCCCGCGCGTCCTGCCGGACGGCACGCGCAACCCGATGCGGCTGATGCGCCTCAAGGACAAGCTCGGCAACCGCTCCAACGCCTCGGCCGAGGTCGAGTACGAGCACGCGGTCGCCTGGCGGGTCGGCGACGAGGGCCGTGGCGTGCGCACCATCATCGACATGGTCAACCTGACCCGCCTCGACTGCGTCATCGGCGCGGCGGCCGGCATGCGCCAGGGCGTGATCACCGCCGCCCACCACGCCACCCACCGGCGGGCCTTCGGCCGGTACCTCGTCGAGGCGCCCCTGATGCGCAACGTGCTCGCCGACCTCGCGGTCGAGTCCGAGGCCGCCACCGTCCTGATGATGCGCCTCGCCGGGGCCACCGACCGGTCCGCGCGCGGCGACGCCGGCGAGACCGCGTTCAAGCGCCTCGCCCTCGCCGTCGGCAAGTACTGGGTCTGCAAGCGCTGGCCGGCACACGCCGCCGAGGCCCTCGAATGCCTGGGCGGCAACGGCTACGTCGAGGAGTCGGGCATGCCGAGGCTGTTCCGCGAGTCCCCGCTGAACTCGATCTGGGAGGGCTCCGGCAACGTCGCCGCGCTGGACGTGCTGCGCGCCGTCACCAGGGAACCGCAGGTCATGGAGGCGTTCCGGGCCGAGGTGACCGCCGCCACCGGCGCCGACGCCCGACTCGACGCCGCCGTACGCCGGGTGCGGGCCGACCTGTCCGATCACGACGAGGTCGAGCTGCGGGCCCGCCGCGTCGTCGAACGGCTCGCCCTGGTCCTGCAGGGCTCGCTGCTGGTGCGGCACGGCCACCCCGCCGTCGCCGACGCCTTCTGCGCCTCCCGGCTCGGCGGCGACCACGGTCAGGCGTACGGCACGCTGCCCCGCGGCGTCGACTTCGCCGCGATCATCGCCCGCGCCGTACCCAAGGTGGGGTGACCGGAGGCGGCGGGCCCACCCGGCCCGACCCGCACCCGGGAGCGCGGCCGGCCCCGGCGGTAGACCGCTCGCCACCGTGGCGTCGCCCACATTCTGCCGGTCGGAAATCGTACGTCGATCGTCGGTGCCGCTCGTTAGTCTGCCTGCGGACACTGCCGGTACGTGACCGGTCGAGGCACGGCTCGCGCCGGCCACCACGGGGACCCAGGAGAATCAGTGACACAGCAATCCATCGCGACCTCGGACAAACTCGACGCCTCGGTGCTCAAGGTCGCCGGGGTCGTCGTCCTCGGCGCGATCATGTCGATCCTCGACGTGACGGTCGTCACCGTCGCCCTGCCGACCTTCCAGCGCGAGTTCAACGCCTCGTACGCCGAGGTCGCCTGGACGATGACCGCCTACACGCTGGCGCTGGCCACGGTGATCCCGCTCAGCGGCTGGGCCGCCGACCGGTTCGGCACCAAGCGGCTCTACATGATCGCCATCGCGCTGTTCACGATCGGGTCGGGGCTGTGCGCCAACGCCGACACGATCGGGCAGCTGATCGGCTACCGCGTGCTCCAGGGCCTCGGCGGCGGCATGCTCCTGCCGCTGGGCATGACGATCATGACCCGGGCGGCCGGGCCGAACCGGATCGGCCGGCTGATGGCCGTCCTGGGCATCCCGATGCTGCTCGGCCCCATCGGAGGGCCGATCCTCGGCGGCTGGCTGATCGACATCGCGAGCTGGCACTGGATCTTCCTGATCAACCTGCCGATCGGCGCCGTGGCGCTCGTCTACGCCGCCCTGGCACTGCCGAAGGACGCCCCCGAGCCCTCCGAGTCGTTCGACTTCCTCGGCATGCTGATGCTCTCGCCGGGCCTCGCCCTCTTCCTCTACGGCGTCTCCACGCTGCCCGAGACCGGCACGTTCGCCGACACCGAGGTGTGGGTGCCCATGCTGGTCGGCGGCGTGCTCCTCGTCGCCTTCGTCCTCTACTCCTTCCGGACCCGGCACCCCCTGCTCGACCTGCGGCTGTTCGCCAACCGCAACCTCACCGTCGCGGCGGTGACCATGTTCGTGTTCATCATCGCGTTCATGGGCGCCGGCCTGCTGTTCCCGAGCTACTTCCTCCAGATCCGCGGCGAGACGACGCTGGCCGCCGGCCTGCTGATGGCGCCGCAGGGCATCGGCGCGATGGTGACCATGCCGGTGGCCGGGATGCTGGCCGACCGGGTCCCCGTCGGCCGCACCGTGCCGTTCGCGCTGGCACTCATCGCCATCGGGTTCTTCACCTTCACCCAGGTCGACCCGCAGACCTCGTACGTCCTGCTCTGCGGGTCGCTGTTCGTCATGGGCCTGGGCATGGGCGGGACCATGATGCCGATCATGACCTCGGCGTTGAAGACCCTGAAGGCCCACGAGGTGGCCCGCGGCTCCACCCTGGTCAACATCCTCCAGCAGATCGGCGGGTCCGTCGGCGCCGCCATGATGTCGGTGATCCTCACCAACGAGCTGAACGGCTCCCGGCCGATCCCCGGGGCGACCGACCCGAGCGGGGAGCCGGTGACGGAGGCCGGCCTCGCCATCGCCGTCCAGCAGCAGCCGGAGCTGGCCGGGCAGTTCCCGGTCGAGCCGTCGCTCATCCAGCGCGGCCTCGACTTCGCCGCCAGCTCCTTCGCCACCACGTTCTGGGTCGCGTTCGCGCTGGTGCTGGTCACGTTCGTCCCGGCGGCGTTCCTGCCCCGGCGGCGGGAGCCGTCGCACCTGCTCGACGGCCAGCAGGCGGGGCAGGCGAAGGCTCCCGTCATCATCCACTGACGCGACACCCCGGCCCCCCGGACACCGTCCGGGGGGGTGTCCCTATGGGTTTCGTCAAGCGGGGACGGGGCTGGTGGGGCGTGGCTGGTAGGGGATCTTGTC